>CALKTD010000031.1 GCA_937997345.1 uncultured Atopobium sp. | reverse complement strand
GAGCAGGGGACTCTTAATCCCAAGGTCCAGGGTTCGAACCCCTGACGATCCACCATTTGAATTTCAAACCCCGGCTTGCGTCGGGGTTTTTATTTTTTGTGAGTCGCTAGTTTCTAATTGTTTGTTTCGAGTGATTGCGTCATACTGAAGTCTCCATGATTTTATTGTAGTTCGGAGGACTCGCCGTGATTTACACAATGACGCTTAATCCCGCGCTTGACTATGTCATGCATCCAAACACATTGGACATGGGCTTTACCAACCGTTCTTCATCAGAAGAGCTGCACTGCGGTGGTAATGGTATTAACGTCTCCACGCTCTTAAAAGAGCTTGATAAGGTCACCGTTGCTATGGGCATTGTCGGTGGCTTTACTGGTGAATACCTGCTGAGTGATCTTCAGCGTCAGGGCATTCCAAGTAACTTCGTCAAACTGGATTCTGGCTTTACCCGCATTAACGTCAAGCTTAACGGTATTGTTATGACCATGGTCAACGGCAATGGCCCACGCATTCCAGAGAAAAAGGTTGATGAGCTGCTGGAGCGCATGGATGTTGTTGGCGCAGGTGACACCCTGGTTCTTACCGGTTCTATTCCAAGCTCACTTCCAGAGGATATCTACACTCGTCTTATGGCTCAGCTTTCTGGTCGCGGCATTCAGTTTGTTGTCGACGCTCCTGGTCAGCTACTTATGGAGGCTATCAAGGCTCAGCCATTCCTGATCAAGCCTAACAACCACGAGGTCGGTCGTATCTTTGGCGCAAACCCAGAGACTCCAGAAGAGTGCATTCCATTTGCAAAGAAGCTTCAGGACGGCGGCGCTCGCAACGTTATCGTTTCTTGTGGCGGTGCAGGTTCACTGCTCCTGGACGAGTACGGCACTGAGCACATTGTTCCAACTGCTAAGATTCGCCTTGTTAACGCAACTGGTGCTGGTGACTCTATGGTTGCAGGCTTTTTGGCAAAGACTACCGCTGGCTACGATTACGACACTGCGCTTATCTACGCTTCTGCTTGCGGTACGGCAACTGCAGCAAGCCGAGGAATCGCAAAGCGCGCAACCATCGATCGCGTTGTTACTGCTCTCTACAAGAAGATGGGCCGAGAAATGCCTGCTTCTATTGCAGAAGAGATTCAGCTTGCTCGTCAGAAAGAGGAGAGCCGCGAGGGTAAGTCTTCTTGGCTTGCAGATTCTGAGTAGTAATCGCAGCTAGAACACGTAGTTCTTTTGGCGAGAAACCCTCAGATGGTGCACTCGCATCGCATGAAGCATACATAACTTTTTTACTATTGTGAACGCACAAGCACTTGGTAAGAAGTAATTTCTCACCAAGTGCTTTTTATTGAGATTTATTTGAAGATATTCATAACGTAACGGTATAAAAAAATGTTACTCTGTACAAAGATAGGTTTGACTCTGCGACTGTTGTCTTTTTGGGCAGTCAAGCAGAACTACACGCACCGCTTCGCGGACAATGATAGGAGCAAGTATGTTTGAGGGAGTCAATGCGTCCAATGGAATCGGCATCGGTACTGCTCAGGTTGCCGTAGATCCAGATCTTACTTTTACTCCACACACTGTTGAAGATACAGCTGCAGAGAAGGCTCGTTACGCAGAGGCTGTAACTAAATTCATTGCACAGACTAATGCGCAGATTGAGCGCATGACCAAGACGGTGGGCGAGGAAGCTGCTGCAATTATGGGTGCTCACATTGAGTTTGCAGAGGATGAGGGCATCAAAGAGGCTGTTAACGGCGCAATTGACGGTGGCACCTGCGTTGAGCAGGCTGTAGGTGACGCATACGACATGTACTACAACATGTTCCTTGGTATGGAGGATGAGCTCTTCCGTGAGCGCGCTGCAGACGTTGCTGACGTAAAGACCGGTCTTCTCGCTGACCTTCTTGGTAAAGAGGTTGTTGACCTCTCCACACTTCCAGAGAACTCCGTCATTGTCTGCCATGAGCTGACTCCTTCTATGACCGCAGACATTGATAAGGACCACGTTGCAGGTATTGTTACCGAGACTGGTGGTCGTACTTCTCACTCCGCAATCATTGCTCGTGCTCTTGAGATCCCTGCAGTTCTTTCTGTTCCTAACATCACTTCTGAGGTTGCAACTGGCAATGCTATTGTTGTCGACGGCACCAACGGCAAGGTTGTTGTTAATCCTTTTGAGGCTGAGCTTGCTGAGTACAAGGCTCAGGCTGAGGCTTATGCTGCAGAGAAAGCCGCTCTTGAGGCTTATCGTGGCAAGGAGACCGTAACTGCTGACGGCATCAAGGTTCTGCTTGTTGCTAACATCGGTAATCCAGATGACGCCAACGGCGCAGTTGACGCTGACGCTGAGGGTATTGGTCTTTTCCGCTCTGAGTTCCTGTTCATGGATGCAAAGGAGCTTCCAAGCGAGGAAGAGCAGTTTGCTGCTTACCAGAAGGTTGCTCTTCGCATGAAGGATAAGCCAGTCATCATTCGTACCCTTGATGTCGGTGGTGATAAGGAGATTCCTTACCTCAACATGAAGGCCGAGGAGAACCCATTCATGGGCTTCCGCGCTATCCGTTACTGCCTCAACAATGCTGAACAGTACAAGGTTCAGCTTCGCGCTCTTCTCCGCGCATCCGCATTTGGTGACATCAAGATTATGCTTCCTCTTGTTACCACTGTTGACGAGGTCCGCCAGGCAAAAGCTCTTGTTGAGGAGTGCAAGCGTGAGCTTGACGCTGAGGGCGTAGCTTACAACACGGACATCGAGGTTGGCACCATGATCGAGACTCCATCTGCATCTCTGATTGCAGATAAGCTGGCTCGTGAGTGCGACTTCTTCTCTATTGGTACCAACGACCTCATTGGTTACACCATGTGCGCTGACCGCGGCAATGATCGCGTTGCCTACCTCTACGAGGTCTACCAGCCATCTGTTCTCCGTTCTCTTAAGTACCTCATCGGTGAGGGCAATAAGGAGAAGATCATGGTTGGTATGTGCGGTGAGGCAGCTGCAGATCCGCTGCTCATTCCAGTCCTTCTTTCCTTCGGCCTGGATGAGTTCTCCGTCTCTGCACCATCTGTTCTGCGCACCCGCAAGACCATTGCTGCTTGGACAAAGGCTGAGGCAGACGAGCTCACTGCTCGCGTTATGGAGCTTGATACCGCAGCTGAGGTTAAGGCTCTGCTTGAGTGCGAAGCTCGCTAAGCTTTTACTCACACGATACAAATTCAGGGGCATCTGCGCTGGCAGGTGCCCTTGTTTCTTTAACGCTAAACCTTTTGGCGAGAAGATCGGTCTTCTCATAACATGACGCACGATGCCCCTTTTTGATCTAGCGTATCGTGCAAGTTGTGGCGCGCAAGCTGCGTGTTGCAGCGGCGCCGTGTGCTAGGGAACAATTACGGAAAGCGCGGCGGGAATGACCTCAATGACAAACTGTTCTGCAAAAGGGAGCTCTTCTCCGTCTACCTGAATAGGGACAGGCTTGTGGAAAGTTACCACTGCTTGCTTGAGGTGACGCTCCTCAATAATGCGGGAGTCGACGTGTTTGCCAGCCTTAGCCAGGCCAAACAGAGCCAGCAGGTGAGGGATGTTGGGCACTTTAGTGTTGTAGCAGACGGTAAGAAGGCCATCGTCGGGCTGCGCATGTGGACAGACCTTAAAGCCGCCGCCATACGTTGGGCCAATCTGGAAGGCCATGATAAGGGCTTGGAGATCAATGTCCTTCTCGCCATCAAACGAGACGGTGCAAGGGTAACCCTTGCTGCCTGCAGCCATAAACTTGAGACCCGAGGTTAAGAAGAGTGCCTCGCCCTCAGTTGACGAGTTATTTGCGCGGCGCTTTGTGGTGTCGGCTGCAATAGCTGCATCAAGTCCAAACGACATGGTCTCCATGAAGTAGACATCGTTGATGCGACCAATTTCTAGCTGCTTTACCTTGCCGCGAACCAGCTGCGCAAATGCACCCTCTGGATCATTGATTTTCATGCCCAGGGTGCGTGCGTAATCGTTTCCGGAACCCATAGGGATAATGCCAAGTGCTGGACGCACCTCTGGCGATAAGGTCATGAGGCCGTTGACCACCTCGTGGATGACGCCATCTCCGCCAAGTGCGACAACCGTATCAAAATCTGCAGCTTCTGCGGCCATGACACGAGCGTCTCCCATAGCTGTGGTGAGCTTGAGTTCGTATCCGTCCGTTGCTGCTGAATAGCTGGTTAAAAAGTGGCAAGCAAACTCTGCACCAGCAGCACCTTTACCGCTATGAGCAGCTGGATTAGCAATGATAAGCGTGCGTCCAAGAGGGGATTGAGACATTTTGCACCATTTCTACAAGCGCTGCTGTTGAGCGCACAGTTACTAAATAGTCTTGTCACCACATATCCAAATAAAATAGTGGAGAAAACAGTTCAACGACGTTTCAAGTTTAAACGGCTTTGTCTGTCTGTGCTAGGATAAACCATACAGAAATCGGTAGAAAAGGATAGCGCGTGAGCGAGTCTTCAAAACAAACTAATAATGCGCAGGACACAAGTGTAGTTTCTGCAAATACTAATGGTGCAAGTGCAAGTCTTGTTGCTGTTTCTGCTCGAGACGCGTGGTACCCAACACACCAGCGTGACCAATTCATTTTGCGTCAGCTGGTAAGTAAAGACTTCAAGCTCAAGTATCGCCGCTCCATCTTGGGTGTTGTCTGGTCCGTTTTGAACCCACTTTTGATGATGACCGTTATGGCAGTTGTCTTTTCTACTTTTTTGGGCAACCGCGCCGAGGATGTTGTGAACTATCCTCTGTATCTTATTCTGGGTAACACAGCGTTTCAGCTGATGAACGATGCAACAACTATGGGAATGCGCTCAATTATTGATGCATCCAGTCTACTTAAGAAAGTTCGTATCAACCGCGTTGTTTTCCCTGTGCAAAAAGTGCTTTTTGCAGTTGTAAACTATCTTTTCTCGCTCATTGCTGTTGGCATTGTTATGCTTGTCTTCCACATTCCGCTGACAATTTATGCGCTGTTAACACCTGTCGCTTTGTTGCTCTTGGCTTGTTTTTGCATTGGTCTTGCAATGCTTCTCTCGGCCCTTGCAGTTTTCTTTAGAGACGTAATCCACCTATGGAGTGTTGTAACCACCGCTTGGATGTACGGTACGCCGCTCTTCTACTCCGTTAACATCATGTCACCTTGGATGCTTCAGATTATGCGCTTTAATCCAATGTTTCACTTTGTAACATTTATTAGAGACTGCCTTCTTTTTCAGAAGTTCCCTGCAACAAGCACCATTTTAGGTTGCCTTGTTTCTGCGGTTCTTGCCCTAGTAATTGGCTATACTGTCTTCCACAAATTAGAGAAGAAATTTATTCTGCACATTTAACGTCAGGCTATCTCTTTGAAATAACTTTATAGCAGAACGTTTCTGGGTGACTGCGAGTTTGTGTGAAGCCAAACATAACGCCTTTTGAGTTGAATGAATGGCTTTCCACCACTGCAACGCAGTTAAAATCTCCAAGCTCTAAATCTTGCTGGTCTTCTTTAGTTGCCAGCTCAACACTGATTGTTCTTTTGCTCTTTAGAATTTTCATGTGAAGCGTGTTCTCTAGATATGCAAAGATAGACGTTGATGCATCAGCAATGGTTAGATTTCCAACGGCAGATGCTAAAAGGTAGTCGTTGTCTATCTGGCGAGAAGATCCGTCGAGTTTACGGATTCGAACAATGTGGATAAGTTCTTCTCCTGCTTTAAAACCAGTTTGATGAGAAATATCGTCTGTGCAAGGAACGTGCTCAAAGACAATAACATTTGTATCAGGTACAAGATTGTTTCTGTGGGCATATTCTTGAAAGGACTCAAGTCCTTCTAATGAGCCAATAATCTCACTTGGCTTTTTCTGCCAAATAACGCGTACGCCTCTACCGTGAATAGGCTGAAGAAAGGCTTCATCGGACAGAAGTGTGAGCGCACGTCGAACGGTGTTTCTGGAGCAGGAATATATCTTAGTAAGCTCCATCTCGGTTGGTAAATAGGACTCATACGCATATGTCCCGTCTAAGATCTTATTTTTTAAATCATGATAAATCGTATTAAACCGTGCGCTTGGCATATTTTTTCCTTAACGTGCTGTTGAAGGTTGGAGTTGCATGTTCAAATTGCTCTTGATTAGATAGTAGCTTTATAAAATGAAAGTTACATAAAATGATTCCTTTCATACCATTTACCGATAATTTCATACCGCTCAGGGGTGAGTTGTTTAAACAACTTGATAGTATAAATATACTTTTACTCTATAGAAGTAAGCAAAATTGTTTTGAACATGTATCAAAGCATAGCTTATGAAAATCAAGAGAAGAGGCTTCAACCTAGCAAAGGGATAGGAGCGCTCTCTAAGGAGGAGTCTTATGTCCGGTATCAATCGTAGGCAGTTTGTCACCTTAAGTGCATCAGCTCTTTGCTCACTGGGTCTTGTTGCTTGTGGAGGAAATAATCCTTCAAAGCAGGGAGAATCTGATTCAGCAAAAGGCTCTGTTTACTTTCTAAACTTCAAGCCTGAGTCTGATCAGCAGTGGAAAGATCTTGCAGCTAAGTATACTGAGGAAACAAAGGTTCCTGTAAAGGTAGTAACCGCTGCTTCTGATACTTATGCACAGACATTCCAGTCTGAGATTAACAAGGACGCTTCTGTAGCTCCAACACTGTTCCAGACAAATGGTCCTTCTGGTCTTATTGGTGTAAAGGATTACTGTATTGACCTAAAGGGTGCCAAGATTCTGGATGAGCTTACCAATGACGCTCTTAAACTTCAGGAGGATGGCGTTGTCTACGGTGTTGACTATGTAGAGGAAGACTACGGCATTATCTACAACAAGAAGCTGCTTGAGAAGGCTGGCTATAAGGGAGATGACATCAAGGACTTTGCCTCACTAAAGAAGGTCGTTGAGGATATTCAGGCTCGCAAAGCAGAGCTTGGCGTAAAGGGTGCATTTACCAGCGCTGGCCTTGATTCCAGTTCTGACTGGCGTTTTACCACACACCTTGCAAATCTTCCTCTGTACTATGAGTTCAAGGATACTGGTAAGCCTGAGGCTAAGGAAATTAAGGGAACGTATCTCCCTAACTACAAGCAGATTTTTGATCTCTATATCAACAATGCTACATGCAGCCCAACAGAGCTTTCTGGCAAGACCGGTGATGATGCTGTTGCAGAGTTTGTCAACGGCGACGCAGTCTTCTACCAGAACGGTACTTGGGCATATAACGACATCAAGAAGCTTGGTGACGATGCTCTTGGTATGATTCCAATTTACATTGGCGTAAAGGGTGAAGAGAAGCAGGGTATGTGCTCTGGTGGCGAGAATTACTGGTGCGTAAGCTCCAAGGCAGATGATGCTTCCCAGAAGGCAACACTTGACTTTATCTATTGGTGCGTAACTTCTGATACTGCTACCACTGCAATCGCTGAGGATATGGGCTTCACCATTCCATTCAAGAATGCAAAGGCAACTAAGAACGCCCTTGCAAACATTGCAGCTGAGTATGCAAAGAAGGGTAATGAGTCCGTGGCTTGGGACTTCATTTACATTCCTTCTCAGGAGTGGAAGAACAATCTCTCCAGTGCACTTAAGGGCTATGCAGCAGGAACAGAGGACTGGGATGCTGTTAAGTCCGCATTCGTTGATGGTTGGAAGACTGAAAAAGAGGCTAACGCATAGTAGTCCTTCTAGTAATGCTTTGATTGGTGAGAGACGAGAAGAGAGATCTCTCTTCTCGTCTTTTGTTATTGGAGGGTATCTCTATGGCTAAGATGTTGAAGCGGTGGTGGCCATTATTTGTTCTGCCTACTGCGCTATCTTTTTTGTTTGGCTTTATGATTCCGTTTGTGCAGGGATTTTATCTTTCGTTTTGTAAATTTATTACCATTAGCGATGCTAAACCAGTTGGTCTAGATAACTATGTAGCAGCTTTCTCTGACCCACAGTTTGCTAATGCTTTTTGGTATACCGCATTATTTGCATTAGTCTCAACAGTTCTTATTAATGTATTAGCGCTTGCAATTGCGCTTGCCTTAACTAGAAAAGACCTTAAGGGTACCAATTCATTTAGAACTGTCTTTTTTATGCCTAATCTTATTGGCGGCATTGTTCTGGGATACATCTGGAATATTTTGATTAACTGCGCGCTTTCTATTGTGGGCGAGCAGCTTCTTGCGCTTAATAGCACTGCTGGATTCTGGGGAATGATTCTTCTTACTCTTTGGCAGCAAGTTGGTTACATGATGATCATTTATATTGCTGGCCTGCAGTCTATCCCAAGTGATTATCTTGAAGCAGCGAGAGTTGATGGAGCAAATGCTTGGCAGACACTTTGGAAGGTAAAAATTCCAAACCTTATGTCTACCATTACTATTTGTCTTTTCTTAACGGTAACAAATGGCTTTAAATTATTTGATCAGAATCTGGCGCTTACTGCAGGTGAGCCTAAGCACGCAACTGAAATGCTTGCTCTTAATATCTACAATACCTTCTACGCTCGACAGGGAGCAAAGTGGATGGGTATCGGCCAGGCTAAAGCTGTTATTTTCTGCATTCTAGTTATTTGTATTGTCATGATTCAGCTGAGAGCCACCAGGTCAAGGGAGGTGCAGCAATAATGAAGCGCGATAAAATCATTAATAAAATTCTTGCTGTATTCTTTACCATTCTTTCTCTTGCATGGATTTATCCAATGGTTATGATCTTGATGAATTCATTCAAAGAAGAAACAACTATTACTACATCCACGGCGTTTGATTTTGTTACATCAGAGAACTCTGCAGGTTTTGCTAACTACATTGCCGCTTTAGAGAAGCAAGGCTTTTTAGCAGCCTTTGGATATTCTCTAGTAATTACCATCACATCCGTAGCGTTGATTTTGGTTTGCTGCTCAATGTGTGCATGGTTTATTGTTCGTGTAAAAAATCGCATTAGCAACATTTTGTACTACCTGTTTGTCTTCTCGATGGTAGTACCTTTCCAGATGCTTATGTTCACGCTGTCCAATATGGCAAATACACTTGGATTTAATACTCCTTTTAACATTTGCTTCATTTACTTGGGCTTTGGTGCTGGATTAGCAGTATTCATGTTTGCTGGATTTGTTAAGACCATTCCTCTTGAGATTGAGGAAGCTGCAACTATTGATGGTTGCAATCCACTTCAGACATTCTTCCATGTTGTTTTACCTATTATGAAGCCAACGTATATTTCTGTTGGTATTCTCGAAACCATGTGGGTCTGGAATGACTATTTGCTTCCATACCTCGTACTGGATAGAACCAAATACCAAACTATCCCAATTCTGATTCAGTACTTTAGAGGTGGATATGGACGCGTAGAGATGGGTCCAATGTTTGCCTGCATCATGATGGTTATTATCCCAATTGTCATTATGTATTTGCTGTGCCAGCGCTACATCATCAATGGTGTCATTTCTGGCGCGGTAAAAGGCTAAATCTCAATGTATTGCAGCAAGCTATAGGCATTTCTGAAAGGTTTTATCATGGCAGAAATCGTTTTAAAGAATATAAAAAAGATTTACCCAAATGAGAAGAAGCGCAAGTCTCTCTTTGGTAAGAAAACTGAGCAGAAAAAGAGCAACCTTGAGGTGACTGAAGAAGGTGTTGTCGCTGTTCAAGACTTCAATCTCACTATCAAGGAGCACGAGTTTGTGGTGCTTGTTGGTCCTTCGGGTTGCGGCAAATCTACTACGCTTCGCATGATTGCAGGCCTAGAAGATATTTCTGCTGGTGAGCTTTATATTGATGGAAAGCTTGTCAATGATGTTGCACCAAAAGATCGAGACATCGCAATGGTCTTCCAAAGCTATGCGCTGTATCCAAATATGACCGTTTATGACAACATGGCATTTACCCTTAAGCTTAAGAAGGTAGATCCACAAGTTATTGACGAGAAGGTCCGTGCAGCTGCAGAAACATTAGGCATCACGGCATATCTTGATCGTAAGCCAAAGGCACTTTCCGGTGGTCAGCGTCAGCGTGTTGCAATTGGTCGCGCAATTGTTCGTGATCCAAAAGTCTTCTTGATGGATGAGCCACTTTCAAACCTTGACGCAAAGCTGAGAAACCAGATGCGTACAGAGATTATTAAGCTTCGTCAGAAGGTTAATGGAACCTTTGTTTATGTTACACATGACCAGACAGAGGCTATGACCTTGGGTGACCGCATTGTCATTATGAAAGACGGATTTGTCCAGCAAATTGGAACTCCACAAGAAGTGTTCAATAGGCCTGCAAACCTCTTTGTTGCTGGTTTTATTGGCATGCCTCAAATGAATTTCTTTGATGCGCATCTTATCCGCGTGGATAATGAGTTTCATGTAGAGACAGAAAACATGTCATTTGAAATTTCTCCTGAGATGGCAAACCTGTTAGCACAGTCGTGGGTTGCTGCACCAGCAACAGACGTTATAGTCGGAATTAGGCCAGAGCAAATTTATTTGACTGAACCAAATGGAATTGGCGCTTTTAAGGGTAATCTTGAGGTAAGCGAGCTTATGGGCTCCACTGTTCACCTTCATGTTCATACAGACGACGGTAATTTTGTCCTTATTGTTCCAGCAACTGAACTTGCAAAACGAGACCTCAAAATTGGTGATGAAGTGTGGTTTAAATTTGAAGATAATGCTGTTCATCTCTTTGATAAGAATACGCAAGATAATCTAGTTAAGTATTAATGCTTTGTACTGGCTTATCGTGAAAGAGATAGGCCAGTACTCTTTTTGTGAAAGAGGCAACTATGGGACGAGCAAGCGGAGTACTTATGGCCGTTTCTTCTCTTCCAAATTCATACGGGATTGGTACGTTTGGCAAAGAAGCCTACGATTTTATTGATTTTCTCGTCAGAACAAAACAAAGATATTGGCAAGTTTTGCCTCTTACCACCACAAGTTATGGCGACTCTCCTTATCAGTCTTTTTCTGCTGCAGCGGGAAGTCCTTACTATATAGATTTAAAAGATCTTGAGAAACTTGGATATTTAAAGTCAGATGACTTTGAAGATATTTCTTTTGGGACTAGCAATACTTGCGTTGATTATGGTGCGCTTTTTGTAAATCATCGTCGTTTACTTAACCGTGCCTTTGATAGGTTTATGCAAGATGTTCCTGCTGATTTTGAGAAGTTCTGTCACGATCAGGCAGAGTGGCTTGATCCTTATGCGGAGTTCATGTCCCTAAAGGAAGAATTTGGACATAAAGCTTACTGGGAGTGGCCAAAACTTTATCAGCACAGAAACGAGACTACTGCAAAAGAAATTAAGAAACTGCAAAAGTCAGTTTTGTATCACAAGATGACTCAGTATTTCTTCTTTACTCAATGGGCAAAGGTTAAGATTTATGCCAATAAAAGGGGAGTACTTATAATTGGTGATCTTCCCATTTATGTCTCGCGCGATTCTGTTGAGATGTGGGCACAGCCAGAACTGTTTAAAACGGATGAAACAGGACGGCCTATTACGGTTGCGGGCACTCCTCCTGATCAATTTTCTTCCACCGGTCAATATTGGGGAAACCCCATTTATAACTGGGAGTATATGAAGAAATCGCATTATGCATGGTGGGTTTGGCGAGTAAAGACAAATCTTGAGATGTTTGATGTGCTTCGAATCGATCATTTTAGGGGCTTTGAGGCATACTGGGAGATTCCTTATGGAGCTGCAGATGCCACAGAAGGTAAATGGACAAAGGGTCCAGATTTGGAGCTGTTTAAGGAACTGGAAAAGCAGCTGGGTAAGCTTCCAATCATTGCGGAAGACCTTGGCTTAATTACACCAGAACTCATTGCCATGCGAGAAAAAACTGGATTCCCAGGAATGAAAATCTTGCAATACGGATTTGACGGAAAGCACGATTCAAGAGACCTTCCTCATAACTACACTGCAAATACCATTGCTTATGTGGGAACGCATGATAATCCAACTGCTCGTGGTTGGTACGAAAAGCTGGCTAGCGATAGAGAGCGCGAACAGGCAGATATTTATCTGCATCGCTCAAAAGATGAGCCAATTGGTGAGGCGCTTTCACGTGGAATCGCAGCTTCTGTGAGCGACACCTGTATTCACACTATGCAAGATCTTCTCGGCTTAGATGATTCTGCACGAATGAATATTCCGGCCACTGTTGGCGGCAACTGGTGTTGGCGTATGAAGCAGGGAGCCATCACGCGTCACACAGAAGATTTCTTAAGAACTATTACCGAGATGTACTTCAGAGTGTACAAAGAGGAGAAGTAATGAACTTAGACACTTTATCTCTTCAACAATTTAATCAACCTCTGTCTGAAATTACTGACAAGCAAGTTTTTGAATTACTGCTTCAAGTGGTTAAGAGTAAGTCGGAAGCTCTTCCGTTAAACGATGGTAAGAAGAGACTCTATTACATTTCTGCAGAGTTTCTCATTGGAAAGCTGCTTTCAAATAACCTCATCAATCTGGGAATTTATAACGAGTTAAAAGAGCAGCTTTCTAAAGCAGGCCATTCGCTCGAAGACATCGAAGAGCTTGAAGTTGAGCCTTCACTTGGTAACGGTGGTCTTGGTCGATTGGCAGCATGCTTTATCGACTCCATGTCAACACTTGGTTTGCCAGGCGATGGTGTAGGCCTTAAGTATCATTTTGGCCTTTTCCATCAGCAGTTTTTAGATAGACAGCAAACTGCCGTTCCGGATGCTTGGCTTGCTGATGATAGGTGGCTTGAAGACGAGAAGACATCATTTACCGTAGAATTTAGAGATTTCTCGGTGACGTCTGAGCTCTATTCCATTGATGTTTTGGGATATGGCCGAACAAAGAAAAACAGGCTTCGTTTGTTTGACCTGCAAAGTATTGACGAATCATTAGTTTCTGATGACGCTATTGATTTTGATAAGACTGCTTTAAAAAAGAATCTAACGCTCTTTTTGTATCCCGACGATTCGGACGAAGACGGTCAGCTTCTTCGTGTGTATCAGCAATATTTTATGGTTTCAAATGCTGCACAGCTGATTGTTAAAGAGGCGGTTGAGCGCGGCAGTAATGTTCATGACCTCGCTGACTATGTTGTGATTCAGATTAACGACACGCACCCCACAATGGTAATTCCAGAGCTTATTCGTATCTTGACTGAGAAATACGATATCTCGTTTGAAGAGTCTGTAACCATTGTTTCTTCACTAGTTGCATACACAAATCATACGATTTTGGCAGAAGCTCTTGAGAAATGGCCTCTTAAATTTATCGAGGAAGTTTCTCCAAAGATTGCTTCGATTATTAAAAAGCTTGACGAACACATCCGTAGTACCGTTGCAGATCCAAGTGTACAAGTCATCATTGATAAGAAAGTTCACATGGCTAACCTTGCCATTCATTACGGCTTTAGTATCAATGGCGTTGCAGCGCTTCATACTAAGATTTTGGAAGAGACAGAGCTCAAGCCATTCTTTGATTTGTACCCAGAGAAATTCTCTAACAAAACTAATGGAATTACTTTCCGTCGCTGGCTAATGGGTTGTAATCCCGAGCTTGCCGAGTATCTTGATGCGTTATTAGGGAATGGCTGGAGAACAACCGCTCATCTCGAGGGGCTTTTAGAGTATCGCGATAACGAAGAAGTCCTCAATCAGCTGCAGCAAATAAAGCAAGCAGCAAAAGATCGAATGGTCAAATTTTTGCTGGACAATCAAGATGCAAACGTTAATGCCGACTCCATTATTGATGTCCAGGTGAAGCGTTTCCACGAATATAAGCGTCAGCAAATGCTATTGCTTTATTTGATTTGGAAATATTTTGATATTAAGTCCGGACACCTTCCAAAGCATCCTATTACTGTCATTTTTGGTGGTAAGGCTGCACCAGCATACGTGGCTGCTCAAGATATCATTCATGCAATTCTTGTTCTCTCATCTTTGATTGCAAACGATGCAGATGTTTCACCATATCTTCAGGTGATAATGATCGAGAATTACAACGTTACTGCCGCTGAGCACGTTATTCCAGCAGCAGATATCTCTGAGCAGATTTCACTGGCTTCCAAGGAGGCTTCTGGAACTTCCAACATGAAGTTCATGCTTAACGGCGCTGTTACCGTTTGCACAGTTGATGGTGCAAATGTAGAAATTGCCGACTTGGTAGGCAAGGAGAATATCTACACGTTTGGTGCTTCAAGTGATGAGGTTGTAAGCCTTTATGAGCACAAAGGTTACAAAGCAAAAGAGTTTTATAAGAAGCCCCAGATTAAACCACTCGTTGATTTCTTAATTAGCCCAGAGTTTATTTCTCTTGGTAATGAGGAGTGCCTGGAGCGTCTTCACAAAAACTTGTGCTCAAAAGACTGGTTTATGACGCTGCTTGATTTGGAAGCATACATTTCAACAAAAGAGCACGTGTTCGATGATTATGAGGATAGGAGAGCGTGGCTCCAGAAGTCTCTTGTAAATATTGCTATGGCAGGAACGTTCTCATCTGATAGAACTATTGCCGAATATAACAATGAGATTTGGCACCTTACTCCTGATAAGTAGATGTAAGTAATACGGACCAGCAAACCACCACTTAAGTCAGCGGTCTAATGTAGTCTTAACAAGTGGACTTAACAAGCGGCCTAGACCAGTAGTCTAGGCCGCTTGAATATGTTCCTCTAGCGATTTAATGAACAAAAATATCATCTGTTTTGGTCTCATCTGCATAAATGATAAGAAATGAGCTATGGTATATACATAAATATTCACCCTTCACGCTGAAAGAAGGATGTATGAACGGTACTTCTGTTAGAAGCGCTTGATTTTCTCGCTTCACGTTTTTAGCTATCTGCATGCTATTTGTGGGCGCGATTTTAGAGTTTGCTCTTCCACACACAGCATTTGCTGCCGACCCAACAGTTTATTCCGAAGATGTGGACGGCGCTTCGCTTGACGGTACGTAGACCGTGGCAAATCCATTCCCTGACTTTATTTCAGATGCTGAAATTCAGGCAGAGATTACTGCTCAGGTTGCTAAACTGCGAGAGGACCGTACAGGTGTCATCGCGCGTTATTACTGGGTAAAGTCTGATGGAACTGCGCTCAAGCTGGACATGGATCCAACTAAATATTCTGTTGCGCAGATGATTGCCGAGGGCGGAGAAATTCGTGCTTACTATGTCCTTCTCGGCGATGCAGAGAATCTGATTAACTTCCCACACAATGATCCAAATGGTTATGGCCTGCGTAAGGTGGCTGTTTCGGCACGTGCTGCTGTTGATACGTACAAGCCAATGGATGCAACAGGTGCTCTTTCAGGTGGTGGTCCAAAGACTAATTTGATGTTTACCGTCAAGGTCAATGGTCAGTCTATTATGGGTGGCACTTCATATGAAGAGCCGCTGCTGTATTTACTGCACTAGTCACAGCTCGTCAGTACATTAAGTTCTCCGCACCACTGAACATTTCTGATAGGTCTTATCATCTGGGAATTCAGGGTGGCATTAAGAAATCTTGGGAAGGCATTCACGCATACACCAAACGCTATCCTGCACGAGTCATTGATACAGCAACGGCCGTGTATCACTATGTCGACGATCTTGCATACAGACAGCTTAATGGCCTTGGTCTAAGTGATTCTATTGCTCAAAGAAATGCTGGCCTTCCTATTTATGGTAACGGTGCAGTGAGCGTTCTTGGTCTTGATAATCTTGCTGCTACATATACGACTTCTGCGGCATTTGAGGATCGCCAGGTGTCTGCGTGTTACAACACAAAGGGTCATGTTGTATACATGTCCGAGTATGCTGGCGTTACCGCAGATGACTCTGTTGCCGGCGGTAATAAGCTTGAAACTGATCGTTCAACCAATCTGTTGCTGACCACTGTTCGTAAGTCGGTTGACGAGATTAAGGCTGCGGGACCTGGTGATTCTTACGTCTATATTGCAAACGATATCGATGTCCCAGAGGGAGCATCTCTTGCGATTGGTACTTGTAACTCTAGCCTTCGCGATAATTCGGTTTTGGCTCCTGGCTTCAATGCAGACGGTTCTGTAAACCGCATCAGGCAGTATTACCTTACATATCGTGCAGTTCCTTCTCCTTTGAAGCTCGTGAAGACTGATTCGGACGATGCTTCCAAGCCTGTCGCTGGTGCAACGTATAGCCTTTACAAGGCTGATGGTACGCTGGTTAAAGAGAGACTGACAGCCAGTAACTTCTACACCAATCTCAACGCCAGATCCCAATCCAGAGCCAAAGCCTAAGACTCCTAAGAGAAGAGGTCTAACCTGCCAGATACTGGCGATGCAATGTCCATTGCAAGCGCACTTGCTGCTGCAGGTATTATTGCTTCCGGTCTTGCATACTCTGTAAAGGCTCGTCGTTAGTTTTTGGCGTATAGATTACAAGTGCAAAGAAGGCTGTGCTTCGCATAGCCTTCTTTTTTGCTGGTTAAGTGGGGCAGGGTAGATGCTTAGCTGGGCGTTGGCCTGCGCAGTCTGTGCAATCAACGCTGTTTGAGGCAAAACATATCCTTCAAGTGGTAAAAAATCCGTTTAGTTGGAGATTTCATTTTTTTGCATACAACGTTTGCCCAGATAAAAGTTTTTAGTGCGGTAAAAAATCGTCTTAGTTGGGGATAAATCGACTAATTTTCAGTTTTCATCCCCAACTAAACGGGTTTTTTACCTTTTTTGGCACATAACTTTGAGGACAAAAATTATGTATTCATAGAAATGTATTTAATTGCATTAATATTCAAAAAAATTAATCAAAAGTAGATGATTACAAGTAAAGAGGAAAATTGCTAATAAGATGTCTTTGAAAACAGAAATAACCGCGGAAAAATCACTAACACGTCTAAAAAAGTCTCCTGCTCCCTTGAAGAAACAAGAGGCGGGATAAATATTTAGAATTACGCCTAGAACAGGGAAGAATTTAAAATAGGGAATTTTATGGAGCGGCGGACGGGACTCGAACCCGCAACAGTCAGCTTGGAAGGCTGATGCTCTACCAATTGAACTACCGCCGCATAGAGCAAAACGTACAAAAGCTGGTCGGGGTGACTGGATTCGAACCAGCGACCCACTGCTCCCAAAGCAGTTGCGCTACCAAGCTGCGCTACACCCCGAGCCGAGAGAAAAGTATAGGTGACAAATCGCCTAAGAGCAAGAATAAATTGCAATCTTTTTGAACTAATTTTTGTTTATCAGATTTTTTTATTTTGTTATGTAATCGAAACATTGGATGACTATGCTATTCGTAACCACTTCGAAAGGGATTTTATGAGCTATTCATCTAAGGTAATCGCACAGCTTGAAGAGCGTTACGCAGATCAGCCTGAGTTTATCCAGGCAGCAAAAGAAGTTCTTACCACCATCCAGCCCGCACTTGACGCACATCCAGAGTTCGAGAAAGCCGCATTGCTTGAGCGTCTTGTTGAGCCAGAGCGTACTGTTATGTTCCGCGTTCCATGGATTGATGACGCCAGCAACGTCCAGGTCAATCGCGGATACCGCATCGAGTTCAACTCCGCAATTGGACCTTACAAGGGCGGTCTCCGTCTCCATCCAACAGTTAACCTTTCTATCCTGAAGTTCCTCGGCTTCGAGCAAATCTTCAAGAACTCCCTGACCACGCTTCCAATGGGCGGCGGCAAGGGCGGCTCTGACTTTGATCCAAAGGGCAAGTCCGACCGCGAGATTATGGCGTTTTGCCAGTCATTCATGACCGAGCTTGCTCGCCACATTGGTCCAAACACGGACGTCCCAGCTGGCGACATCGGCACCGGCGCACGTGAGATCGGCTACATGTTTGGCCAGTACAAGCGCCTCCGCAACGAGTGGACCGGCGTCCTGACCGGCAAAGGCCTCTCCTTTGGCGGCTCCCTTGCTCGCACCGAGGCTACCGGCTACGGCGCGGTTTACTTCCTCACACACATGCTTGCCGAGAAGAACGATTCTCTCGCAGGCAAAACGGTCTGCATCTCCGGCTCCGGAAACGTTGCTACCTACGCTGCCCAGAAGGCACAGCAACTCGGAGCAACCGTGGTGACCGTTTCTGACTCCTCAGGTTACGTCTATGACCCTGAGGGTATTGACGTTGAGCTGCTGAAAGACGTCAAGGAGGTTCGCCGCGCCCGCATCAAGGAGTACGCCGACGCACGTCCTTCCGCTACTTTTTTCCCAGGCGAACGTCCTTGGAGCCAGAAGTGTGACATTGCCATGCCGTGCGCAACTCAGAACGAGCTCGAGCTTGCTGACGTGCAGAAACTTGTTGCTAACGGTACCAAGTACGTCGTTGAGGGCGCAAACATGCCAACCACCCTCGAGGCAACCAATTACCTCATTGAGAACGGCGTCTTCTTCGCACCTGGAAAGGCTGCAAATGCAGGTGGCGTAGCTGTTTCCGGTCTTGAGATGTCTCAGAACGCCGAGCATCTTTCCTGGACGTTTGAAGAGGTGGACTCCAAGCTGCAGGGAATCATGGAGAGCATCTACACCGCTGCTTCTGAGGCTGCTGCAACGTACGGCCACCCCGGCAACCTGGTCTTTGGCGCAAACATCGCTGGCTTCCTTAAGGTTGCAAACGCAATGATGGCGCAGGGCGTCTGCTAGATTGCATCGCATTTGGCGAGAAACTCGGTGTTGCTGCAGTTAAATTTTTACTGCACCGCCATCTTGTTTTATCGCAATTGTCAAAAAAGGACCTTGGTTCTCCAAGGTCCTTTTTTGTGCTGCTCATTGATAGTTTTTTTGGTCCCGTCTTGCGCTCTTAAAACGCCCTACGCTCTTGAAACGCTCTACGCCCGTGAAACAAACGCGTTTCCCTCAATGAAAAAGCGCTTTGGAGCATCAACGTTTTTACTAATGCCTACGCGAGGTGAACTCCCAATCGTTTCTCCTGGTAGCAGGGGAGCAAAGTCCAGCATAAGTGGCTCAACCGTTAGGTCATGTCCGTAGAGTTCCTTGTCTATACCAAGCGCAGCGCACACTTTACCTGGACCGTTGGTGAGGTCTCGCAGCTTGAGTGAGTGCTTACCTGCGCGTCCCGCCTCGCGGAGCTCGCGCATTACCTCTACACCCTCAAGAGGCTCAACAGCGCGCACCAAGCATCCGCTGCCAAATCCTTCGGGTCCGCACACTATATTGCAGCAGTGATGCATTCCGTACGAAACGTAAACGTAGAGGTGGCCCGCAGGTCCAAACATGGCTGCATTGCGCTCGCTAGGACCGCCAAACGCATGACTTGCGGGATCATCTTGGTCGTAAGCTTCGGTCTCCACAATTCTTGCAACTAGTTTGTGTTTCTCGCCATTAAGCGTAATTGTCCTTGTCAGAGTACATCCCAGAAGAAGTGGGGCAGCAACATCTGAGGGATTCTCTAGAAAATCTGGAAACATGCCATCTCCTTTATTGGTTATGCGCTACAATACTACCAACCTTTAAGGACGGTGCGAGACACCGGCAAGGCCCATAGCGTTGAGTGCGCATGTTCGCTGTTGAGCCTCCACAAGGAGTGCTCTTTTTTTTATGGCTCGGCATGCTCCTGCGCAGATCGGAGAGTATATGAATCCACTGGCAAGCGCCACCTCGCAGCCTCGCGCGCTGCTTGTTCTCGAAGATGGAACAACCTTCGAGGGGAGGTGCTGTGGTGCGAGCGGAGAAACCTTCGGCGAGATTGTTTTCAACACGTCCATGACGGGCTACCAGGAGATTATTTCCGATCCAAGTTATGCCGGCCAGATTGTCACGCTGACCTATCCTCAGGTAGGCAACTACGGCATCAATCCCGCAGTTATGCAGCGAGACACCTTGCATCTGCGTGGTTTTGTTGTGCACGACATGTGCTACGAGCCAAGCAACTGGACGTCCAAGCAGAGCCTGCCGGAGTTTTTGCAGGAAAACGGCGTCGTTGCCATCGAGGGCATCGATACCCGCGCGCTGACCATGCACCTGCGCGACCATGGCGCACAGAAGGCAGCCATCTCCACCGAGGACCTGGATCCTGCCCATCTGCTCACTCGCGTCCAGGCGTCGCCCAACATCTCCGAGCACAACTTTGTCCCCGACGTCTCCGTCGACGCGCCTCACGTGGTCTCCGCTACGACCAAGAAGCGCTTCAACGTTGTCGCGTACGACTGTGGCGAGAAGAACGGCATTCTCCAGGGTCTTGCGGCAAACGGCTGCGAGGTCACGGTTGTACCGTGGAATACACCTGCAGAGGAAGCCTTGGCCTACAACCCAGACGGCATCTTCTTCTCCAACGGCCCTGGTGACCCAGAGCAGGTTGACGCTACGCAGGAGGCCGCTCGCGGCGTTCTGGGCAAGGTTCCCGTCTTTGGTATCTGCCTGGGTAACCAGATGCTCTCCATTGTTGCAGGTGCAGATATCGAGAAACTCAAATTTGGACACCATGGCGGCAACGAACCAGTCATGAATCTTCTGACCGGCAAGGTAGAGATTACTGCTCAGAACCACAATTACGGTCTGGTTTTCCCAAGCTTGGGCAAGCTTATTGCAGAGGAGTCCGGTGGAATCTCCGAGCACTTTGATAACCTCTGCGAGTGGTCCGCAAGGCGTATTGCTCCTGTTGTCCAGACAAAGGATTTTGGTCGCGTCAGGCTCACCCACGTAAACCTTAACGACGGAACTCCAGAGGGCATTCAGTTCCTGGATATTCCAGCGTTTTCCGTTCAGTATCACCCTGAGGCAAGCCCAGGACCTCACGATTCATCCTACTTGTTCAAGGCATTTGCTCGTTTGATGGAGGGACAGTCTGACTATCTTGCCATCGACGTTCGTGAGGGGAGGCGCTTCTAATGCCAAAGCGTACTGATATTAAGAAGATTCTGGTCATTGGTTCTGGCCCAATTGTTATTGGCCAGGCATGCGAGTTTGACTATTCCGGCACTCAAGCATGCCGCGCCCTTCGTAAAGAGGGCTTTGAGGTTGTTCTGGTTAATTCAAACCCAGCAACTATCATGACAGATCCAGAAACTGCAGATAGAACCTACGTTGAGCCAATCACCGTTGAGTCTGTAACCCGCGTCATTGAGTGCGAGCGTCCTGACGCGCTTCTGCCAAACATGGGCGGACAAACCGCTCTGAACTGCACCATCGGCCTTGGTGAGGCGGGCGTTCTTGACAAGTACAACATCGAGGTCATTGGCTGCAACCTGGAGTCCATTCGTACCGGTGAGGACCGTGAGCTCTTCAGCGAGGCAGTCCAAGACATTGGCCTGGAGGTTGCTCGTGCAGACATCGCTCACTCTATGGAAGACGCTCAGCGCATTGTTGCTGACCTGGGATATCCCGTGGTCATTCGCCCAAGCTTCACCCTTGGTGGCGCAGGCGGCGGCATTGCTCATACTCCAGAAGAGCTCGTAGAGATTGTGGAGCAGGGACTCTTGCTTTCTCCAGAGCATGAGGTGCTGGTAGAGGAGTCCATTGAGGGCTGGAAAGAGATTGAGATGGAGGTCATGCGCGATACCGCAGGTAACGGTATTGTTGTCTGCTCCATCGAGAACCTCGATCCAATGGGTGTTCACACCGGAGACTCCATCACCGTTGCGCCAGCTCAGACGCTTACCGATGAAGAGCTCCAGAATCTCCGCGACTACTCCATCGCTATTCTCGAGCGTGTAGGTGTTGCTTGCGGTGGTTCTAACGTTCAGTTTGCGGTCAACCCAACTAACGGCCGCGTCATTGTCATTGAGATGAACCCTCGTGTCAGCCGCTCCTCTGCGCTGGCTTCCAAGGCAACTGGTTTCCCAATCGCAAAGATGGCTGCGTTGCTCTCTGTTGGTTACACGTTGGATGAGATTACCAACGACATCACCAAGGCAACTCCTGCCGCCTTTGAGCCTTCCATCGACTACTGCGTGGTCAAGGTTCCTCGTTTTGCCTTTGTCAAGTTTAAGGGCACCAGCCGCGTTCTGACTACCCGCATGAAGTCGGTTGGTGAGGCTATGGCCATGGGCAGAACCTTTGAGGAGGCTTTGCAGAAGGCGCTTCGTTCTCTGGAGCAAGATCGTGCTGGTCTGGGCGCTGACGGTCACGATGTCTTTGACGAGAAGAACTTTGATGAGCTCGTCAGCAAGCCAACACCAGAGCGTATTTTCTACGTTGCTGAGGCACTGCGCAGAAATTGGAGCGTTGAACGCATCCATAATATGACTGGCATCGATCCATGGTACTTGCATCGTATGGCAGGCATCATCAACGCTGAGAAACGCATCAAGGAGCTGGGACTTTCTGGTCTCACCACCGATAACATGCTTGCTGCCAAACAGCTGGGCTTCTCGGATGAGCAGCTTGCACACCTTACTGGTACCAAGACAGACGTTGTCCGCGCTGTGAGGGAAGTGCTGGGTGTTCGCCCACAGGTCAAGACAGTTGATACCTGCGCAGGTGAGTTTGGTGCAACCACGCAGTACCACTACGTTACCTATGAGAAAGGCAACGCTACAGAGTACGTTGAGGCAGAAAAGCCACGTGTCATGATTCTCTCCGCTGGTCCTAACCGTATTGGTCAGGGTATTGAGTTTGACTACTGCTGTGTTCATGCTGCCTATGCTCTTCGCGAGCAGGGCTATGAGACGGTCATGGTCAACTGCAACCCAGAGACGGTCTCTACAGACTATGACACCTCTGATCGACTCTACTTCCAGCCTTTGACCTTTGAAGACGTCATGGATGTCATTGAGGTTGAGAAGCCAGAAGGCGTTATTGTTACCCTTGGCGGCCAGACGCCAATCAAGCTGGCACGCGCCCTCAAGGACGCCGGCGTTCCTATTATGGGCACCCAGCCAGAGGCAATTGACCTGGCAGAGGATCGCGACCGCTTTGCAGCTCTTCTTGATCGCTTGAACATTGCCTGCCCACCATCGGCAGTTGCTTCTACCATGGATGAGGCTCGCGATGCCGCTCGCCGCATTGGCTACCCGCTGATTGTCCGCCCAAGCTACGTTCTTGGCGGTCGCGGTATGGCCATTGTCTACGACGATTCTGACCTGGTCACCTACATGGAGTCCGCTACTCACGTTACGCCAGACCGTCCTGTCTACCTGGACGCCTTCCTTGAGGATGCCATTGAGCTTGATGTTGACGCTCTCTGCGACACCGAGGAGTGCTATGTGGGCGCCGTTCTGGAGCACATCGAGGAGTGCGGTATTCACTCTGGCGACTCCGCCTGCTGCTGGCCGCCCTTCTCGCTCTCTGAAAAGATTGTTGACCAGATTAGGGCTATCACCAAAAAGCTGGCGCTTGCCTGCGGCATTCGAGGCCTCTTGAACATCCAGTACGCTGTCCGCGACGAGCACGTTTTTGTCATCGAGCTCAATCCTCGCGCTTCTAGAACTGTGCCTTTCTCGTCCAAGGCAACTGGCGTCTCCCTGGCTAAATACGCATCTCGTATCATGGCTGGCGAGAAGATCAGCGAGCTCAGAAACGAAGGCCTGCTCCCTGATGAGAACCGCAGCGTTGACTATTACGCGGTCAAAGAGGCGGTTATGCCTTGGTCTAGGTTCCCTGGCGCTGACTCAATCCTTGGCCCAGAGATGAAGTCAACTGGTGAGGTCATGGGCATTGCTCGCACCTTCCCAGCGGCGTACGCAAAGACTCGCGAAGCTGTTGAGAACAAGCTCCCTGAGCAAGGCTCTGTCTTCATCAGCGTGTGCGACCGCGATAAGCGCGCCATTGCTCCAGTTGCTATGGCTTTGGAGAACCTCGGCTATGGTATCTACACCACGGGCGGTACGGCAAAGACACTGCGCGCAGCAGGAATTGACTGCACCACCGTTAATCGCATTTCAGATGGTTATCCAAATGTTGTTGACCTGATGCGCGATAAGACCGTCAGCTTTATTATCAATACTCCTCACGGTCACGAGGCCCATAGTGACGGCGCTAAGATGCGCGCAGAGGCTGTCAGCCAGGGTATTACCTGTGTAACTGCAATGTCTGCAGCTACCGCTCTTATCCAGGCGCTTGCGGCAGCAAGAAAGAGCGAGCCTGAGACTTTTGCATTGCAAGATCTTTAAAGTGCGCTTGATTAAAACGCGACTGGGAAATTAGTTTTTACTTGAACAAGACCGGTCTTGAAAAAGGCCGGTCTTTTTTCGTGAGGGAAGTGTTTAGAATGCGAACTTCTCCTAGTGAAGAGCGCAAAAGTTTGTTATTATTGCAAGGCTGCATAAATATGCGGGCGTGGCGGAACTGGCAGACGCGCTAGATTTAGGTTCTAGTGGACTAAGTCCGTGGGGGTTCGATTCCCTCCGCCCGCACCATGCAGAAATTGGTTAAGAGCTGGTACACCAGCATTTTTTACGAGACACTGGAGGAACGTTGAACATCACCGTTACCGCAGATAAGCCAGTTGACGAGAAACTCACCGTCAAGGTTACAGTTCCTGCTGCAGAGGTAGACGCTGCCATTAAGCAGGCTTACAAGGACATTGCAAACAAGTATTCCTTCCAGGGTTTCCGCAAGGGCCGCGCACCTCGTCCTGTCATTGATGGCATTGTTGGCCGCGAGGCAGTCCTTGCTCAGGCAACCAACGATCTTCTCGGCGCAGCAGAGCCACAGCTTCTTGAGGAGCTTGACCTTGTTCCTATCGGCCGTGGTGATTACAACCAGGACGCAGACCTTCCTGTTGAGGGCCAGGATTACTCCTATGAGGTAGTCTTTAACGTTCGTCCTGAGGCTAAGCTTGACTCTTACGATGCTCCTGCAATCAACATGCCTCCAAATGAGGCAACTGAGGCTGAGGTTGATCACCAGATTAAGCAGCTTCTGTCTTATCAGGCTAAGTTTGAGAACACCAAGGAGAAGCGCGCTGTCAAAGAGGGCGACACCATTGGTGTAGACATCAAGAACATTGAGGGCGCTGCTCACATGGAGGGCGAGGACCGCGTTCTTACCCTTAATGGCACCCAGGCTCCAAAGGAGCTTGAGGAGGCACTCATCGGCATGAAGCCAGGTGAGGAGAAAGAGGTCAAGTGGACTCACAGCCACACTCACGGCGATGAGGTTCACTCCCATGACTACGATATTAACGTTAAGGTTGTTGCTCACAAGAAGTCCGTCACTCCAGAGCTGACAGATGAGCTTGCAAAGAACACCTTTGGTTATGACACTGTCGAGAAACTCCGCGAGGCTGTTAAGTCTGAGATTGAGTCCGACAAGAAGAATTCTCTTCCAACTCTTAAAGAGGACCGCGTTGTTGAGGCTGTAGGCAAGCGCCTTCAGCTTGAGGAGGTCCCAGAGGAGTACAAGAACGAGGTCTTCAACGAGATTGCTCAGGAGTTCCTGAACGGTCTTCAGCAGCAGGGTATGAGCCTTGATATGTTCCTGGCTGCACGCGGCATTAAGACCGATGACTTCATCTCTGATCTTCGTGTTCAGGCTGAGGAGCGCGCACGTCAGTCCCTGGCTCTTGACGCAGTAGCTGCAGAGCTTAAGCTTGAGGCAACTGAGGAGGACATCCGTGCAGAGTTTGAGCGCGCTGGTGTTCCTAACGTTGAGTCTGCAATTGAGGAGTGGCGCAAGGCTGGCCGTCTTCCTGCAATCCGTGAGTCCATCCGTCGTTCTAAGGCTCTTGACTGGCTGCGTGACAACGCAACTGTCACCGTTGTCGATGAGATTGCTGAGGCTGCTAAGGAAGAGCAGAAGGCGGAGAAGAAGCCTGCTAAGAAGGCTCCTGCTAAGAAGAAGGCAGCTAAGAAGGACGAGGACGCAGAGAAGGACGCTGAGTAGTCCATAACTGGTTGGGTTTTTCGCCAGAAAGACTGCGCCAAAAGTTGCAGTTACTTTGAATTTTTCATACCCCGGGTTAGAGACATGCTTCCCGGGGTATGTTTCTAAGAAAAGACCTTTGAAGGAGGATTATGCATTATCCAACAAACATTCCTACCATTCCGTATGTAATTGAGCAGACTCCTCGTGGTGAGCGTACCTATGACATCTACTCCAGACTGCTCAATGATCGTATTGTTTTCTTGGGTGAGCCGGTAACGCGCGATTCTGCAAACCTGGTCATTGCTCAGCTTTTGCATCTTGAGAGCCAGGACCCAGACAAGGATATTTCTCTCTACATTGACTCTCCTGGTGGAGACGTTTATGCAGGTCTGGGCATTCTTGACACTATGAACTTCATCAAGCCTGACGTGTCTACTATCTGTGTTGGTATGGCAGCTTCTATGGGCGCTGTTCTTCTTGCAGCCGGTGCAAAGGGTAAGCGTCTTGCGCTTCCTAACTCTATGGTTATGATTCACCAGCCATCCAGTGGCGTTCAGGGCCAGCAGACTGATATTCAGATTGTTGCAGATGAGACAAAGTGGATTCGTCAGCACATCAACGAGTTGCTTTCGGATTATACTGGACAGCCTATCGAGAAGGTCAATGCAGACACCGAGCGCGATAATTATCTTCGTGCACAGGAGGCTTGTGACTACGGCCTGGTAGACCGCGTTATCTCTTCTCGTAACGACCAATAATTGTTCTTGTATTGAGGGTTTAAGTTATGGCTAATGACCAGAACTTCTCGCCTTTTGGCGGATTAGATGAGATGCACTGCTCTTTCTGTGGAAAGAGTAGGTCGCAGGTAAATAAGCTTATCCAGGGCCCAGGTGGCGTCTGCATTTGCGATGAATGTGTCTCTACCTGCTCGGATATGATTGATGAGTCCCTTGGTTTTGATGAAGAGTCAGAGATTGAGACTCACTCTGATGAGCCTGTCATCAAAGACCTGCCAACTCCGCATGAGATTTACGATGAGCTGTCCCAGTATGTAATGGGTCAGGAAGACGCAAAGCGTGCTATGTCGGTAGCGGTGTATAACCACTATCGCCGTATTCTTTCAGGTAACGATGAGCCTCAGGAAGGCCAGGAGGATGTTGAGATTGCAAAGTCCAACATCTTGCTGCTCGGTCCAACTGGTACTGGTAAAACACTACTCGCTCAGACGCTTGCTCGTTTTCTTGAGGTTCCGTTTGCTATTGCTGACGCAACAACCCTTACCGAGGCCGGTTACGTTGGTGAAGATGTCGAGAATATCCTACTTAAGCTTATTACCGCTGCTGACGGCGATGTTGAGCGCGCTCAGGTAGGTATTGTCTACATCGATGAGATTGATAAGATTGCTCGCAAGGCCGAGAACCTCTCTATTACTCGTGACGTCTCTGGTGAAGGCGTTCAGCAGGCACTTCTGAAGATTCTTGAGGGTACCGTTGCAAGTGTTCCGCCAACAGGAGGCCGTAAGCACCCTCAACAGGAGCTTATTCACATTGATACCACCAATATCTTGTTTATCTGTGGCGGCGCTTTTGTTGGCCTGGATAAGATTGTTGCTGACCGCATTGGTAAAAAGGGAATTGGCTTTAACTCTGATGTTGCTCAGAATGTCAAAGAAGGCGAGTCTGAGCTTATCGCCAAGGTAATGCCTCAGGATCTGCACAGGTTTGGCATGATTCCAGAGCTTTTGGGCCGTATTCCTGTTATCACTTCTACTCGTGAGCTTGGTGAGGAAGATCTGATGAGTATCCTCACAGATCCAAAGAATGCTCTTACCAAGCAGTACAAGCGCATGTTTGAGCTTGAGGGTGTAGATTTGGAGTTTACTGAGGATTCACTAAGAGAGATTGCCAAGAAGGCTTTGGCTCGCGGTACTGGTGCTCGTGGTCTTCGTGCAATCTGTGAGTCTACGCTGCAAGAGACCATGTTTGATCTGCCTTCAGATTTGGATATCACCAAGGTTGTGGTTACTCCAGAAAGTGTTGGCGGAGAAAACGCTCCAGAAATCATTAGGGGTAAAAAAGGCTAATAGCTTAGTAAAAATTGATTGCTTGTTTATTTTGCGCACCGCTTCGGCGGTGCGTTTTTCTATTACAAAATGTAATATCAAATATGAGAAAACAAACTGATGACCTTGTGTTTATTAAATTTTACAAGCTAAATACCACTTACAGCTAAATGAATACCGTTCAGACAACATAAGGATAAAAAGCAACGGTATTCTCCCTATTTTTTATCTTTTAATCCAAAATTGTTTTAAGGGGAGAATGAGGAAAAGAGGAGCAATGAAAGCCAAAAAAGTAGCTGCAGGAATTGTGGTGCTGGTACTTGTAATTGTTTCTGTTCTCTATGGCGTTGTGGAATATAACTACCACGGACATCTATTTGAGTGGTGCATTCCAGCAATGAGGCGTAATGCTGCTCAGTATTTTATTGATAATTGGCGTTCTGAGCTAGAGCAGGAAGATTCAGTCTGGATAAGTCAGTCAGGATTAACTGATTTGAAAGTTGAAGACTTGCAAATCTCTGGTCCGGTTCAATTTGTCTATTCAAAAGACGGAGAGCTTTTTTGTAACTCCGTGTATTGGATGATTTCAACAAACGGAAAGTTTATTGGCTATGTGATGCAAGACCTTGGACCACACGCCATAAATGCACTGCTAGGAAATGCAGAGGCATATCACATTCAATTTAAGAATACCGATATTTTTAATGCTGCAACGCAAAATAGTCAGAGTAATACCTGTGTATGTCTAAAGATAATCAATACATCTGATACAAGAGCGACAACAGACAATATTGATTTGTGTATTGGTAATCAGATGGCATACTCTCAATCCATGAGTGGGGAAATGCAAGAATATCAGCGTAATCAACTGTTTCAGAATAAAGACACTGAGTGGATTAATAGAATTAACCAAATTGCTCAGAGTGCAAATCTCAATACTCGAGAAAAACTAACTGACGTCGTAAAATAGCAATATAACAAGAAGGTCAAAATGAATCACCTCTCATTTCTTTGATAGGAGAAATGAGAGGTTTACTTTTGCGTTATAGATTACCGCCACCAAGTTTGTTGTATGACGTTATAACTTTGGTGCGAGTTTTGGTGCCTGGTGGAAAAACGGTGTCAAACAAAGGCATAATGCCACGGAAAAGTACACCACTTTGCACGCGGTGAGAAAGACCTCTTACCGTTCGTCTTGACTCTTCAAGCTGTGAACGGAGCTCCTCAAGATAAGGGGAGCGGCGAGCATAGAACCAGAATAAACCTGCAAGGTCTGAATTTGGATAGAGCCAAGGTCTGTTGTCTGGTCCTGCAAAATGCGCAATGCAGATATTTTTGCGAGCTTCTTCGTATTCTTCTCGCACATCTTTTGGCGCCTGAGCAACAATGTGATCACGGCGAAGGAATTGCCAATCTACCAGGTAATTCCATTTCATGTTAATGCGGAGATAGTGACCGTTTACAAATCTGTTAAGGACATCTTGATCAAGCCAACGCCATGCACGCATGGTTGAGACCTTAAGAAACTCTTCAGGAGAAATCTGCCTTCTAATTTCTTCTAGGTTCATCAAGATGACGCCTGCCTGGAAGTAATCGTGAGGATCGTCCATGCCCAGTTCATTTTTGAGATAGGGGCCAACCGTAGCGTCATAGCCATCAATTTGGCCAATAGTATCTGCGTCGCGTGTAGCGCCTACCAAATATCCCGTAACATCAATATCATAGAGTTCAGCGATATCGGTATTGACTACCAGGTCAGAATCAAGGTAGATGGCTTTATTGACGTTGGGAAGCAGCGAGGGAGCAAGCAATCTGTAGTAAGTTTCTGGTCTAAAGTGGCCATGATGAGGAAGCTCAATATCACCAAGAGCAGCGTCAACATCTAAGAAACCAACATGGACGTTATCAACAAGCTGAGCCTGTCGAGTAAGCGTAATCATGCTGGTAGGAGTGAGGTCACGAGTCAAAACAATGATATCGTAGCGACGCTCTGGATTGACATTCTCAATGATAGATTGAATTGCTACAGACAAATACGGCACAAAGTTATCGCTGCAGGCAAATACAAGCACAACGTCATTAAGAGCAAGTCCCAGCTCATCGGATGAGCTTGCAAGCATTGCTCCAGAAAGTTGCGCCCTGCCTGTTCCAACAAGGCGTTGTGTGGGTATTTTACGTAATCTTCTCATACGTAAGACTTTAACACTTAGACGCCAAAAACGCCTGCTGCGTTTGCCATTACTTCACTTTGCACAGAGTATCCACGGGCCTCACTGAGCCCGAGAAGAGCTCGCTTAAGGCTGTCCACAATGTCAAGTGCGTCAATATCTGTGTGATCACTGGAGGGAAGGTCAGTCTCGGTAAGGAGTTTATCTTTTGGGTAGACCTTAGCGTATTCACGACCGCGCTTAGTCTTTAGGCTCATCTCACCAACAGAGAACCAACAGCCAAGCTTAATAGCCCTTTGGAGCTCTTCTGAGCTACCGCTAAACCAATGGATGATAGGAACACACTCTTGAGCGGCTCCTGTCTGCTCAAGAGTGTTTAATACCGCATCAACGCTTCTCACGGTGTGCATCGAGAGCACTCGTGGCTGGTCGTTGCGTGAAAGCTCTGCTGCGCGCTTGCAAATCTGCGTAAAAGCTTTAACCTGCAAATCTTGCAACCCATCAACACAATAGCGAGAAGAAAAATCTAGTCCAATCTCGCCAAGGTAAGGCGTCTGCTCCATAAGCTCTAGCAGGAGCTCTATATCTTTTTCAGTAACGCGCCCATCAGAGATGTACCAGGGATGTGCTCCTAGTCCCACACGGATGTTGTCTTGCGTAAGCTGAGGAGCAAGTTCTAGGTAGTCCTGAGGAGTAACACCGCAGGTAAAGAAACCTAATCCGGCGTCATGGGAACTTCTCGCTACATTGAGTGGAGTGTCCATAAGGTTGGCATGGACGTGCGCATCAAAGTACGTAAGGTTACTCATGATCAAGTCCCGAAAGATGCAGAATGACGTCTGAGGCAATCATCTGTCCCATAATAGGAGGGTAGTAGGACATAGTTCCTAGCTTGGCAGATTTGCCCGTTGCGCCCTCTGGTGCAAAAACTGGTCGCGCTGGCTCAGGGGAGTAGAGAACACGGAAGTCGGCAAGTCCGCGCTTTTTGGACTCTTTTCTCATTACCCTTGCAAGAGCATCGGTATGCGTTTTTGAAAGCGTAGTAATTTCCAAGAGTTCTGGGTGGATTTTATTGCCGCCGCCCATGCTGGAGATGAGGTAGATATCGTTTTTCTGACACCATGCCACAACAGCTAATTTGGCAGAAATGGTATCGATAGCATCAACTACAACATCTGGTTTTGGAAGAGCAGAGAGCTGCTCGTCAACGTTGTCTTTAAGCAAAAACGCGTCAAGTGTGACCACATGAGCGTCTGGATTAATGTCCAGAATCATCTCTTTGGTAACGTCAACTTTTCTTTTTCCAATGGTGCTCACATAGGCAATAGCCTGTCTATTAAGGTTGGATGCTTCTACTGCATCGGCATCCACTAAAACAAACGAGCCTATACCGCCTCTGGCCAGCGCTTGAACACAGTTTGAACCAACACCGCCAAGCCCTAAGACCATGACGCAGGAATTTTGAATCTGTCCAAGGCGATCCTTTCCCAGGACAAGTTCAAGTCGAGCAGTGGCTTCAGGAATTGTGGCAGACATAGAGCTCCTCATAAAAAGTATCTGCAGATAGTATAGCTTGTTACTTTACCTACGCTTCAAGAAGTGTAGACCGATAGTAATTTTAACTAATGGTAAGAAAGCGCCCCATAAGTCGTCTTTTATTAGTAGAATAAATGAAGCAAATTTTGACGATGTTGTCAGCATATGAAAGGCAAGATTACTGTGGAAGAAATGCCCAAGAATTATGATCCTCAGGCAGCTGAGCCTGAGCTCATTGAAAAGTGGATAAAGGCAGATTGCTATGGTCGTAGTAAGGGAACTGAAGACCGTACGGTAGTTATCCCTCCACCAAACGTTACCGGCATCCTTCACATGGGCCATGCCATGGATGACACCATCCAGGACACCTACATTCGTTATTCTCGCATGCGCGGTTATTCAACTCGTTGGATTCTTGGAACCGACCATGCAGGCATTGCAACCCAGACTAAGGTTGATAAGAAGCTTAAGTCAGAGGGTATTTCTCGCCTGGAAATTGGTCGCGAGAAGTTCCTGGAGGCTTGCTGGGATTGGACGCGCGAGTACGGCGGAACCATTGTTTCTCAGATTAAGCGCATGGGCTGCTCCATTGATTTTAATGACGAGAAGTTCACTATGTCTCCTGAGTACACTCAGGCAGTGCGTAAGGTCTTTGTTGACTGGTATCATGACCAGCTCATTTATCGCGGTAAGCGCATCGTAAACTGGTGTCCTCATTGCGAGACTTCTATCTCTGACGATGAGGCAGAGTACGCTGACGAGAAGGGCCATCTTTGGTACCTGCGTTACCCGCTCAAAGAGCCTGTTAATGGCGTTGAATACATTACTGTAGCAACTACTCGTCCAGAGACTATGCTGGGTGATACTGGCGTAGCTGTTTCTCCTCAAGATCAAGAAAAGGCTGATCTTGTTGGAAAGACTGTTATTTTGCCCATTGTTAATCGAGAGATTCCAATTTTCTCTGACTGGCATGTTGATGCAGGCTTTGGTACCGGTTTTGTTAAGGTAACTCCAGCTCATGATCCTAATGACTTTGCTATGGGTCAGACTCATAACCTTGAGCAGATCAACATCTTTGATGAGCATGCTGTTGTTGTTGACGGCTATGGTGAGTTCTCTGGTCTTGATAGGGATCAGGCTCGTGAGGCTATTGTTGCTTGGTTTGAAGAGCATGGCCTGCTTGATCACATCGAAGACCTTGATCACTCTGTTATGCATTGCTACCGCTGCGGCACAACTCTTGAGCCATGGCTCTCTGAGCAGTGGTTTGTTGCTGTCGATAAGCTCAAAGAGTCTGCAGCACAGGTAGTTAAAGACGGTCAGGTTACCTTCCACCCAGAGCGTTGGACTCAGACCTACCTTACTTGGATGGAGAATCTCCGCGACTGGAATATCTCCAGGCAGCTTTGGTGGGGACACCGCATTCCTGTGTTCTACTGCGATGATTGTGGCTGGCAGGATGCGCTTATGGAAGATACTGATGTCTGTCCAAAGTGTGGGGGACATCATGTTCATCAGGATGAGGACGTTCTGGATACTTGGTTTTCTTCTCAGCTGTGGACTTTTGCAACACAGGGCTGGCCAAACCATCCTGAGCTGCTTGAGGGCCACCATCCAACACAGGTTTTGGTAACCGCTCGAGACATCATTGCTCTTTGGGTTGCTCGCATGATTATGAGCTCGCTCTATTTCACCAAAGAGATTCCATTCCACGATGTTTATATCTACGCAACTATTTTGGCCAAGGACGGCAGCCGTATGTCCAAGTCAAAGGGCAACGGCGTAGATCCTATGGACCTGATTGCTAAGTACGGTGCAGACGCAATGCGTTATAACCTGCTTACACTTATCACTAACAATCAGGACGTTAAGTTTGATGCTGTTCTTGATAAGAAGACCCGTGAGCTTATTGAGTCTCCAAGAACTGATCAGGCACGTTCTTTTGTTACTAAGATTTGGAATGCAAGTCGCTTTGTTCAGATGAATCTTGACGGCTACACAGCTGGCATGCCAAAGGCAGAGACACCAGAAGATGCATGGATGTTCTCGCGCCTTGCAAAGGTTGTTGCAGAGACGACTGAGCAGCTTGAGACCTACGGCTTTGGTGAGTATGCTCGCAACATTCAGTCCTTCTTCTGGAATGATGTCTGCGACTGGTATATTGAGCTCTGCAAGGGTCGTCTTCTTGACGGAACTCCTGATCAGCGCCTGCAGGTTCAGCGCAACCTTGTCTTTGTCCTGGATGTCAGCATGAGGCTTTTGCACCCTGCCATGCCATTTGTTACCGAGAGCGTTTGGGATGCCCTTCCTGCATCTGGTCTTTTAAGCCATGATGCAGAGTTCCTGATGATCTCTGAGTGGCCAGATCCAGAGAAGCTTGCTAGCTTTGTTGACGAGGCAGCTGAGCATAACTTCTCGCTTGCTAAGACTGTTGTTTCTGCTGTTCGTTCTTCTCGCGCTCGTTACAGGCTGTCTCCAAAGACAGACCTTGCTGTTGTGGTTAAAGCTCCAGCACAGGATGTTGCAGCGCTGAAGGAGCAGGCAGCCTTTATCCAGAACGTTGGTCGCGTAAGCTCGCTTGAGGTTGCTGAGGCTCCTCAGAAGCCTTCTGGTTCTGTTTCTGTCACCGATGCTGGCCTTGAAATGTATGTTGTTCTTGGCGAGCTTGTTGACCTTGCCGCAGAGGCCAAGCGTCTTCAGAAAGACCTTGAGTCTGCACAGAAGGAACTCTCTGGTGTGGAGCGTACCCTTGCTAACCAGGGATTTGTTGCTAAGGCAGCACCTGAAGTTATCGAGAAGAAACGTGCACGCGCAGAAGAACTTGCTACGCTTGTTGCTCAACTAGAACAGCAGATTGCTGACTTCTCATAAGTAAAACTTGATGCGGCGTAACGGCCGCATCTTGTGTTTAGTACGTGCAAACAGTCCACTTTAGGTTAGGAACAACATGTCTGAGGTTAGATCCGATATCGAGATTGCTCAATCATCCGAGATGCTTCCCATCTTTGAGGTGGCAAAGCGCGCAGGTATTTCAGAGGATTTGCTTGAGCCTTATGGTCGTTATAAAGCAAAGCTTGATGCACGTGCCCTGGAAGACAAGCCTCTTCGTGGAAAGCTTGTGCTGGTAACCGCTATTAATCCAACGCCAGCAGGCGAGGGAAAGACTACTACCTCGGTAGGTTTGGCGGATGCCTTGACCAGCTTGGGACAGTCTGCCATGTTGGCCCTTAGAGAGCCTTCTTTGGGACCCGTCTTTGGCGTCAAGGGTGGCGCTGCGGGCGGTGGCTATGCCCAGGTAGTTCCTATGGAGGACATTAACCTTCACTTTACCGGTGACTTCCACGCTATTGGCGCTGCAAATAACTTGTGTGCAGCCATGCTGGATAACCATATTAAGCAGGGCAACAGTCTTAACATTGATCCACGTCGTGTTGTGTGGAAGCGCTGCGTAGACATGAACGATCGCCAGCTCAGAAACGTTGTTGACGGACTTGGCGGCATTGCAGACGGCATGCCAAGACAAGACGGCTTTGATATTACCGTTGCCTCCGAGGTCATGGCTGTATTCTGCCTTGCTTCGGGCATCAAAGATCTTAAAGAGCGCCTGGGCAGAATGGTTATTGCCTACACCTATGACCGTAAGCCTGTTACCGTCAGCGATATCCACGCAGAGGGCGCTATGACAGCGCTGCTCAAAGACGCTATTCAGCCTAATTTGGTCCAGACGCTTGAGCACACACCTGCTCTTGTTCACGGTGGACCTTTTGCCAACATAGCTCACGGTTGCAATACCGTTGAGGCAACAAAGACTGCTCTGCGTCTTGCTGATTACGTTGTTACCGAAGCTGGTTTTGGCGCAGACCTTGGTGCCGAGAAGTTCTTGGACATTAAGTGTAGGGCTACTGGCCTTGCTCCCTCAGCTGTTGTTCTGGTGGCAACCGTTCGCGCTCTTAAGTACAACGGCGGCGTTGCCAAAGCAGACCTTAACCAGCAAAACGTTGAGGCGCTTAAAGAGGGCATTCCTAACTTGCTCCGCCATGTTGACAACATCCAGACGGTTTACGGTCTTCCTGTAGTTGTTGCTATCAATGCATTCCCAACCGATACCTCTGAAGAGCTTGCTCTGGTAGAGGAGGAGTGCAAGAAGCGTGGCGTAAACGTTGTCCTGTCTGAGGTTTGGGCAAAGGGTGGAAAGGGCGGCCAGGCTCTGGCAGAAGAGGTCATGCGCCTTTGCCAGACTGAGTCTAAGCTCACCTTTGCATACGACGTCAAAGAGTCTTTGAAGCAGAAAATTAACGACATTGCTACCAAGATTTACCACGCAGATGACGTTGAATTTGCTCCAAGTGCCGCCAAGCAGCTTCAGCAGCTTGAAGAGCTTGGCTTTGGTGAGCTCCCTATTTGTATGGCAAAAACCCAGTATTCCTTTACTGACGATCAGACCAAATTGGGTGCTCCAGAAAACTTTAAGATTACCGTGCGAGAAGTTCGTGTTTCTGCAGGTGCTGGCTTTGTGGTCTGCCTTACTGGCTCTATTATGACCATGCCGGGACTTCCAAAGGTTCCTGCTGCAGAGCATATTGATGTTCTTGATGATGGAAGAATTGTGGGTCTTTTCTAATGTCTTATCCCTCTTCACCTGAAGAAGTTGCGTTTACAACCTATAGCGCAGATTCTTATGCTCAACATCTTGCTGCTAAAGAACCTATTCCTGGTGGCGGTAGTGCTGCCGCTTATGTAGGGGCACTTGCAGTGTCTTTGGCTTCAATGGCCGGTGTGTACGCACAAGGAAAACCTGCCTATGCTCAGCATGAAGATGATCTTGTAAAATACATCGCCCGAGCTGGAGCTCTTCGCCAAGACTTCATGGAGCTTATGGATGAGGACTCTCGCCAGTTTTTGCTGGTTTCTAGTGCGTTTAGTGTGTCTAAAGATGATCCAAAGCGCGTAGAGATTGTTGAGGATGCTCTTAAAGAAGCAGCTCAACCTCCGCTGAAGGTTATGAGAAAAGTGTGCGAGTCCATTGAACTTCTCGAAGAGATGCTTATCAAGGGATCTCGTATGCTTTTATCCGACGTAGGTTGCGGTGCTGCTCTGGCACGCGGAGCTTTGATTGCAGCTTCTCACACGTTGTTTGTAAACACACGCTCCATGCGTGATGCAGCGTATGCTCAAACGCTGCTTGATGAGGCAGATAAACTTTTGGATACCTATGTATCACGCGCGGATGCCGTAAGTGATGCGGTGAGCGCACAGCTGAGACAGGAGGCATAACATGCGCTCAGAGACTCTGTCACAGGAGCTTCGTGGCGCCCCTGTTGCTAAGGCGATAACTGAAGAACTTGCTGCTCAGGTCAAGGAACTTCGCGCACAAGGGGTAACTCCTAAGCTGGTTATTGTTCGTATAGGGCAGAAAAGCGATGACCTTACCTATGAGCGTGCGGCATATACGCGTGCAGAGAAGGTTGGCTTTGAAGTAGAGACCATTGAGCTTCCAGAAGACGCTACACAAGAGCAGGTAAATGCTACGTTTGACCAGGTTTCTGCCGACGCATCGGTGCATGGTTGTCTGCCTATGCGTCCTTTTCCTGCTGGAATTGATGAGCATGAAGCACTTCAGCATCTAGTCCCAGAAAAAGATGTTGATTGCGCAACTGATTCCATGTTGCTGGCAACACTTTGCGGAACTCCTGGCGCACTGGGACCTTGTACCGCAGAGGCAGTTCTGGCGCTTCTCGATTTTTACCAGGTACCCCTTGAGGGAGCGTCTGTTGCAGTTGTTGGTCGCTCAAATGTCATTGGTCGTCCGGTAGCTGCGCTTTTAAGCGCAAGGAACGCGACAATGACGGTGTGTCACAGCAAGACCAAAGACCTTGCCGCTACGCTTAAGCAGGCAGATGTTGTGGTTGTGGCTGCAGGTCGTGCGCACCTTATTGGAGCTGACTTCGTAAGAGCCGGACAAACCATCATTGACGTGGGTATTAACTGGGATGAAGCAGCTCAAAAGCTTGTTGGCGACGTCAACACAGAGCAGGTAGCTCCTCTGGTGAGCGCTTACACTCCTGTTCCTGGCGGTGTAGGTAGCGTGACTACCGCAATTCTTGCTCGCCATGTTATCGCCGCAGCTCAAAGGACGCTTGCATAAGAGTGAAAGGTAGGTTGCCCTGTGGCAGCAGAGAATAACTATAAAGAGCTTGACCAAGAGCGCGTAAAAGCCGCGGTGAAGGAGTTTTTGCTTGCTATTGGTGAGGATCCAGAGCGAGAAGGTCTGCTTGATACACCAGACCGTGTTGCTCGTGCTTGCGTGGAACTCTTTGGTGGTATGCAGGAAGATCCTGCAGCTCACCTGCACAAGCTGTTCCATGAAGAGGGCAATAAAGAGATGGTTATTGTCCGCGACATTCCTTTCTCGTCTACTTGCGAGCATCACATTTTGCCCTTTGTGGGCAAGGCACACGTCTGCTACATTCCACAAAATGGGCGCATTACTGGCCTTTCCAAGATTGCTCGCTGCGTCAGCGGATATTCTCGCCGTCTGCAGGTACAGGAGCGCCTTACAGGCCAGATTGCAGACGCTATGGTAGAAGAGCTTGATCCCTTGGGTGTTTTGGTGGTTATGGAGGCCGAGCACACGTGCATGAGTATGCGCGGCATTAGGGCATCGGGTGCTTTGACCACCACGTCTGCGGTTCGCGGCATTTTTAAGACTAACGAGAAAACCCGTGCAGAGGCTATGCGTCTGCTTGGTTTATAAGAGGTATGTGCACAATGAGTTATTCTGTTCCTTTTTCTGTGCCTGAGCTGAGCTATGAGCAGTCTTTAAAGGTGCTTCACGATACAAAGAAGTTTGGTATTCAGCCTTTGCTGGAGAGCGTGGAGGACATGCTCAAAGAGCTGGGTAATCCTGACCTCTGCTTCAAGAGCGTCCAGATTGCAGGCACCAACGGCAAAACGTCTACCTCTAGATATATCGCAGCCCTGCTCAAGGGAGAGGGTCTCAAGACCGCTCTGTACACGTCTCCCGAGCTCATCAGCTATACCGAGCGCATGGAGATTAACGGCACACCTGTTTCTGAGGCTGCTTTTGCTCACGGCGTCTCTGCAGCTCAGGTAGCAGGGGAGCGCGTCAATGCTAAACGAGCTTCCGTGGGTGAGCGTCCTTATGACATCACCGAGTTTGACCTACTTACTGTCGCAGCTCTAGTGGTCTTTGCCGAGGCAGAAATTGACGCCTGCGTACTTGAGTGTGGTATGGGAGGCAGGTGGGACGCAACAAGTGCTGCTCAAAACATCACTTCTGTTGCAATCACGGGCGTTGGCCTGGACCACACGCGCATCTTAGGCGACACCCTCGAGGCTATTGCTGGCGAGAAGGCCGCCATCATCAAACCTGGTCGTACCTGCGTGCTTGGTGTAGGAACGACAACTCCTCAGAGCGTCCAGGACGTATTTTTGTCCCAAGCAGCTTCTGCGGGCGTTGTCCCAACCCTTCTTGTGGCTGACAAGCCAGAAGACGTTGAGGGAGAGGTTTCTGCTGGTCAGTCGTCTGACCATCCAGAGCTGCCTCATGCACATTTCTTCATTACCAAAAAGCCCAAGAGCATTGGATTCCCGCTGGAGCTTACGGTTGTGACACCGCGTGCAACTTACGAGGATCTTGCCGCACTTAAGCCAAGCTACCAGGCTGCAAACATTGCCCTGGCAACCTGCCTAGCAGAGGATTTTCTTGGACGTCCGCTTGATGCTGAGAAAGCGTTTTTCTCCACAACCAGGTGCCCTACACCCGGTAGATTCCAGTTGCTTCAACCTAAGCCTTTAGTGCTTATCGATGCAGCTCACAACCCTCAGTCAATAGAGACGTTCTTAACTGCTATCCGCTCAATTGAGCCAGAAGTTACTAACCGACCCATGCTTTTGACTGCTGTTTTTGCAGATAAAGACGTTAAGGGCATCGCAGAACTTCTCGCCAAAGAGTTCCCTGAGGTAGCGGTAACCCAGACAGACAATAATCGAGCCATGGATGCAGACAAGCTTGCTGAGCTGTACAAAGCCTGTGGCGCCAACGTGGTAGCTGTCTTTAAAAGTGTCCCTGAGGCAGTGGACGCCTTGCGCGAGAAGGGCTTTGTAGCATGTGGAACAATTTCACTTGCTGGCGAGGTTGCTGCACAATTTAGTGATGCTTTGGTAAAATAAATTTATCTGCGACATTTCGCTCATTTTTGAGGCAGTTTGTCGTACGATTTAGGAGAGAACAAAAAGCCAGCAGAAGGGGCTGTCAGATGCAGGAGATTCTTGATCAGATTATTACACCTGAGGTACGTATGGTTATTTACCTCATGGTTATTTGCGTCGTAATGCTTTATATCCTTTCCATCATCTACGTTATTCGCGATGCTCAGCGTCGTGGCGCAGAGCCTTGGTGGATGTGGGCAGTCATTTCTGTTGTTCCTGTTGTTGGTCTGCTTGCATACGTTATTCTGCGTCCAAGCAGCTACCTCATTGACCGTGAGGAGCAGGACCTTGACATTGCCCTTCGTGAGCACCAGCTGTCTCACTACGGCATCTGCCCTAAGTGCTCCGCTCCAATTGACCGCGATTTTATCGTGTGCCCAATCTGCAATACGCAGGTTAGAAACGTTTGCCCAACATGCCATCGTCCACTGAACGCAGACTGGAAGGTTTGCCCTTACTGCCGTACTCGCATTCAATAACGTTTGGTTTTGTTCTTTATGATGGCAATCTGGTGTTTTACAACAGAGACTATGTAGGCGTCTGCTCCTAAGCTCCCGTGTGAGCAGAGTAGGCGCCGTGCCTGTTTCTATGAGTAGCTACCTCTGAGGGGTTTTACATGAAGGTTTTATATAACGACGGCCATGTTGGCGAGATTAACGATGCAGCTGAAGAGCTTGAGGTTATTCGCCACGATGCAGCTCACCTGCTTGCTCAGGCTCTGAAGCGTCTATATCCACACGCACAGTTTGCCTATGGTCCAGCAACCGAAAACGGTTTTTACTATGACGTTGATCTTGGAGACACCAAGGTTAACGAGGACGATTTCCCAGCTATCGAAGCTGAGATGAAGAAGATTGTCAAAGAGAACCTCAAGATTGAGACGTTTGAGCTTCCTCGAGATGAGGCTGTTGCCTACATGAAGGAGCGCGGCGAGTCTTACAAGGTTGAGCACATTGGCGATCTTGCTCCTGACGCACACATCACCTTCTACAAGCAGGGTGAATACGTTGATATGTGCGTTGGCCCTCATATGCTCTATACCAAGGGTGTTAAGGCTTTTAAGCTGACTAGCATTTCTGGTGCTTATTGGAAGGCCGATAAGAACAACAAGATGCTCACCAGAATTTATGGTGTTGCGTTTGGTTCCAAAGATGAGCTTGCTCAGTACCTCAAGATGATTGAAGAAGCCGAGAAGCGCGACCACAGGAAGATTGGCCGCGAGATGGAGCTCTTCATGATGTCCGACTTTGGTCCTGGCTCTCCATTCTGGCTTCCAAACGGTATGGCTCTGCGCAACGCTCTGACCGATTACTGGCATGAGATGCAGGCTCGCTTTGGTTATCAGGAGGTCCAGACTCCACTGATCCTCTCGCGTTCCCTTTGGGAGACTTCTGGTCACTGGGACCACTACAAAGAGAATATGTACACCACCACGGTAGATGAAGAGGACTTTGCCATTAAGCCTATGAACTGCCCTGGTGCTTGCTTAATTTATAAGTCTAAGCCACGCTCTTATAGGGATCTTCCTATGAAGCTGGCTGAGGCTGGTCTTGATCACCGTTACGAGATGAAGGGTGCCCTGCACGGTCTGTTCCGTGTTCGTGAGTTTACTCAGGATGACGCACACCTCTTTATCCGCCCTGATCAGATTACTGAGCAGGTCACAGATGCGTCTCACCTCATCACTGCTTACTATGCACAGTTTGGCTTCCCATACCGTGTAGAGCTTTCTACGCGCCCAGAGAATTCTATGGGTTCTGATGAGGATTGGGAGCGCGCTGAGCAGGGCCTGCGTGATGCACTTGATGCCATGGGCATTGAGTACGTCATTAACGAGGGTGATGGTGCGTTCTATGGTCCTAAGATTGACTTCCATCTGACCGACTGCCTTGGTCGCTCTTGGCAGTGCGGTACCATCCAGCTTGACTTCCAACTGCCTCACAACTTCCAGCTTGAGTACATTGACTCCGACGGTACCAAGAAGCAGCCAATCATGATTCACCGCGCTGGCTTTGGTTCTTTTGAGCGCTTCATTGGTATTCTGACCGAGAATTACGAAGGCAAGTTCCCGGTCTGGCTGAGCCCATGCCAGGTCAAGGTTCTTCCTGTCTCCGAGAAGTCTCGTCCTTATGCTCATGAGGTTGCCGATAAGCTTGCAGCCGCTGGTATTCGCGTTAAGGTTGATGACCGTGACGAGAAGATCGGCTATAAGATTCGTGAGGCTCGCTCCCTTGACCGTGTTCCTTATATGCTCATCCTTGGTGAGCAGGAGGTAGAGGCAGGAAACATTTCTGTCCGCGATCGCTCCAACGAGACTCACGTCGCAGAGCTTGACGAGTTTATTGCTCAGGTTGTCAAAGAGAATGCGGAGCGTGTTGGTTAATAGGGTTTCAGACAAAGTGCAGGTTATGGGTGGCACCGCGCAGGATGGCGCAGGCGGCACGAAGAGTGTCAGCGCAATCGACGGCGTTACGCAAACCGCAACCGACGTTGTCACGCAAACTGCAACCGACGTTGTCACGCAAACCGCAACCGATGTTGTAGCTGAATACGTAAAAATGACAGGGGCAGGCCGTGCGCGGCTTGTCCCTGTTTCATATGTAGACGAACTTCTCGTCACACTGGTTTCGGGCGGTGCAACCGTCGTGGATCCGCTTGCTGGCATGCCCATTGAGGTGTGCGACATCAAAGGCAGAACTGCGGCAGGGGAGCTGCTTGTGGCGGACGTGCGTACGATTGGTGCCGAGTTCAGCCCCGCGTGCCGTCTAGGGGCAGAGCTTGCAGTTGCCGAGGACGCTCGGGTGCCGGGATATGTTGTCGTGTGCATGCGGAAGTGCTGCATACCGTGGGTAGCAGAGGCAGTTGAAGCAAAGGCGTGCTCTGCAGAGGACGTGACGATTTCTGCCACGGGAGCGGAAGAGCAGGCGAGTGCACGGGTTTCTCGCCACGCCGCGTGCGACGCGGCGCAGGTGGTTGCCGCGTACCTGGCGTGTCATCCGCGCGTCGAGGCGGTGCGCTATCCGGGTCTCAAGACGGACCCGAGCTTTACGCGCGCAACATCGCAGCTGGTGGGTGGATTTGGTCCGTACGTGGATTACATGTGGAGAGAATCGCCAGGTGAATGGCATAGATTTACAGCAACTGATGAAGACGCCAGAACGCAGATTATAAATTTTGAGAGACTTGGTTAACGGTAAGCATTTGTTTAGCAGACCTTGGTATAATTTGAATTAATGTTCCTAAACAGAAGGGGATTTTATGGCAAAGAAGGCTACTCAAATTGAGGATGTTGATACTTTGCTCAAGCGCCTCGAAGAGATGCGCGAAGCACAGGCAGAGTTTGCAACATTCACTCAAGAGCAGGTCGATAAGATTTTCTATGAAGCTGCTCTTGCGGCCGAGAAAAATCGTATCCCTCTTGCTCGCATGGCAGTTGAAGAAACTGGCATGGGTGTAATGGAAGATAAGGTTATCAAGAACCATTACGCAGCAGAGTATATTTACAACAAATACAAGGACATGAAGACTTGTGGTGTTGTAGAGGATGATCCAGCTGCAGGTTATCGAGTTGTAGCCGAGCCAATGGGTATCGTAGCTGCAGTTATTCCAACTACTAACCCAACTTCTACCGCAATCTTTAAGACACTTCTTGCTCTGAAGACAAGAAACGCCATTATTATTTCCCCACACCCACGCGCAAAAGAGTGCACCATTGCTGCTGCTCGCATTGTTCGCGATGCTGCCGAGAAGGCCGGCTGCCCCAAGGGTATTATCGACTGGGTACCAGCTCCTACCATTGATATGACCGCAGCAGTTATGAGCAACGCTGATATCATCCTGGCAACCGGTGGTCCAGGTATGGTTAACGCAGCTTACTCTTCTGGTAAGCCTGCTCTGGGCGTTGGTCCTGGTAACACTCCTGCTATCATCGACGATACCGCTGACATCAAGCTTGCAGTTAGCTCCATCATTCACTCCAAGACCTTCGATAACGGTATGATCTGCGCTTCCGAGCAGTCTGTTACCGTTCTTGATAGTATCTATGACCAGGTTAAGAAGGAGTTTGCTAATCGTGGCTGCTACTTCCTACACGGTAAGGAGCTTGACGCTGTCCGTAAGACCGTCATTGTCAACGGTGCTGTTAACGCAGCTATTGTTGGTAAGTCTGCTCACTTCATCGCAAAGACTGCTGGCGTCGACGTCCCAGAGAAGACCAAGGTTCTTATTGGTGAGGTAACCTCTGTTGAGCCTTCAGAGGAGATGGCTCACGAGAAGCTTTCTCCAGTTCTTGGTATGTATCGTGCAAAGAACTTTGACGAGGCTATTGCTAAGGCTGAGCGTCTTGTTGCTGATGGCGGCTATGGTCACACCAGTTCTCTTTACGTCAACATTAACGAGAAAGAGAAGATTGCTAAGCACCAGGAGGCAATGAAGACCTGCCGTATCCTGATCAATACTCCTTCCTCTCAGGGTGGTATTGGAGACCTCTACAACTTTAAGATGGCTCCATCCCTAACCCTTGGCTGTGGCAGCTGGGGCGGCAACTCCGTTTCCGGCAACGTTGGCCCACAGCACCTGCTTAACTACAAGTCTGTTGCAGAGAGGCAAGAGAATATGCTTTGGCTTCGTGTACCTGAGAAGGTCTACTTCAAGAGGGGCTGCATGCCTCTTGCTCTCCGTGAGCTCAAAGAGGTCTATAACAAGAAGCGCGTCTTCATTGTCACAGACCAGTTCCTTTACAAGAGTGGCTTCACTAAGACCATCGAAGAAACCCTGGATTCCCTGGGCATTGTTCACTCTTCATTCTGGGATGTTGCTCCAGATCCAACCCTCCAGTGCGCTCTTGAGGGTGTAGCTCGCATTCGCTCCTTCGAGCCAGACTGCATCATCGCAATCGGCGGCGGTTCTGCTATGGACGCAGGTAAGATTATGTGGTCCATGTACGAGAACCCAGAGGAGAAGTTTGAGGACATGGCAGCGGACTTCTTGGATATCCGCAAGCGTGTCTACAACTATCCTAAGATGGGCAAAAAGGCATTCTTCGTTGCTATTCCAACTTCTTCTGGTACTGGTTCCGAGGTAACTCCATTTGCCATCATCACTGATGCTGACAACGGCGTTAAGTACCCACTTGCAGACTATGAGTTGCTGCCTAACATGGCAATTGTTGATACCGACAACATGATGAGCCAGCCTAAGGGCCTGACCTCTGCTTCTGGTATCGACGTTCTTACTCACTGCCTCGAGGCATTTGTCTCCATGATGGCATCTGACTACACAGATGGCATGGCTCTTCGCGGCATGAAGCTGGTCTTTGAGTACCTGCCACGTGCTTATGACAATCCAAACGATGTCGAGGCACGCGATCACATGGCAAACGCTTCCTGCCTGGGCGGACTCGCATTTGCTAATGCATTCCTTGGTGTTAACCACTCCATGGCTCACAAGCTGGGCGCTTTCCACCACATTCCACATGGTTGGGCAAATGCAGTTATCCTTACTCGCGTTATGCGCTATAACGCAGCTGAGCGCCCAACAAAGATGGGTACCTTCCCACAGTACGATCACCCACATACCCTTGCACGTTATGCCGAGGCTGGTCGTTTCTGCGGTGTTACCGGCAAGGATGACCTCGAGGTCTTCGAGAACTTTGTCAAGAAGATTGAGGAGCTCAAGGCATACATCGGCGTCAAGGAGACCATCAAGGACTACGGCGTAGATGAGAAGTACTTCCTCGATACCCTTGACGAGATGTCTGAGCAGGCATTTGATGACCAGTGCACTGGCGCAAACCCACGCTATCCACTTGTCTCCGAGATTCGCGAGCTCTACTTGGATGCTTACTACGGCCGTGAGCCAGGCTTCTACGAGGACTAATTCTCGTACGTAGCGCTTTCGCGTCGCAACTACATGCCACACTCATCTTGTAGCGCGTTCGTTGCGACCAATGCGTAGCAAGTAAAGCAAAAAGTAAGAGCCGGTTACCTAAACCCAGGTAACCGGCTCTTTTTCTGGTCTTCTGAACTTTCTGCCTGATCGTCTGATGTGCAAATTCGATTGAATCTGTGGCTACGGATTCACAAAACACATCTATGTCACTTAATCTGTCAAAAAAGGCTATACATTACTCCATTTATGCTTGTGCAATGCAGAATATCGTCATTTGATGTGCTATTCGTGTTGAAATTAGCAGATTATCTGACTTTGCTGTGCTGTCTCATAGGGCAATTCAAGGATAGTTAAATTTTGTATATTAGCTCATTCATTAACTTGTATATTGAATCAAGTTTATTCATCAAAATGAATTGTTCACGAGAATACTGACGTAGCGTCCGCCTAATCCGGTACAGATTGCTGTCTCCCAAGTCTTTTTTAATGCTCAGAAACATATTTTGCATTGCGAGCTGGTTTCTGTAGATATCCGCATTCACAAAGTACTCTTTAATACTCACTGAATTTAGCTCATTTGTTCTTTGATTATCTTTTCTTTGCTGGTAGAAGTCATCATGATATGCACCGTTATATTCAATTGCCACTAAATTTAATCCAGATAAATTTGATTTAGACATTTTGCCAAAAAGTAAATCTAGCCTTCGTTCCTTAGGTTGGACCTCTGGATTTATCTGGTCTTTTATTACATACGATTTATTCAACGCAAGTGGTATTTGATTGAAACCACCTTCACAATATGGCATGGCAGACCTAATTGCCATTTTGACCTCCATGGGAGAGACTGCATCAGAAAAGAAATAGCGCATGTTTTTCTTCGTCGTATGCAAACCAGGTGAATAAGGTTCAAGTGCATTCAATAAAGATGTAAGCTCGGTCGAAGTTACCAACGGCACGTCAAATTCGTAGAGCTCGCCGTTTGCGAGATGACCATAACTGGCCATTATTAGATTGGCAAGAACAATTTGATGAAGAGGACTCTTATTCCTAGACATCATACAAACAGCTAAAGCAGGCGAGACACAATACACATTTTGTCCAAGCTCGATAAGTGAGCCAACAGGTAAAAGGCACTTGAACTGGTGGGACACTCGCATTTCAGAAAATCTTGTCCTCGAATTATTTCTGAGTATTTCATGAGTGGTTTTAGCTAAAACTATGCCATATTCTTTCTTAAGAAATTGAAGTTTTTCTTCATACGTCTCATCTGAACATGCAGCGTACGTTGCACGGTAATCTCTTGACGAGCGTTGTGATAACGCCTCATCATTTCCGTGAATCTTAAGTTGTCCACAGATTTGAAGTGCAGTTTCATGCGAGAAAATAATATTCATTCACTCCTCCTTAGAATGAGAGATGAATATATCAGCGCGCTTTTTCAGAAATTTGACAGCTATTTGTCAGTTCCCTGACTCGGTTTTGCCATAATAAAAAGTCCCCTCATACCATCAGGTAAAAGAGGACTTAGATGAAAATTAAACTAAAGAACCTATAAAATATTCCGCCCAATCAACATAAAATTCATACGATTGGACGTACTGATAGATTGCACGCAACAACAAAAACGCTCTTGGTAGGCCCCCACAACGACTAAACGTGTCGATAGGTCATAAACTTGAAAGCGACACCTTCTGGAGTCACGCCGCCATCTTCCTCGTTGCAAACTTTCCATGCAGAATCTTCGTCCAGGTTGGGGAAGTACGTGTCCGCGTCAACCACGGTGTCGTGCTTCGTGACGTACGCGTAAGAGCACTTGTCGAGAAGAGCGCGGTAAATTGAAGCTCCGCCAATAAGCCAGATCTTCTCGGGAGCTTCATCCGCAACTAAATGAAGCGCTTTCTCTGCCGACGACACCACCTCAACGCCTTCGACCTGGTAATCGGCATTTCTAGAAATGACAATGTTGCGGCGACCTTTAAGTGGTCCACCAGGGAAGCTCTCCAGCGTCTTTCTGCCCATGACAACCGTGCAACCGCGCGTGTGCTCAACAAAATACTTCATGTCGGCCTTGTTGGGGATGAGAAGGTCTCCGTCGCATCCGATGCCCCAATCGCGTGTTACAGAAACAATTGCGTTCATGTGGTTCTCCTGGCAAGTATCGTCTTAAAAGAAATAATGATGTTAGCTTGACTGTCCGATTGAGCATGTCTGCCACACCCAGCCGCATCCGCTCGGATGTGTCTGCCGCACCAACCGCGTCCGCAGCAGCCGTGTTTAAACGGCAATCGGAATGTTTTTAATCTGCGGACCGTGCTGATAATCTTCGACAATGAGGTCGTCAGTAGTAAAGTCGTAGAAATTGGTGACGTTAGGATTCAAGCTCACCTTTGGTGCGTCAAAGGTTGGGCGAGAAATCAATTCTTTAACAATATCCACGTGGCGATCGTAAATGTGAGCGTCGGCAATCATGTGAACAAGCTCGCCGGCCTCCATGCCGCTAACCTGCGCAACCATCATCAACAGGATGGCGTACTGGCAAACATTCCAGTTGTTAGCAGCAAGAATGTCCTGGCTACGCTGAACAAGTAGCAGGTTAAGCGTTGGTTTTTCCTTGCCTGGCTCCTGAGTAACGTTATAGATTGCGTTGAATGCGCAAGGGTAGAGGTTCATCTCGGAGAGGTCGGCAAAGGTGTACAGATTGGTCATAATACGACGACTAAAAGGATTCTCTTTGAGGTCTTTGAGCACGCGATCCATCTGGTCATAATCGCCGTCAGCATAGTGAGAAACCTGTCCAACCTGATAACCGTAAGCTTTGCCAATGGAGCCGGACTCATCAGCCCATGAATCCCAGATGTGAGAGTTGAGGTCATTAACGTTGTTGGACTTCTTCTGATAAATCCATAGAACCTCGTCCATGGCGCTCTTGAGAGCGGTACGGCGAAGCGTCAGTGCAGGAAATTCCTCACGCAAATCGTAGCGATTGCAGACGCCAAACTTCTTGATCGTGTATGCGGAAGTGCCATCTTCCCAGGTAGGACGAACCTTTTCGCCCTCGGTGGTAGTGCCGTTTTCAATAATGTCGGAGCACATATCAATAAAAATACGATCTGCTTTGCTCATATTCAATCCTTAAAATTACTGTTCAAATTGCAATAAACACCTGGTATTTGCGCGTGTGACAAGCTGCTATCAAGTCTCTGCTAAACACATTACCAGTTGCTGTCAGTATAAGCGCTGTAGGGGTCCCCAAAAAGCGGGCTTGAGGAAGTCTGATTGCTCGAAACACAAGAACGTCCCAGTCCCGAGAGCAGCATAATAACTATAAAAAATAGCAAGCCCGCAGGAAAAGGAGAGCCATCAGGCATCTGCGACGGATCGTTTGGGTCAAAGTCAGGGCCCTCTCCGCCAAATTCATGCCTGTTGTGCCTGGTATCTTGGTTGTCGTCTTTCTTTGCCATCAATCCTCAATCAAACGCTTACACTTTGATGATACCCGTCATCGCCCAAGGATTTCATGGCGAGAAACCCCTCTTTTAGTCACTCCACATTCTCTGCAAAGTATTTTGAACACGACGACTTGTTCGCGCCTGCAGCTCGCTTACACCCGCAGCATCCGCGCCTGCAGCTCCTACAGGTGCTGCGATGCAAAGATATCGTTCCAGAACGTGCCAAGCTGCTTGATAAGTTCAATGTCCGCTGGAAGCCACTGCACGTCAAGCAACTCGTTTTGAGCAAGCCAACGAAGCTCTGAGTGAACCTGCGGATCTGCAACAGGCTCTTCAGACTCGCCGAGGGTGCAGACAAAACAATCCATGTGCAGATCAAAGGTAGGGTAGGAGTAAGTTACTGTGTCATAGAAGAACGCCGCCTGCACGCTACAGTGCAGCTCTTCCTGAATTTCTCGGCGTAGTGCCTGCTCAGAGGTCTCTCCGGCCTCAACTTTTCCACCAGGAAACTCCCAGAAGCCAGCATTATCCGCGTCAGCTCTACAAGCGGCAAGGATTTTGTTGTCCTTATAGAAGATTGCCGCAGCTACATTGACTGTCTTGGCCTCGGACATGTTATCCCTCCAGTCTGACTGTTGCAAAGATGGTGGAATTTTCGGCATCTTTGAGCACTACCGAGAAACCCGTCTCATCGGTGTATACCTGGGGAGTAATGGTATCGCCTAAGTGCGCCTGGCTTCTGTACTGAACCACAATGCGGCGCAGCTTGTGAGAATAACCAAGGGCCACAAGCGTGTCGACAGCCATGAGCACGTATTGAGCATTGTTGACATGCTTGTTTGTATCTAGGTGCTGCTGAGAAACTAGAATGGCTGGACCCTCAACAGCGTTTCCCTCAAGTGCAATTTTGCGAGGTGTAGGCGGTAAATCTACGCGAGGTTCGCCAGTAATGTAAATGCTCTCACTCTCTGGAACGCGAGCTGCCTTACCCTCTTTAATATCCATTAAATACCAGGTAGAATCAGCTTTTACGATGTTTGTGCCGCTTGCATCATTGATGACAAATGACCTTGATGCTTGAAGACCCTTCATCTGATATGACCAGGTACCCACGCAGATCTTCTCGCCAAATTGAGGGAGTCGGTCAACCTGAATCTGCCAAGTTGCCAGGACCCATGCGTATCCCTCGCTGGTCAGCTGCTTAAAGCCGCGGCCAATATCTTCTGAATGGAACGTCGAGCAATCCTGAAGGTAGTTCATAACGCCTACCAGGGAAAGCTTGCCCGTCTCATCGCATTCGCTGTATCTAACTCTACTTTCAATGGTGTACATACAAATCCAAACTCGAAATCAGCGTTTGCTGAGGTATTATGGTATGTCGAGAAGCCCGTTTAGTTGTCCCAGGGGAACGAACTTGGCAGGTGATCTTTGACTTTCTGGGTAGTGTCGTCAAACTTTTGCTTGGTTACCTGGACTTTCTGGGAAACCTCTTTAGCCTTTTGAGCGGCAAGAAGGGTTGCAGTTTGAGCGGCTGCATTTGCTTTTTGGGCCGCCGCATTTGCCTTTTGAGCAGCTGCATTTGCTTTCTGCGATGCGTTTTGTGCCGCAGCGCTTACTTTTTGCGAAGCATTCTGTGCGGCTTCTTCAACCTTCATTGATGCATCTTGAGCTGCGGCTTCAACTTTGTGATGGGTAGTAGGCCCATTCCAAAGAAGGCTAGCAACCGTGTCCAAAAAATAAAGCGTAACCACAATAAACGCCACAACCGAGACAGTATGCTTGGAGAAAAGCATCAAAATATTAAGCATCGTTGGAACCAGCACAAAAACTGAGGTAACAGAAAACGCACCAAATACCGCGCTGGCCTGGGGACAAATTCGACCATGCAAGTTGAACTTAAACATAGAGTAGTCCCACCACTTCTTTTTAAAACGACGCTCCAAAAAGAGTCCGGTCGAGTACTCAATAACGGTGGCTAAAACTGCACCAATGATAAAGACAATAATTGGATTAGAAATCTGGCCTAGTACCAGCCATTCCGCAAGTGCTCCAATACCATAAATAGGGCAGGTAGGACCAAAAAGAAAACCGCGCTTGGTAAATTCTCCCTCAACAACGGAGCAATAAATGGTCTCGTACACCCAACCACCAAAAGAAATCAGCGCAAAAATTATGACCATCTGAGGCAGATATTGCACAAAGAGCTCAATATTCTTATCGAGTGCAAAGAGTGTACGTAGCGTCTCAGTCATGGTACTCACAAGAGGTTTCCGTAATCCATGTAGCCGTTAAACTCATCCGACTCACTGTTTGTTGTGCCCTGAAAATCGCTTTCAGGTGTCGAGAAACCCGTTGGGCGGAAACCCTCTTTTTTGTATGGATTGCCTGTTAGTGTTTCTGCAGTTGAACAAGCTTTATCGCAAGTTGTTACAATCCAAGCCTCTTTGGTATGAGGGGGAATAGGAACCAGAGGAAACATGTGATGCAAGATGATGTCTTCCTCAACAGGGGTTAAATCAGGGAAATCCTCGCGGGCATTATCAAGTGCATGGCGAGGGTGCGTAAATCCGTGCCAGTTGTCTGGTGCGGCCTCGTGATCGTGCCAATCATAGAGGTAGTAGTCATGAAGAAGCGCGCCACGTACAAGGGCTTGCTCGTCGACTTTGATACCAGTATTCATGGCAAAAGCAAGGCTGCTATAAGCAACCGCAATAACGTGGTCGAGAGTGCTGGTAGTTCCATGTTGTGTAAAAGTTGCAAGTTGGTAGAGTCTTCCGGACTTCAGAATAGGAGTCGAAAGCTCATCGAACCTCTCGCGAATTTTAGAAACGTCAACCAAAAAATATCCCATCAACTGTGCGCACACATCAGAATTTTGCGTGCGTACCTTAGCAATGTATCTATAAAAGATTAGTTAATCTGGCGGTTACGTGCAATCATTTTGGCTGAATGTTACGAAAACGAAAGAAAAGAAAACACGCTCCCTGAGAGTATAGAAAGTGCCTTTTAACTGCTCTTATACTTTCTCACTGTAGGGGCTCATGTGGTCCACCACAACGTTTACTACGCCAGGAAGACACCTAGCAGAATAGGCGTAGATGTCGTGGCAAGTGACCTCGCCATTTACTTCCAGTGGCATAGGCGCAGTTGATTCAACGGTAATTTCTTTGCCGCTAAAGCTATTGAGGTAGGGCCTACCAAGCGAGTCTCCCGTGCGATCAAAGAAACCAGAAAGCAGTGGGCGTACCAGCTTTGCAGTCATGTGAGTCTCAATGACAATAACCTCAAGCAGACCGTCATTCATGCGATTACCAGGGGCTAGTTCAATTCCTGCTTGCATCATGGAGCTGTTTGCAATAAGGCAGCCAATGCCTTGAAGCTCATGCACTTTGCCATCAACAGTAATTTTGAAGTCGTGTACTGGCGGCATAAGGTTGGCTAGGGCCGCAGTAAAATACGCGGCTTCTCCGAAGGTTTGTTTGTGGGGGATAGCTGAACGCATAATTTCTGCGTCAAGGCCTGTACCGGCCATTAAAGGAACTCCAGCTACATGGGTTTCTCCCGATACTGTGGTCCAGGTAATCTCACCCAGGTCAAGCTGAGCGGTCTGAAGGTTTCTACAGGCTAGCGCCAGTGCGTTAGGTTCAGGAGCGTTTCCAATACTTGCTGCCAGAAGATTAGCGGTTCCAGAAGGGAAGACCAAAATAGGCGTCTGGCATCCTCTAAGGCCATAGAGCAGGCTAGATACGGTTCCATCTCCGCCCGAGAGCACCACTACGTCAAAACTTTCAGGCTGAACAGAACTCAGAACCTCATCTGTGCGCCAATGGCTTTCAACTAGCTTTACCAGGCATTCGTCGCCGCTTTTCAGAAGAGCGCGCTCAAATTCAAAGATTGCGTCAGAGCTAAAACCCGAGCAAGGATTGTGAATGATGAGGGTTCTCATATATCCTCCGAAGATTTGCGACAAGCTGGTATATCATTTTGATACGTATGAGTGTATCGCTTTATGTTAGGTACTTAATCGGCAATTGGATGGACGCATTGTATATAGCAACCTCAGAAGAACTTTCCGCATTTTGTGAGCGAGCAAAGACTTCGCATATCCTTGCAGTTGATACGGAGTTTCTTCGCGAGAAAACCTACTTCCCCAAGCTTTGCCTGGTGCAGGTTTCCACAGGTTCAGAGATTGCTGCGATTGATCCCTTGCTTATCGACGACCTAACTCCGCTTAAAGACCTCCTGGAAAATCCGCAGATTATCAAGATTTTTCACGCGTGCTCACAAGACCTTGAAGTCTTGCTAGAAAAAATGGATTGCGCATGCGCTCCTGTATTTGATACGCAGGTAGCAGCTGCATTTTTGGGTATGCGTCAGCAGGTGAGCTATGCTGGTCTGGTAGAAAATTTTGCTAACGTTAAGCTTGCAAAGGCTGAGTCTTTAACAGACTGGTCAAAGCGACCTCTTGATAAAGAGCAGCTGGTATATGCCGAGGATGACGTGAGATATCTTCCCGCAATCTACAATCAAATGGTCGAGAAGCTCATCAAGCTTGATCGTCTGAGCTGGGTAAAGCCAGAGATGGACCAGCATACTAATATTGAGCAGTATCGTCGAGACCCCTATCAGGCATATCTCCGTTTAAAACGTTCTGGCTCGCTTACGCGTAGACAACTTGCTATTGCTCGAGAGGTGTGTGCCTGGCGAGAAGAAACTGCTGCTAAAAGAGATATTCCACGTAAGTGGGTACTTTCAGACGAACTCATTATTGAGATTTGTCGCCGTGTTCCTACAACACCAGATAGACTGCGCAAAATCCGCGGCACTGAGCAAATCTCTCAAGGTGGGGTAGTGCATCTACTAGATGCAATTAAGTGTGGACAAAAGACACCCGCAGATCAGTGTCCAAAAATCGAACATCATGCTCATCCTTCAGCTGGCTCTGAAGGTGTTGTTGAGCTTATGTATGCTCTTATCAGGATTGTTTCAGAAAAAGAGGGAATTGCATCTCCGTTAATTGCCAATAAAGATGATCTTACTGATTTGCTTTTGGATAGGTCTGACGCAAGACTTAAAACCGGATGGCGCTATCAATTAGTAGGCAAGCAGCTTGTTGGACTACTCAATGGCGAGGTAGGGCTAACAGTTAAAAACGGTCGAGTAGAGCTATTGTAAAAGCAGCGTATTACCTAGGATTAAGCATGATTACTCTTACAAACCTGACTTTTTGTCCGGTGAGTTGGGTATACTCATCTCTATACATAGATAGGAGAAAAACATGTATTACTCAGGTGCGTTTATCCCATACGTTGTTCTAGTAGTTGCCTCGTTGGTGCTCGGATTGGGTACTCAGTGGTACATCAAACATGAATTTAAAAAGTATTCTCTAGTTCCTTCAGGGTTTAATGCCACTGGCGCTTCTGTTGCTCGTACCATGATGGACACTAACGGAGCGGCCAATGTTGGCATTAAGAGAATTTCTGGTGAGCTCACCGATAACTTTGATCCACGTGACAATTGCCTGCACCTCTCTGATGCAAACTTCTCTGAGGGTAGCGTAGCTTCAGTTGCTGTTTCTTGTCATGAAGCAGGTCATGCTGTTCAGACCGCTAAGATGTACATGCCATCTCGCGTTCGTTCCGCTCTTGTTCCTATTGTTAATTTAGCATCTGCAGCATGGATTTATGTCTTTATCGCTGGCGTCTTGCTCAATGTTTCAGGTATGACTGTGCTTGCAATTTGGCTCTATGCATTTACCTTCTTGTTCCATATAGTTACGCTTCCTGTAGAGATTGATGCCTCAAGGCGTGGATTGGCTTTTTTGAAGGCAAACGCTCCCGCAGGCTTTGACTACAATGGCGCTAAAAAGGTACTAATTGCTGCTGCTCTTACGTATGTAGCTGCTGCAATGGTTTCTGCACTTCAGCTACTGTATCTGCTTGGTTCTTCCAGAAGCAGGAATTAGTAATGGATCAGATTCAAGAGAAAGAAGATTCTGTTCTTTCAGTATCTGATGCGGTGCTCTTTGCAAAAAATGAAGTTGCCTTAATGCCATCTATGACGGTGGTTGGAGAGGTCTCTGGATTTAGGGGTCCAAACTATAAGTCCGGTCATTGCTACTTTGACGTAAAAGACCCTGTGAGCTCTATGGCGGTTATTGTCTGGTCAAAGATTTATGCTGCTAGCGGCATTACGCTGCAAGACGGTATGAAGATTCAGATGACTGGAAAGTTTGATATTTACGCTTCAAGTGGCAAGCTTTCTTTTCATGCCCGCACCATTCAGATTGCTGGGGAAGGAGACCTTCGCCAAAAGGTTGCTCAGCTTGCTAAAAAGCTAGAAAAAGAAGGTCTTACAGACATTTCCAGAAAGCGCTACATTCCAGAGTTCTGTACACGCATTGGTGTGGTTACTTCACTTTCTGGCAGCGTCATTGATGATGTTAAGCGTACGCTTGCGCGCAGAAACCCTCTTGTAGAGCTTGAGGTATCTGGCTGTGCTGTTCAGGGTACTCATGCACCTGCAACTATTATTAGAGCTCTCCAGGTTGCTGCAACTACACGGCCAGATGCAATTTTGCTGGTGCGTGGTGGAGGCTCATTTGAAGACCTTATGTGCTTCAATGACGAGGGAGTGGCTCGCGCTATTGCTGCATGTCCAGTTCCTGTTATCACAGGCATTGGTCATGAGCCCGATACCACCATTGCAGATATGGTTTCTGATAGAAGAACTTCAACGCCAACAGCTGCTGCAGAGTCTGTGGCTCCTGCCATTAGTGAGTTACAAACTACGTTTAACAACAGAATTTCTCGCCTTGGAAATGCTACAAGAAAGATTTTGCAGTTCTATAAGACGGATCTAACTGCTGTTGAACAGCGTTCTAACTTGGCAATGAGAAATGCCCTATCAAGTAAAAAATTCCAGCTAGAGAAGCTGTCTGATCGTCCGTGTTTGAAAGACCCTGCGTATATTATTTCTACAAGAACAGAAGATCTTAATCAGACAGAGCAAAGATTAATGGACGCTCTACCAGCGCTTCTTTTAAGAAAGAAAGAGATGCTTTCTGTTGAGTCGCAAAGACTTACCAGAGCTAGTGCAGCCATGCTTCATCCATATGAGGCTTCTTTTTCTTCGCTTGCGGGAAAACTAGATGCGCTTTCTCCTTTAAAGGTTCTTACAAGGGGATATGCATATGTTCAAGATGAAAAGGGTTCTGTCATTAAAACGGCCAAAGATGCTTCAGTTGGAGATTCTTTGCTGGTCAAAATGACGGATGGAACAATCAGGGCAACTGTTTCTGATATTGAGCTCTCATAGATTAGGGGAACAACATGGATACTAAGAAGACCGAAGAGCTGACGTTTAAAGACGCTTCTATTGAACTTGAGCAGATTGTTCGTAAGCTTGAGGGTACAGATTTGGAGCTCGAGGAGTCTTTGGCTCTGTATGCTCGTGGCGTTGAGCTGGTAAAGGATCTTCGTGGAAGGCTTGATACTGCAGAGCAGAAGGTTAAGGTTCTGCTTGATGAGTCCCAGGCAGGAGCTGCAATTACTGACACAACCGCAGCGCCTTCTACTGCATATTTAGACGAGTAAAGGAGAGGTTATGTCTGATTGCATTTTTTGTAAGCTTGCTAACAAAGAAATCCCTACAGAGTTTCTCTATGAGGATGAAAACGTTGTAGCTTTTAATGACCTAAATCCTATTACTCCTGTTCACGTTCTCGTTGTACCAAAGAACCACTACGACAACATCATTGATGGTATTCCTGCTGCAACCCTTGAGAGTGTTACTAAGGCTATAACTGCGGTAACAGAAAAGACAGGAATCAAAGAGACGGGATTTCGCGTTGTTACCAACACTGGAAAGCATGGTGGTCAGACAGTCAATCACGTCCACTTCCACATTTTAGGTGGCAAGCAGATGAATGATTCTATGGGCGGAAAATAAAAATATTCAATTTTTTTGCTCGTCTATTTAACTCCGGGGTATCTTGGGGTTTATGATGTCATGCGGTTATGTTTATTTGAAGTAGGAGAGGAAGACTTACTAGTCTGCACTGCTTCACGGAAAGAGGAGTTACATGAACGTACTGGTTATCAACGCCGGCAGCTCGTCTCTTAAGTATCAGCTTCTTGACGTTGACACCCGCGAGGTTTACGCAAAAGGAAACTGCGAGCGTATCGGTATCGAAGGTTCTTTTGTTGGTCATGAGGAGCTTGGTGGAGAGAAGCAGAAGCTTGAGGTTGCTCTTCCTGATCATAAGACTGCAATTAAGCATGTCTTTGACATCCTTAAGACTATTGATAAGCCAATCGACGGCATTGGTCACCGCGTTGTTCAGGGCGGTTGGTACTTCCCAGAGTCTGCAGTTGTAGACGATAAGGTTCTGGCTCAGGTTCGTGAGGTTGCTCCACTTGCTCCTCTTCACAACTATGCTGAGGCTGACGTTATTGAGATTTGCCGTGAGCTCTTCCCAGAGGTTGGCAATGTAATCGTCTGTGATACTTCTTTCCACTTCAACATGCCAGAGAAGGCACATCGCTATGCTCTTCCTCGCGATGTTGTTGATAAGTACCACGTCCGCAAGTACGGTGCTCACGGTACTTCTCACCGCTACATTTGGCGTGCAACCAATGAGTTCACCAATGGTCAGACTCACAAGCTGGTAAGCTGCCACCTTGGTTCTGGCGCTTCTCTTTCCGCTATTGAGGATGGTCGCGATCTTGAGACCACCATGGGTCTTACTCCACTCGATGGCCTTATCATGGGCACCCGTTGCGGCACAATTGACCCAGCTACTGTCTTCTATCTCTCTCGCGTTGGTGGCTATTCCATCGATGAGATTGACACAATGATGAACAAGCAGTCTGGTCTTCTTGCTCTGTCTGGACACTCCGATTCTCGTGATATTGAGGACGGCGCTCATGCTGGCGATAAGGACTGCCAGCTTGCACTTGAGATGTTCTACTATCGTACCTCCCAGCTCATCATGGAGATGGCTCAGGCTATGCACGGCTTTGATACCATGGCATTCTCCGCTGGTATTGGTGAGAACTCCGATGAGATGCGTCTTGGCGTTGTCAAAGAGCTTGAGTGGATGGGTGTCAAGATTGATGAGGAGAAGAACAAGGTTCGCTCCGGTGAAATCCGTGACATTTCTGCTCCAGATTCAAAAGTACGCGTCTTGGTGGTACCTACCAACGAGGAGTACATGATTGCTCTTGACGTTCAGGAGCTTCTGGGTAAGTAGGTTTTGTCTATACTCTAAAGTTTTTTGAATGACTCCCGCAAATTAGAGGGTTGAACTTAGGGATTTGCCAGAACAAGCAAATTTAATCCGACCTTCTTCAAGCGGAACAACAGATGAACGACCATGTTAGAGTGCAATACTCCTTCATGGTCGTTTTTTATTAAACATCACGCCTGTTAGCTAAAAATGCAAGTAACCTCGAAGCCTCATTTAGTTTATCATTTGCATTGATTCCAAATAATTCTTCAGCCCATATACGGTCTATGTCTCTAATCTCTGGATTCTTTAGTTCCAAGAAGGTAACATTTGATATCTCAGATTGGATTCTTGAAAACAACGTGTCTGATAAAGCATCAAAATTTGGAACTAATGTGGTAAGAATATCTTTTACTTCCATTTTTCTCATGCCTACCTCGTCCTTGGATGAAACCTCACATATCAGCTGATAAAAAATGGTAGTCATCCACGAGGATAGTAGAATCGCTTGCTCTAATGTTGTCATATTACATACCACAAAATTAGTGGAAACAAAAACTCTTTCCCTGGAAAAGTAAGCTCTACCTTTTGTCCTTATTGCCCGAGGAATCAACACGACATTTTCTGGAAATGCGCCTCTACTTTCTCGATCTAAAATACGTTTCCACTCCGATACAGGTTTTATATTTCTGGCTTGCCTTCCATTATTTGACGGTAAAGATACATAATCGTTTAAGATTGAGTCTATGATTACTGGTGGATTTAATGAAGAATCTAAAAACTTACTATCTCCACCTTGTATATCCACAGTGTCAATATGTGCGTTGTGCAGGCCAGAGCCTAAATTTACGCGTCCATCATAACTATTATAAAGAGTATCGTTGGAATCAAAGAAAAGAAGATTACTGCCACCGTTGTTTGCTGCTCCTCCTCTTTTCACCGGGAAGTTATAGCTATCCAATTGGATCAGTTTTGGTGACGAAGTCAATTCTGACTGAACATAAGAAATTGAGTCAATCATATCATTATTAAGCTCACGCCAACCATCTCTCATACTGTTTACAAGCGAGGTTCTTGAGATAATTTTTCCCTCTATTCCCGGAATAATAGTTCTAAAATCGTTTGTGAGATTCATGCTTAGAGTAGAGTTGAATGCATCTGCGTCAATATCAGGGATATTGTTCATACTTGTTATAATATCAATCTCATCGTATGTTCGCTTTGTAGATCCGAGAAGGACACAGGTGTCTTTGGTGACATCTTTGAAGATTCCTTCGCCAGGATAAATAAAAATCTTTTTCAAGCCAAATTTGGATAGAAGCAGTTGACGAATATTAACTGCTTCGTTGCCACGTGCCGTTAAATGCGTTTTTGGAAATACACAGGCAATTGTAGTTCCTTCAGGCAACAACTCTGTAAGTAATTCGATAAACACCGCTTCTAATGGCATCTGCCCATTGTTTGTTATTGCCTGCGTTCCGCTAATTCTGTGTATTGCTTGAAAAAATGACTGCTTGCGTGTGACGCAATTTATGCCTGCAACGAAAGGTGGATTAACAAGAAGGACTTTAACATTCTCAAAATATGTAGGGTTTAAATTAGTGATGTCATTGCAGGTAATATTGGGAGCAATAGTGGTGTTTATGCTGCTAGCATAATTTAGTCCTAATCTCAAAGATAAAAGCTCTAATAGCTGTTGATTACAATCATTTGCAATTATCTGATTAGATTCAAGATTATACACTGGAATCGCAGAACTAATCAGATTTCCGCTTCCTGCGGCCGGATCACAGATATAGTCTTCCGAGTTTAAATCCCCACTAATACTATGAGCAAGAATTGCAACAATTTTTGCCAATTCCAAATCTGTTGGTACTTCTCCATCATGCTCATGCCCAGCAGATACTATTTGATGCAATGTATCAGCAATGGAGTCACCCGTCACACTCTGTTTGCCGTAATTGAAAAGCTCCGTAAGCAGGGAGTTAGCAACAGATACTGTTGAATCAAATAGTGTAGTGCAGTAATTAAAAATGCCGGAAAAATCAACACGACTGCCTTCATTGCATATTTGCTGAATATTTCCATGAAAAACTCGGATATCGTGGAGATCATTCCTGCCCACATATTCGAATGAACCACGAATATATTCATAAAGCATTAATGCGAGATTACTTTTCCATTTGCGATAATCGAACCTTACAGGCTCTATCTCAGCAACGAAGTCATCTAAAGTCAAGAAATAGCTATATCGATCCGCTAATATGGCATCAATAGTATCCTTAAAATAAATAGAAAGAGCATCACACAAGGCAGTTTCATCCGTGAAAGACAGAAAATCACCTATAACAGAAAGTCCTGGTTGAACCATTTGCTGATATGTTCGCAGTCGCGCCGAATCATATCTAAATAAAATAGCTCGTTCAAGATTAGTGAGGATGTAATAAGGCTTCTCTGTTATGCCAGCGTTACTCTGAACATATGACATTGCTTGAAATTGATACCGAGTACTGTTTACTGCAGCAGGGGTTCGCTTTACTTCAATAACACAGAGATACTTGTGAGTTGTAATATTTTCAATAACAAAATCCATCTCCAAAGAGCCTGTGTAGCGATGGTGAACAACTATATAATTTGTATCCTGTCCGAGAAGTCTTAGGGCAATATTAAGGGCATTTTCGCATATGGGATGATAAACGCCTACCTCTGAATCGTTATAATTAATCATAAATCTTCCTCACAAGTATTTCTTTAATTCTACGGCAATAACCTCAGCAAGTAATGGGGGAACAGCATTGCCAACAATCAAGTTTCTCCCTTGTTTGCTACTTGAAACAATTTGATATGAATCGGGGAAGGACTGTAGCCTCAAGGCCTCTCTGACTGTAATTAATCTGTCCTGACTGTAATGAATGTTACATCCTACATTAGGTCGATTAAAATATGTATTAATAGTATAGGATGGCTTATCAGGGAGCATACGACCATAACACGTAGTATGCCCTCCATCGCGCTGTAATCTTCTAATACGTTCAGATGGAACATCGGCTGGAATATCATTGTAATTTCCACCGGGTTTGACATGTGTGCAGATATATTTATCTAATTCGCTCATTTTTGACATAAAATGCTCCGTGACCGCATCTTTTGTCCGAATTGCTTTCTGATAGTTGTTCTGTGGTGGGCATCTATACTCAACAACACCGTTTTCATCATTAATGGGTGCGCCTAAATCATCTAAGGCTTGTTTGACACTTATATAAGGGAGTAAGCCTTCGCCGAAATCCCCGTGTGTTGCTGCAGGGAAAGCAAAGTGTCCATTTTTTAGTCCGACAATTATCACTCTGCGTCTTCTTTGCGGAACACCATAATCCGCCGCATTCATAACCTGCATTTTAACATTGTATCCAATATTCTTAAAGGCTTCCTTAAGTTGGTCTACAATTTTTGAACCACTTGAATTTTTTGCAGATAACAGCCCCGTTACATTTTCAAAAACAAAAGCCTTAGGCTGCACTGCTTCAAGGATTTTCATATAATGCCAGATAAGCTGTCCTCTCGCATCTTCGACATTTCTCATTCCGGCAAGAGAGAATGATTGACACGGTGGACCCCCTATAATAATGTCACAATGTGGGATGTTCTGAACATTCTCCATAGTAATATCGGCGTACTTAATATGATCTCCTATGTTTTGTCTATATGTTTTAACGGCATTTTCGTTATTATCAATTGCCCATAGAATTCTATAACCAGCGTTAATAAATCCTAAGTCCAGCCCTCCACCGCCAGAAAACAAGCTAACAACACTTGACATTTATACGTTCTCCAGTCTTCTTGAAACTATATTTTTATATTCAGATGCAATCTCTTCGAAACTGATATCGCAATACCGAGAAAGCACTTGTGTGATTTCCGATACAATGCTCCTCGATCCTGTAGCAGCCAATTTCATGGCTAATTTTTTAAGTCCATTTATGTCCACTTCCGAAAATGAATCCAGGGCTGGGAAACGAAGGCTTTCTAAGTCGTACTGCTGTAGTTTTAATAATCCTGCACCATATTTTTTCCCAGTGCATTCAAGTTGATAGTAGGTGTAATAGTTATTTAACAAGGCAAAACATACCCAATAATCAACGGCAGGAAATATGATATAAAAGTTATCTCGGATTATGTTGCCAGATTTGTTGACTATAAATTTCATGTCGCTCCTTACAAAATAGCTGAATATGATTCCGTCGCAATCAAAGGTGATGAGTTTATACCATTCATCGCCTTTGTCTATTTTTCTGACAAGAGTTTTAGGCTTTCCTTCTTTTATAATTCTATCTTTCCATTCTCTAAAGTAATCAGCTATATTTTCATCGTTTAAGTCATCTTGATTAACAATAAGTAATTTGTCGCATTTTGAATTTTCTGTTGTATATCCAGTCACTTGTTTAGGCGAAGAAATAATTGCAGTTGTATACCGTTCCTCATGACTGATAGAGGGGTTAATAAACATCTCATTGCAACCAGTTGTTAAACCTCTACGAATTTTCCCGATATTCTTAAATTCATTAGAAAAACCAATATTAAGCTGCCTGTCTTTTCTGCTTATCGGAATGAACCTATTATTCTCTAATTTTACATATTCTGGAACGACTGATTTGGTCCCTTTTATCTTTCTTAATTTAAGGATAATAATATCTACAAGAGCAGATTTTTCAAATACATCACCAGAAATGTGTATTTGACGTTCGATAGTACAGTTATTATACAAAGCCTCTCCAAAACGATCTCCATTCTTAGCGAGCGACCAGCTGCTGGGGAAAATTACAATTAATTCTCCGTTTTCTTTTAAATCAGAAATTGCTTTAATAATAAAATACATATACAAATTCGCAGTAGTCGGCAGAAAAGAAAAAATCGGATTTGTTGCCAAAATAGTTTTATTTACACCCAGTTGAGACAAGGCATTTATCTTTTCATGTCTAACATATGGCGGGTTCATTATAATACCATCATATTGTTCCTTATTATTCGAGGACAAATAGTCTTCATTTTTCAGAAGACAATTTTGATATTTATCTTTACAATATGCGAAAAGGTTTGAATCTAATTCATATCCATATACTTGATTCCATCCACTATTAGTCAAAGCATTAAGGAAGGCACCCTCACCAAAACACGGATCAAGAACTTTTGCGCTCTTACCAATAGTAAAGAGGGAAGTCATATATTCCGCAACTGGAAGTTTTGTAAATACTTGCCCTAAATCCATGCTATTCATCCTTTTGTTTCTGCTCGTTATCGGCAATGACCTTAGATGCTTCTATTAGTGCTGTTCGACATATGAATTCACTATATGAGGCATACGCTTCAAGCTGCGCATCCTGCTTAAGTTTCATTAAATCTCCTTCACTGTCTCTAATGCTAATTGAAATGCTTTTACTCATTAGTACATACCTCTAAAAATTAAATAATTATATACGAAGTGTGCAACATTGTTAATACAAATACCTATAACAGAACTGATCATTCTATTTCTGCATTCTTTTTTATAATAGGCTCTCGCCTTATGGTTATTGCGCTTCGCCTTGCAATTCGGATTGTCGCAGTACTGTTGATGGCTGGAGTGTCGGACAAAGTATTCTCCGCAGCACATACAAGTCAGTATGGAGCCTTGCGAAAACTCGTAATCCATATCGACATCTGCCGGAGGAGCAACATCCGCCACCATATTGTGGGAGTTTTTTATGAAGATATAGATAGTTCTTTGACAACGCTATCTTTAAATTTGTATTTAATGTAAAGAAATTGTAGTTCAATTCATATTTATTTTTTGTAGAAAGATTTATGGGGCTGGATATTTTTTTAAACTAAAGGTATGGGATATTATGCAGGTTAAGAGATTAGTCAGCAAGTCTTTGAGCTATGTATTTGTGTTTATGCTCATGACATTTGCTGCGCTTACCGTATTCAACACAAAGGCTCAAGCTGTTGAGTACGCACCAACTATTTCAAATGCTACCTATACAACGTTAGTTGGTAGTAATGTGCGTGTAAATTTTGATTATGCGCTTAACAATGGTGCTCCTGCATAGCCAGATGATACCTTCACCATTATGCTTCCTGCAGAGCTAGAGAATAATACTCCAGCTCCTTTTGAGGTTATGGGTGTTGATGCTAATGGAAATAGTGTTTCTGTTGGTACAGCAACTCATACAAGCAATCCTAACACCATGACCGTTACCTTCAATAACAACATTGCAGGTCTTACTAATGTTCATGGTCAGATGTCTTTCTCGCTCAATTGGGCAAACGCAATTGCGCAGAGAGGCAATGGCAGCACTACACTTAATATTGGCAACACCAGCCTTAACATGACGTATGGCGGCTCTATTGCTGCTATGGATACTGCAATTACCAAGTACAACAGGACTGGTGCAGTTGCAGAGACAACCTACACGCTTCCTTCTGGCGCAACCATTGAAACTGGAAATGATTATTACGTTACCAGCTGGGTTGTTAATCTAACTCCAACTGATATCACTCAGGTTGGCCTGCTTAATGCAACAGTTAAGGATCAGATTCTAAATCCTTATACCGTTGATGCATCAAAGTTAACTGGCACTGGTGTTAATCCATCAGACGAGCTTGCTGGTCCTTACCTCAAGCATTCTTTCCTTCTTCACCTTGTAGGTGGACCTGTTTTGACAGTTCCAGCAGAGAAAATTCTTGCTGCAATTACCTTTACTCCTAATGGATACACCTTTGATTTTGCTCGTCTTAATGACCAGGTGAACTTTGCTGGCTTCCAGCCACTCATTCAAAACTGCTGGCTTGAGTACAAGACCATTGTTCCAGCTAACGTTACCCAGGTTGATAACAGAGCAACTCTTGATTTTGATGGCAACACTGAAAACTTCACTCGTGAGGGCTGGTGGATTAACCCTCGTGGCGCTGGTACCGCAACTGGCGATGAGCAGGTAAGTGTTTCTGTTTCCAAGGTTTGGGATGATCAGAATAACGCTGACGGTACTCGTCCAACTTCTGTTACCGTTCACCTTTATGCAGATGGTGTAGACACCGGTAAGAGTGAGGTTCTTTCTGACGCAAATGGTTGGACTGTAACATTTAGCAATCTTGATAAGAATCAAGCTGGTACCACAACAGCTATTACGTACACCGTTGTTGAGGATGAAGTTGAGGGTTATACCGCTGAGGTAACAGGTGATGTTACCAGTGGCTTTACCATTACTAACACTCACATTCCTCCAACTCCAACCACTCCACCTTCAGAGACTCCAAAGAAGCCAAAGCAGCCAAAGAAGAAGGAGCCTAAGCTTCCTTCAACTGGTGATGCTTCCTTTGCTGCAGCAACCGTAGCAGCTGTATCTTCCGTTCTTATTGCAGCTGGTGTTCTTGGCAAGAAGCGTGCTCAGTAACACAAACTGCAATAACGTAAGGTAAACGCTAAGGAGCCTGTGAGATTGATTCACAGGCTCCTTTCTTGTTTGAAGTTGCTTCTTGTAGCTTATGCTCTTCTGATGTGCATTAGAAAACTTTTATGCTCAATGTTTTAGCAATACTCTGCTCTGGTTCAAGACATATTATACCTGGCTTGTGCTCAAAGACGCCATCAGTATCAACGGTATCTGCAATGCCGCACCATGGCTCAAGAGCAACAAATGGACAACCAGGAGCAGCACTCCAAATGCCCAGATAATCAAAGCCTTCAAAATCCATCTGAATGCCATGAGCCTCAGAGGAAGCTTCCATATTAGCTGCAAGTGTAATACGCCTATCGGGAACGTCCTCAAGCGTGATGGTCTTCTCGCGATCAATAAGCTCCCAAGATAAAGGAAGCGTGTCAGAGTCCACAACAAGCCTTTGTGGAGTCGCGTAGTCACATAGACCCTCATCAGTAATGGAAGGGCCAAAGCTGGTCCAGGAGCGCGTAAACAAGAGGCGATACTGGTCCAAAGAGGCTGCCTCAACACCCGGTACAGGAATGTTGAACGCAGGATGTGCGCCAAGAGTGAACGGCAGCAAAACGTTTCCCGTATTGGTGACCTCATATGTTTGTGTCAACGTATCGTCATCTACCGAGAAAATCAGTCTAAGTTCAAAGTCATACGGGTAAGACTCGCGAGTCTCTTCTGTGCTTTTTAGCTGGAGCGTTACAGAAGAGGTACTCTGCTCGACAACCTTAAATTCGTTGAGGCGAGCAAGTCCGTGACGCGCAAGAGAGATGGTACCTTCCGCAGATTCTGCCTTGCTGTCTTTTAAGACGCCAACAATGGGGAAGAGGATAGGAGCTCGTCTTGGCCACCAGCTGGAATCTCCCTGCCAGAGGTATTCCGACTCACCTTTACGTAAGCTCATGAGCTGCGCGCCCATAGTGTCAATTGAAGCGGTAAGAGAGTTGCTAGAAATAGAAATAATTTCAGACATAAATGCCTCCAGCTAAAGAATAAGCCAGCCTCTTTTGAGACTGGCTTAGTATACCAATTTAGAAGTGCAGAAAGACTAGTTGTTATCTGCCATCTGAGCCTGAACAGCAGTAATTGCAACAACACCAACAATGTCATCAGCGGAGCAACCACGGGAGAGGTCGTTTACAGGACGAGCAATGCCCTGAAGGATTGGACCGTATGCCTCAGCACCACTGAAGCGCTGAACAAGCTTGTAACCAATGTTTCCAGCCTCAAGGTTAGGGAAGACCAGGATGTTTGCGTTTCCTGCAACCTTAGAGAATGGAGCCTTGAGCTTACCAACCTCAGGAACAAGAGCTGCATCAAGCTGAAGATCGCCGTCGAGTGCAAGCTCAGCGTTCTTCTCGTGAGCAAGCTTTGTGGCCTCCTGGACCTTCTCGGCAGTTGCGCCGCCAGCAGAGCCCATAGTGGAGTAGGAGAGCATGGCAATACGAGGCTCATCGCTCATAAATGCGCGCCAAGAATCAGCGGAAGCAAGGGCAATCTCGGAGAGTTCCTCTGCAGATGGATCAATGTTAAGACCACAGTCAGCAAAGAGCAGGGTGCCGTCTTCGCCAAAGTCAGTTGAAGTGCTCATGATAAAGAATGCAGAAACAAGCTTGGTACCAGGAGCGGTCTTGATGATCTGCAGTGCAGGTCTTAGGGTGTTTGCAGTAGAGTGGCAAGCGCCAGAAACCAGACCGTCAGCATCGCCCATCTTGACCATCATGGTTGCAAAATAGGTAGCGTCGTTCATCTGCTTACGAGCTTCCTCAATGGTGACACCTTTGCGAGCACGAAGCTCAGCAAACTTCTGAGCATATGCCTCATGGCGCTCGTCAGTAGCAGGGTCTACTACAGTTGCACCTGGAACATTAATCTGCTCAGGATCGCCAAGAATAATGACCTTTGCAATACCTTCTGCAACAATCTTCTGAGCTGCATCGATGGTACGCTGGTCCTCGCCCTCTGGAAGAACAATAGTCTTTACGTCAGACTTAGCGGTTTCTTTCATACGGTCAAGAAACTTGCTCATGTGTCGTGCTCCAATCATACTTTGACATCTGTGAATCGTTGAATTTTGCACTTCTCAGCTTGTAGTTTGTATAAAAGCTAGACACAAAAAGCCAAAAAATGCATTTTCACACCATTTGCATATTTTACGCCTAACGGCACAGCTTTGCGCCCCGCATGACTCACTTTATGGCCACGTGTTAAAATGAGTGAAGTTTCACATACAAATCCTGCGCACTTAGGCGCACACGGAGGTTTACATGTCTATCAATCATGGTCTTCCTGTTGGCTTTAACCCTGACAACTATGATGTTATTGTTGTTGGTGCTGGCTATGCAGGAGCAGTTGTTGCTCGTCGCATGGCAGAAAACTGCAATTCAAAGGTGGCAATCTTTGAGCGCAGAAATCACATTGCTGGCAATGCATACGATCGCCTCGATGACGCAGGCGTTCTTGTTCACGAGTACGGTCCACACATTTATCACACCATGAGTGACCGCGTTCACCAGTTCCTCTCGCGCTTTACTGAGTGGACTAACTACCAGCACAAAGTTCTGGCTAACATTAACGGCCAGCTGATGCCTGTTCCTTTTAACCACCAGTCTTTGAAGCTTGCCTTTGGAGAAGAGCGTGGCGAGAAACTCTATCAAAAGCTGGTTCTTACGTTTGGTGAGAACGTCAAAGTTCCTATCATGGAGCTTCGCGAGAAGAACGATCCAGATCTAGAAGAGATTGCTGACTACGTTTACGAGAACGTTTTCCTCCACTACACCATGAAGCAGTGGGGTAAGACCCCAGACCAGATTGACAAGTCCATCACAGGTCGCGTTCCAATCTTTGTCGGCGATGATGACCGCTACTTCCCAGGTGCAACCTATCAGGGCATGCCAAAAGAGGGCTACACCAAGCTCTTTGAGAACATGCTTGACCATGATCTGATTGATGTCTTTTTGGATGTTGACGTTCGTGACATCATGAAGCTCAGTGCTTCTAATGTGAGTGTTTGTGAGAAACCATTTGTGGGTGAGGTAATCTACACCGGTCCTCTGGACGAGCTCTTTAATCTTGATCAGGGTGCTTTGCCTTACCGTACGCTTGATATGCAGTTTGAGACACTTGATCAGGACCAGTTCCAGCCTGTTGGTACTGTTAATTACACCACGAGCGAGGACTTTACTCGTATCACCGAGTTCAAGAATATGACTGGTCAGGTTCTTCCAGGTAAAACAACTATCATGCGTGAATACTCACATGCATATGTTCCAGAGAGTGGTCAGACTCCTTATTACGCTATTCTTGAGCCAGAAAATCAGGAGCTCTATCGCTCTTACAAAGAGCGCACTTCTGGCATTCTGAACTTCCACGCAGTCGGCCGTCTTGCTGAGTACCGCTACTATGACATGGATGGCGTTGTTGCGTCTGCACTGGAACTTTCTGACGAGCTCATTGCTCATCAGGCATAGGGGGCTTGCATGAAAAAGACAATTACCTTTGGTATTCCATGTTATAACTCTTCGGAGTACATGGATCACTGTATTGAGTCTATTCTTGAGGGCTCTGATTATGCTGATGACGTGCAGATTGTTATTGTTGATGACGGTTCTGTAAAAGACGATACTGCTGCCAAGGCTGATGCTTGGCAGGAACGTTACCCCAACATCATCAAGGCAGTTCACCAAGAGAACGGCGGCCACGGTATAGCTGTTATGAAGGCTGTTTCTCATGCTGATGGCGTGTACTTCAAAAACATTGACTCAGATGACTGGGTAGACGGCGATGCTCTCAAGACCTTCCTTCAGCAGCTTCGCACCTTTGTTGCCTCTGATGATCCTGTTGACCTGGTACTCTCCAACTACGTCTACGAGCACGTTGAGGACAACACACAGAACTTTGTAGACTATCGCGACGCGGTTCCTAACAACAAGATTATTGGCTGGGAAGAGATTGGCCGCTTCAAGCTGTCTCAGTATCTTTTGATGCACGCAATTACCTACCGCGTTGAGGTTCTGCGTTCTGCAAATATTCAGATGCCTGAGCACACCTTCTATGTGGATAACGTCTATGCCTACGTTCCATTCCCTAAGGTAAAGACTATCTACTACGTTGATGTTGACCTGTATCGTTATTTTATTGGTCGAGACGATCAATCAGTTAACGAGAAGGTCTTAACAAGTCGCGTTGATCATTATTGGCGTGTTGCCCGTAATATGATGCACGCATATCACATCTACGACGACATCTCTTCTCCACGTCTTCAGACGTACATGATGAGTTACTTCACTATCATCATGGCTATCTGCTCAGTCTTCTCTAAGATGAGCGACCGCGAGGATGCTATGGACCAGCTTGAGGAGCTCTGGGATGAGCTTCGCGCTTATGACAAGAAGATGTACCGCAAGGCTCGCTACGGACTTGTAGGCACCGCTACAAACCTTCCTGGCAAGATTGGTAAGACAGTCACTATTGGTGGCTATCGTGTAGCTCAGAAGGTTGTTAAGTTCAATTAAACGTTCTTTCAAATTTAAAAGCAAAACCCTCGCATCCACGGTGATACGAGGGTTTTCTATTATCTGTAAAAGTGTTTTTAGTGCTTACGTCCCGCAAGAGCGTGCTCTAGATAGTCATGATTGCCGGTAAATTTGACCAGCTCGCGAGAAAGCAAAGAGACGGGGAGCCCCACGACATTCTCGTAATCTCCCTGAATGCTCTGAACTAGATAGCGACCATTTCCCTGAATGCCGTAAGCTCCAGCCTTGTCCATTGGCTCGCCCGAGGCAACGTAGGCAGCAATCTCGTCTTCGGAGAGTTCAAAGAACGTAACGTCAGTAGTCTCCACAAACGCTACTGCAATAACAGATGGTGCTCCGTCAGGAGAAGGAGACTTGAAAGCCTTAAAGCGACGTAAAGCAACACCGGTGGATACGTGGTGAGTCTGACCAGAAAGCTTAGAAAGCATATATTTTGCGTCTTCAGCATTTATTGGCTTGCCAAAAACCTGGCCGTCATCTGTCCAGACAATGGTATCTGCGGCAAGCACAATCTCATTGTTGAGCTGCTCAAAGTTAGGCTGCTCCATGAGCTTATAGCACACCTCAATGGCTTTTTCTTGAGCCAGGCGCTTTACCAGTGCAAGGGGTTTCTCGTCAACTTTTTGAGCTTCATCAATATCAGCAGGCATAACCTGTGGATCTATTCCCATAGACTGCATAAGCTCAAGGCGTCTAGGGGATTGTGATGCAAGAATCATATGCGTTCCTATCAGTTGTACTTATGCTGATACTGTACCCAAAAAAGAAGCCTGATAGGCGAGAAACCCATCAGGCTTACATACTAAGAAAGAAAAGCTAAGCTAAAACTAGTCAAGCTCAATAGCGGTGACTGGGCAGCCGTCGCAAGCCTCCTGTGCTGCGTCCTCTGCAGCCTCAGGAACCTCTTCCTCAATAGCGTGAGCAAGACCGTCTTCGCCGATCTCGAATACCTCAGGAGCAGTGCTCTCGCAGAGACCGCAACCGATGCAATCCTCATTAACTGTTGCCTTCATAATACATTCCTCTCCGTATCTCGAGCCCCTTACTCGAGTAATACTTATCTTGCATTCAAGAGTACTTGATTGCAATGTATTTTTTACACGTTTCTTTGCTGTTATGCAACAACAAAGACGCAGATAATTGAAAGAACATTACTTGGAGTAGTAAGTGCACATCTGACCTGCACATATAAAAGGTTTAATTTTTAGAATTTGATACATTTTAACTGCATCGCCGCTTAGGGTACGAATCTAATACTAAAGGGTGCGAAAATTTAGTATGTGGTACAAAAATCAATAAGCTCACAGCGATGTTCATCCTAAAATTAAACTAAGAAGTATTACGCGTTACAAGAATCTTGTTCTATCTGGCAGGGTTCTTTTTTATGCAACATTAGGCGAATTGCCATTACCGCATAAAATTTTTGACAAACAAGTTAGTTTATGGTAATTTGCTCTTTACCGAGAATAATCTCGGTAAGGAAAGGAAAATGATGGTCAGAGAACGATTAGATCCGGAAATGCGTAAGGAAGACATTCAAAAGGCTGCTATGGCACTCTTTTCTTCTAAGGGCTTTAACAATACAACGATGGATGATGTTCGTGAAAAATCCGGTTTATCAGCCGGCGGGTTATACCATTACTACAAAAATACGGCAGAAATCCTCTACGACATTATGGACAGAGGAAGCAGGATGCGTGAAGCAACGGTAACAAACACGGTTCAACATATGGGGAACAAGCTTACGCCACATATCTTGGCTGAAGTTGTCGTCGATAAAATGTTGGCGAATAATTCTTTTACGTCTATCTATGTCATGTTTCTTGGTGAGATTAAGAAAAATGAACAGCTTAATGCATTATATGAAAAACTCAAGAGGGATTCTATTACTTACTTTAAGAATTTTATGAATGGGCACGACTGCGGATTGCTTACTGATGATGACTATGAATTTGTAACGAATCTCATCAATGCAAGCTTGTTATCCTGTGAAATTTTAGATACGCATGAAAATTTTCTAAAGAACAGACAGCACTTTGTATCCATGCTTGAAGGTTATTTTACTCGTTCGACTTTTCAGTAAGCGGAAGTTTCCGGACTCTAAAATCTTTCATCAATTTCCGCATTTCATTCATTTACTAAGGAGGTTTTTTGATATGAACTTATTGAAAAAGTACATCGCCAAAAATAAGACCGGCTACTTTTTCTCGGTTCTTTTTGCCGTTTTGGGTGTACTGGCAGGACTTTTTGCCTATGTGCTCTTGAGCAAAATGATCGTTGCCCTCATTGCAGGGAATACAGATTTTGCTTTTTATACTAAAGGAGTCCTTAGTATTCTCGCGCTGCTGTGCGCAAAAGAAGTTTTTATGGGTATTTCCACCACGATTTCTCATACAGCGACCTATGGTGCTTTGTGTGAAATCAGGCGAGATATCATGGACAAACTTTTCAAAATGCCGTTAGGAAACATTTTGAATTTAAGCACAGGAAAGCTAAAAGATGTCATCGTGAATCAAGTTGACAGCATGGAGACAACCCTGGCTCACCTGATTCCTGAAATGACCGCTAATATTGTTGGCCCGGTTTTACTTCTTGTTTACATGTTTGTACTCGATTGGCGCGTTTCGCTCTTGGCACTGGTTCCTCTTGTGATCGGCATGTTTTTTATGGCCGGCCCGATGAAGCGCATGCCTAAAATGTTTCCCAAAGCAGTCAAAATCGGTCAAGACATGAACAACTCGATTGTGGAATATATCAACGGCATCGAGGTCATTAAGTCTTTTAATCAAGGCGATACATCCTATAAAAAATACAGCGATAATGTTTATGCCAAAGCAGATTATTACTGCAAGTGGATGGGCTCGAACAACAACGACTATGCGGTGAGCATGTCGCTTGCACCGATGGGTATTTTAACCATCATTCCGTTTGGTCTTTTCTTCTGTATGCAAGGTAGTCTAAGCGGCGCTCATCTTTTGATGTTGATTATTTTATCGTTTGGCACAATCTCAAATATCATGCAGGTGATGTCTTATGAGGACGATATGGGTCGCATCAAAACCATTGCCGGTGAGATTGAAAAAGTTCTCAACTCAAAAGAGTTGTCCCACGCAACCGGTACACAAAACATTTCACGCTATGACATCACTTTCGATCACGTGAATTTCTCTTACGATGACAACAAACAGGTTATCAAGGATGTCAATCTGCACATCAATGAAGGTAGTGTCAATGCACTTGTCGGGTATTCTGGCTCAGGGAAATCGACCGTTGCAAAGCTCCTCGCCGGATTTTGGGATACCGATAGTGGCACCATAACAATTGGTGGCATAGCTCTCACGGATATGTCTTTAGAACAGCTGTCGGATGCTATTTCTTATGTATCTCAAGACAATTATTTGTTTGATATTTCCATCAAAGATAATATTCGCATCGGCAAAAAAGATGCAACGGATGAGGAAATTATAGAAATCGCTAAAAAATCGGGCTGCCACGATTTCATTATGAAGCTCTCACAAGGCTATGAAACGGTTGCCGGAGAAGGTGGCGGGCTTCTCTCCGGCGGTGAGCGCCAGCGCATCTCTATTGCACGCGCCATGCTCAAAGATGCACCGATTGTCATTTTGGATGAAGCCACTTCCTATATCGATCCTGAAAACGAAGCTATTTTGCAAGATGCCATCGCCACATTGGTAAAAGGCAAAACGCTCATTATTATTGCCCATCGACTGAAAACCATTGCAGATGTGGATCAAATATTTGTAATCCATGATGGACATGTTGAAAATCACGGAACACACGATGAACTCTTAAAAGATTCTCCGGTTTACCAAGAATTGTGGAGTGCGGCCATGCGAGGTGAAGAAAATGATTAATACATTTAAGAAGTTATGGAAATTTGCAGAGCGTGAGCAAGGGATGATTCGCTCCTCGGTGATCTGGAGTTTTTTGGGCGCGATTTTTAACGTTTTTCAATTTATGGCCATCTATTTGGTCATTGCGGCGATTATAAAGCAGGAAATTACGTGGCAGACAATTGGTATGTGCAGCGCATTCTTATTGCTTTCCTTACTGGGCATCATTATTTCTAAGAAAAATTCCATGCTTAAGCAAACGCATGCCGGCTATTTTACAGCCGCAAATAAGCGTATCGCTATGGGAGAAAAAATCAAAAAAGTGCCAATGGGCTTTTTCAATGATTTTAGCTTAGGAAATTTAACGGCCATTGCGACGACAAAGCTGGACAGTCTCGAAACTTGGGTGCCCACACTTTTTATTATGGTATTCGGCGGTCTGCTTGTAACCGTGGTATTTATCCTGTCCCTTTTTATGCTCCATTGGAAAATTGCACTCATTGCTATCGCTGGGTCTTTGATTTTCTTGGCGGCGGCCGCCTTAATGCAGCAAAGATCTAAAAAGAGTTCGGATCGAGTTTCTGTTGTACAAAATGATCTCACGAAAGAAGTACTGGCAACCTTGCAAGGTATGCAGATCATCAAGTCCTATAACTTGGGCGGACAAAATAACAACAAGCTGGATCAAAGTTTTGAAGAAACAAAAAAATCGACGTTGAGCCTTGAAAAGGCCGTTACACCTTATACGGTACTGCTGAAAATCATCATTGCGATTACGATTTCGGTTATGATTGCCACAGCACTTTCATGCTTCTTTTCGGGAGAGCTTTCTTTGGACTATACCATCATGACGTTGGTTGCCAGTTTTGTGATTTTTAACAGTTTATTGGCTTCTGGTAGTGCTATGGCCATGCTTAGAACCATTGACAACGCGATAGATTCTTATGATTACGTCAATCAAATGCAAGATATGCCGGAAGGTCATATCAATGATGCACTTCAGCAACACGATATTGAATTTAAAAATGTTTCTTTTGCCTATGGCGAAAAACCAATCTTAAATAATGTGTCTTGCTATATCCCCGAAAGATCAATGACGGCTATCGTAGGGCCGTCTGGTTCAGGGAAAACAACTTTTTGCAATTTGATCTCTCGCTTTTGGGATGTCAATTCAGGAGAGATTCGCCTTGGAGGAAAGAACATAAAAGATTACTCCCTTGAATATCTCATGAATAATATTTCGATGGTCTTCCAAGATGTCTATCTTTTTGCCGATACGATTGAAAACAACATTAAATTCGGATGCCCAAATGCCAGTCGCGATGATGTGATTGCGGCGGCAAAAAAGGCCCAGTGCCATGACTTTATTTCCGTCTTGCCCGATGGCTATCAGAGCATGATCGGAGAAGGTGGAACAAGTCTTTCCGGTGGTGAAAAACAGCGCATCTCAATTGCCAGAGCAATGCTGAAAGATGCACCGATTATCATCTTTGATGAAGCTACTGCAAATGTTGATCCGGAAAACGAAGACAAGCTGAAAGCAGCCATTGAAGCCCTTACTCAAAACAAAACCGTCATCATGATCGCGCACCGCTTGAAGACGATTCGTAATGCAAACCGGATTTTGGTACTGAACAAAGCAGGGATTGAGCAGTGCGGCACACATAATGAATTGATGCTGCAAGGAGGTCTTTATCGAGATCTTATCGAATCGAGAAGCAAGGCGGAAAGCTGGAGATTTGCAAATTAAAGTTTGGAACTAACAACAACATCTTCGACATAAAAATTGGTATATGCAATTTTAGGTTATGGAATCATGATTCCGATTACTCTGATTGCAGGGATTGTCTGCGAGCTGATTATCGGAAAGATACATGTCATCTGCCTTTTCTCCAGAACAAGCAGCACATGTGGAGACTATAGCGTTGCTACAAAAGACCAATACCTGAAAATCCTTCATTAGTAGCTGCAAAGCTACTAATGAAGAATAAATTTGCAGAAATAGATGCCAAGGAAACTTATAGAGCAAAATCAATTAAGGGAAATGTTTATAACTGGAATACAGTAATAGGGGATGGTTGCAGAATCATCCTTTATTATTTTGTGCAAAAATGAAGAACTTTGTATATTGCATTTTGATATTAGGCTCCCAGTACCAGTGAAGAATCACAGTCTTCAACATCATAATGATGGAAAGAAAGTCTATCTTGACAAAATACCTCTATATGATTATAATTATGTTCATAATCATATAGATACTAAACTTCAGATACAAGTTACAAAAATAAGGAGGTATGGTTATGGCCACAAAAAATATTTATGTTGCAGAAGCAGATCTACACTTATTTGATGATGCTGCCAAGTACGCCGGAAGTGTTTCTGCCGCTGTGATACAGGCACTTCAGGACTTTCTAAGTGTTCAACGCAACAAAAGCGAAGGATATGACAAGATTGAGTTAAACCTCTATGAAAAAGGGGTAAGAAGAAAGGTAATGTTCTATGGTATGGAGATTACTCGTGTAGAACGTCCGGTAGACGGTGGAATAAGGATTGACACGATTTATAAAACTGCAAAAGGGCAGCTTGCAGTGGCAACCAAGGTTCGCAAGGAGCTTCCGAATTGGGCGAAAGGGAATCCACACGTATGGGAAAACCCGCAGTCTTGGTCACATGATTTTTGGAATCTTGGTGATAGAGTGTTAAACGTATATCCGGACATAGAGAGCCTAAAGGAGAAGGATACGTATCTTGCCGAGTGCTGTGAATCTTCTCTTTCGGCAAAGCCTTATGAGTTTTTGGATATTTAGCGTAAATAATAAAATGAAATGGCTGGGGTGATTTATTTGAACAATGTTTTAATGATAGATGATGATTTGAGGCTATGTGATGTCATAAAAAAAGCTATGGCTGCGGAAGATGTTGCATTGGATTTTTGCGAGTCTGGGTTAGAAGGAATTTCTAAGCTAAAATCTGGCAACTATCAGGCGGTTGTGCTGGATGTCATGCTTCCGGGTATGGATGGCTTTGAAACCCTTCGACAAATTCGAGAATTTAGCAATATCCCTATACTAATGCTTACTGCAAGAACAGACAGTATCCTAAAAATCGAAGGATTTAGAACCGGTGCGGATGATTATCTAACGAAACCATTTGAGCTGCCAGAACTTGTTGTTAGAATTTTATCTTTGATTCGTCGCTACACTGTATTTAATGGGATTGAAGAAGTAAATGCAGAAATATGCTTTGATGGTCTGAAGATCCTTCCTGATGACCGCTCTGTACATGGTGAATTTGGTATCTGTGAACTTCATCCAAAGGAGTATGAGATTCTATTTTTCTTAGCAAAAAATCAGGGCAAAATTTTGACGAAGCAATCTATTTACGAATCCGTATGGAAGGATGAGTATATTTACGATGATAACAACATCATGGCAGTGATCAGTAGATTACGAAAGAAGCTGCAAACTGTTACAAATATGAATGACTATATAGAAACGGTAAAGGGTGTCGGCTATAGATTTAATAAAAAATATAGGAGGCAGACCTAATATGAATCTATATATTTTTGTGATTATAATTTTGCTGGCTGTCGTTCTTTTTGGAGTTTTTCAATACTACAAGTTGAAAAAAAGCATGAATGAAATCGTAGAGGTTTTGATGGATGTAGATAGTGGTAACGGCAATAGGAGAATATTATCGAAACCACGAGATTTTCTATCACCTGTTGCTTTTCGCATCAACCATACAATTGCAGATTATGAAGATCAAATTTCGCAACTGAGAGTAAAAGAAAAAACGACCAATCAGCTGCTGACAAGCTTTTCCCATGATATACGTACACCTCTGACGGTAATACGTGCGTATTTAGATGCAATAAAAAATGAAACTGTAGTTGGAGAAGAAAAAGAAGCATATTTAGAAGTGATAAGAGAAAAAGCAGCGGATCTTAGCTCTTATACAGATAGTATGTTTGAATGGTTTAAACTTAATTCAAAGGAATATGCTTTATACTTCGAGAGTGTGGATATAAATGAATTGACTCGAAGCTATTTGGTCAATTGGATTCCCGTTTTTGAAGAAAGAAAAATGGAATATATGGTGGATATACCGGAATATCCATCAAGGGTTTTACTCGATAAAAATGCGTATTACCGTATATTTGGGAATATTGTTCAAAATGTAATTTCCCATAGTCATGCCGACAAAGTAGAGATTCGGATTGATGATGATAGCGAAAAGGTCAGTGTGACAATTAAAGATAACGGTATTGGTATTCCTGAAGAAAGCATTGGTCATGTTTTTGAGCGATTATATAAATGTGATCCTTCACGCCGAGGAAATGGCAGTGGCCTTGGCTTATCCATTGCGTATGAGCTTACTCAGCTTATGAAAGGAACAATCCTTGTAGAAAGTATTCCTAATCAGTTTACGCTATTTAAAATTGAGTTTTGCAAATAGTTGAAATCTCACGTTTTCTTATGGACGTGAGATTTTCTTTTCATAATTGCAAGGTTATTGCAAGGTTGCTATCAGGTTTGTGTAATGTCCGGATGATAAACTTTTCCATGATAAGAAAACTTAGGAGGTCTAGGGATGAGTAAATACATTATTGAGACAAATCATTTAACGAAATTCTATGGAGAGCAGAAAGCTCTGGCGGACATTAATATTCATGTGAAGCAAGGTTCTATTTATGGTTTATTAGGTAGAAATGGTGCTGGTAAAAGTACCCTTATGAAAATCCTGCTTGGACTCACTTCAGCAAGTGAGGGCGAAACATTTATTTTTGGTATGAATGTAAAAAAGGATTTGCATAAAATCTTGCCAAGAGTAGGGAATTTGATTGAAACACCCGGATTTTATCCGAATTTGACCGGCTATGAAAATTTAAAGTTGTATGCCAGAATGCGTGGTGTCACGAAGAAAAATGTAATAGAGGAAGCACTGACGCTGGTTGGATTAAACAATGAGAATAAGAAGCTTTTTTCAGAGTATTCGCTTGGTATGAAGCAAAGACTTGCTATTGCTTTGGCGGTAATGCACGATCCTGAACTGCTAATCTTAGATGAGCCGATCAACGGGTTAGATCCTATTGGAATAGCAGAAGTTAGAAAACTGATACGAAGTTTGTCTGAAGAACGAAGAAAAACGATTTTGATTTCAAGCCACATTCTATCGGAAATAGCTTTGGTAGCAGATGATATAGGGATTATTGACCATGGAACTTTATTAGAGGAATCCAGTCTTGAGGAATTGGAAAATAAAAATAAAGTATCTATTCAGTTCCAGCTTTCAGATGTTTGTCAGGCTTCGATAATCTTGCAGGAAGTATTTAAAACGGATAACTTTAAGATTTCCGGTAAAGAAAATATTGAGGTATACGACACGAATTTGCCAATCGCAAAAATGAACAAAGTATTTGTAGAAAGTGGAATTGATGTGCATAAGGCTTATCTATTTGAAGAATCATTAGAAGATTACTTCAAGAAAATTACAGGAGGTGAGGGCATTGCTTGATTTGGTACTATGTGAATTTCAAAAGTTAAAGAGAAGAAAATTTATCACTTTAACAATGGGTGTAGCCTGCCTTTTTCCGCTTCCCGTTTTGTTTCTTGCTCTTAGGCAGCAACAAGCGTTTTACATGTTATTCAGAATGGTATTTATATTTGGAGAAATGCTGTTTTTGCCTTGTGTATTAGGGGTGTTATCGACAATTATTTTCTTAACCGAAGATGAAAACGACGTTTTAAAAAATATACTGACCGTACCGGTCAGCAGGACAAAAATCTTTCTATCAAAGTGTATTATGCTTATGATACTGGCGATTATTTATTGCTTATTAGAGCTGAGTGCAAGTATATTATTTGCTTTCATAATCGGAAATGCCACGAACGCATCTTCATTTGTATTATTTAGCATTTTAAGTGGTGTATTTATTTTTACTTGTTCCATGCCGGTCGTGCTATTTGTCATTACATTTGGCAAAAATTTTACAGTATCCAATATTGCGTCATTTATCTATGGAGTCATTTGCTTTGCATTGGCATACCTATGCACTGGCCCCGGAGGAGAGGTGCTTCTAAAATCGAAAATAGGAGTGTTGCCAATTGTAATGGTATTTCGATGGTATCTTGGATATTTTCCTTTAGAGGAACGCTTGGAAAAGTTTAACTTATATGTCGTTCCAACGCCTGTGATGATAGGTTATATATTGATATTCCTTGCGATCACAGTGTTCATTGGAATAATGGTATACAGAAAGAAGGAGGTGTAAGAGAGAATGGGTCAATTATTGATTTGTGAATTGAAGAAACTCAAGAGATGTAACGTCTTTTGGATCATACTTGCTGGAGCCTTCTTTTCTGCGTTTATGACATATATTCAATTTGTAGCGTCAAAGAGCGTGGACAATCAAGTTACTAATTTTATGGAATTCTATATGGCAGCGATTTGGAATAACTTTTTTGTAGCTTTTCCATTTTCAATTACGATTACAGGCGGAATGATTTTTAACCAAGAATATAGTAATGCTACTTTGAAATCCATTATGACCGTGCCTGTTTCGATTAAGAGATTGTCCTTTGCTAAGGTCATTATTATTGGTGTATTAACATTTATCCTATCGCTGACAAATTTCATTTTTGTTGTCATTGGAGCTGCGTTATTGCATCTTCCTGAAATTACAACTTTTCATTTAATAAAATCCTTATTGCAGATTTGTGGCATTGGAATGTGTATTTATATATCCGTTTTACCCCTGATTATATGGGGCTTTAGGAAAGTGAATGGATATTATCCGATGATGTGTATTGCTTTTATGTATGGCTTTTGTGGGAATTTTCTTATTCCTAGGGGATTGGGCGATTATTATCCGGTTACTGCTGGCTTACGAATTATCCAATATGATGTTCTTCCCCAAGGAAATAATGTAGTGGCATATATTACAATGTTGGCTGTGCTACTTCTATCAGTGTTAATGATTGTCTTTATTCCATATTCTTATGAAAAAGCGATTCATCTGAAAACCAAGAAAAAGGGGAAAAGAAATAATGTACACAAAAGATAAGGAGCATAAAAATATGTAGTGGGTATAGAAATGAGCAGATATAACATAGTAAAAGGGATTAGAGAATTTTTGAAATGGAAATATTTCATACGTTGTTTTCTCTTGATTATTTCTTTTATGACTGTATGGACAATATGGGAAAACCTTACTGTAGGAACGACCTATTATCACATAGAAAGCGAGCGAATACCGAGAGCCTTTGATGGCTATAAAATTGCAGTTGTATCTGATCTGCACAATGCCGAGTTTGGAAAGGAGAATAGCCAGATTATAAAAATCATA
>CALKTD010000030.1 GCA_937997345.1 uncultured Atopobium sp. | reverse complement strand
GCGCCGCTGCCGGCGCTGCTGTTCCCGGGAGCAGGCGCGCTTGCGCAGGAGGCTGCGGGCATGGCGCTGGACGTAGCGCCGGGCATCTTGCGCGCTCGCTGGGGCATGACGGGTTGGGCTGGCCACGATGACGATGCCTGGCAGGATTTGCTTGCCGAGGCCGATGAACGTGCCGAGAAGGGCCAAGAGCGCCAAGTCACACTCTATGCAGTGGACCCTCGCCCAAAGGCCAAGGAGGCTGTGCTTTATACGCTTCGCGCAGGCGGTCTTAAGGCGGACGTACAATTTTTACCAGCTTCTGAGCTGCTCAAACATGCAGAGCACTTCACAGGCGTTGTTGCCGATCTCTCGTGGACCAAAGAGGAGCCTACACTTCAGGTCTCTGCTTACGCCACACTTGGACTTTTTGCGGGACAGGCAAGCACGCTTCTAACCAGCGATACAAATACCGATACGGTACTCAGAGCAACTCCATCGCAGACACTTTCCGTCTACGTGGGCAACTCCATTGCCACCATGCGCTGCTACCCTGCCGCAATCGCAGAGGAAGTCGAGGCCGGTTCGTCTGATGTACCAGCAAGCAACTCCGAGTCAGCCTCGGTTCCTGCAGGTCCCACTGTCATGGTTAACAACCAGCCGGTAAGCGTACTGGTGCCAGCGTCTGATCAGTTTGCTGCACGTCTTGCTAAGATGGCCAAGCAGCGCGCTAAATGGGCTCGTAAAAACGACGTCTCATGCTACCGTGTGTACGACGCTGACCTGCCCGATTATGCTGTCAGCATTGACATCTACAAGGGCGCCACAAAGCCAACAACCTGGCTGCAAATCTCTGAGTACGCTGCTTCTAAAGAGATTGATCCAGACCTTGCAAAGCGTCGCCTCCTAGACGTCCTAGCTTTGGCTCCTCGCATTCTAGGCGTACCCAGCTCAAACGTGAATCTACGAACAAGAACGCGTGCAAAGGGTGGCTCTCAGTACTCTGACGAAGGCAGCGCTGCAGACAGCTCAAGAAAAGAAATGCTGCTCATCGATGAGGGTGGTCTGCTCTTTGAGGTCAACTTTGCCTCAAGGCTGGACTGCGGAATCTTCCTAGATCACCGCGATACACGTGCAGAAATTCGTGAGCTCATGAAAAGCGCCGGACCTGCTAAGAGTTTCCTCAACCTGTTTGCCTATACAGGCACCGCTACCTGCTACGCGGCAGATGGTGGCGCACTTCACTCCACAACCGTTGACCTCTCCAAGCCTTCGCTTGAGTGGGCCAAGCGCAACATGAAGCGCAACGGTTTTGACGGCGAGGAGCACGAGTTTGTCCAGGCAGACGTCCTATCTTGGATTACCAAGATGCGTCACACCAAAAACCGTTGGAACGTCATCTTCTGCGACGTTCCTACCTTCTCTAACTCGTCGCGCATGAAGCAAAGCTCATTTGATGTCCAGAGAGATCATGCTGAGCTCATCATTGGTATTTCTCGCCTTCTGACTCGTGGCGGCGTTGCTATTTTCTCGTGCAACCTGCGCACCTTTAAACCAGATGTCGAGAAAATCCAACGGGCTGGCGTTGTCATTGAAGACATAACAAGTGAGAGCATTCCGAAGGACTTCTCAAGAAATCAGAAGATTCACCACGCATATAAAATCTTGAGAAAACCACAGGAAAATGAATAATCTTTCCGCTTGCAAGCAAAAAGGACACGTTTGTACATTCGTCTAGTTATAACTAGGTATATGGACTAACATATGATGATGGATTGTATTTATCATCTGTTGAGAGGATTAATAGATGACTGCAAATAAAGCTGCATTTAATGCGCTTTTTTCTAAGAACAAAACCAAGAAATCTACTGGCATTCCTCTAAGTGCCGGCATGGTGCTGGTTACCCTTGGTATTGTCTACGGTGATATCGGAACCTCGCCAATGTACACCATGAAGGCAATTATTGCTGGTAATGGTGGTCTTTTGACCATGGATACCGATGTTGTTTTGGGTGCTTTGTCTCTTATTATTTGGACGCTGACGCTCATTACAACCGTTAAATACGTCATGGTTGCAATGAAGGCGGACAACCACAATGAGGGTGGTATCTTTGCTCTCTACAGTTTGGTCAAAAAGAGCGCAAAATGGCTGATTATTCCAGCTATGATTGGTGGTGCTGCCCTTCTCGCTGATGGTATCTTAACTCCAGCAGTTACCGTCACTACTGCAATCGAGGGTCTACGTACCATTCCTGCTGCACATGCCATTATTGGTGATAATCAGCACATTGTTGTCATGATTACCATTATCATCCTCTGCACCCTCTTTGCCTTACAGAAGGCAGGTACTTCTACCATTGGTAAGGCCTTTGGCCCTGTCATGACTCTTTGGTTCTTGTTCTTGGGTGCCATGGGTGTTATGAACATGCTAGCTGATATCAGCATTGTTCGCGCGCTTAACCCAGTTCGCGGCATTCTGTTCCTCTTTGATGGCAAGCTCAATGCAGCTGGCCTCATGGTTTTAGGTAGTGTCTTCCTTTGCACTACTGGTGCAGAAGCTCTTTATTCTGACATGGGTCATGTTGGAAAAGGCAATATTTATGCCAGTTGGCCATTTGTGAAGGCATGCCTCATCTTGAACTACCTTGGCCAGGGTGCTTGGCTCATTACTAACCACACTGACGAGAGTTTCAACGCTATTAAAGACCTTAACCCCTTCTTTGAAATGCTTCCTGGTCAGATAAGACCTTTTGCCGTTGTCCTCTCTGCTCTGGCAGCAATTATTGCATCCCAGGCGCTGATCACCGGCTCTTATTCCATTGTCTCTGAGGCAATTAAGCTTGACCTTATGCCCCACATCAAGATCAACTACCCATCTACAACAAAGGGTCAGATTTATATTCCTTTGGTCAACAACATCATGTGGGTTGGCTGCATTGGCGTTGTTCTTCTCTTCCAGAGCTCCGAGCATATGGAAGCAGCATACGGTCTTGCTATTACCGTTACCATGCTGATGACTTCAATCCTGCTCTACACCTATCTCTCTGTCATCAGAAAGCGTATATGGGCCGCAGTTCCATTCATCATCTTCTTTGGTGCTATTGAGGCTATGTTCTTCTTCTCCAGCCTTACCAAGTTCTTCCACGGTGGCTACTTTACCGTTCTTATGGCTACCACAATCTTTGTTGTCATGTTTGTATGGCGTCGCGGTACTGCTGTTGAGAGAACACAGAGCGTTTATCTCCCCGTTGATAAATACATCGATCAGCTTCGCAGCTTGAGCCATGATGCAGATTATTCAACTCTTGCCGATAACCTGGTCTTCCTTACTAACGATTCATCCTTTGACAAGCTGGATCGAGACATCCTCTATTCCATCTTGGATAAACGTCCTAAACGCGCAAAAGCTTATTACTTCATCAACATTTCACTAACAGATGATCCAAACACCCGTGAGTTCATTGTCAATGACTTTGGTACAGACTTCCTGTTTAAGATTACACTGCGTCTTGGCTTCAGGGTAAACCAGCGAATTAACACTTATCTGTATCAGATTGTTGGCGACCTGATTAAGAACAATCAGCTTGCGCCTCAGAATCACAAGTATTCCATTTACAAGGAGCACTCCGAGATTGGTGACTTTAGATTCTGTCTGCTGCGTAAGGTACTAGCTCCAGAGACTGACATCAACGGTTTTGACGCTCGTTGCCTTGAGCTCAAGTACTTTATTCGTCGCATCTGCGGATCTCCTGCTCGCTGGTATGGTCTTGAGAACTCCAACATTGTCTTTGAGTACGTTCCTTTGTTCTCCAAGGTTAAGCGTGGGCAGAAGCTTACTCGTATCATGATTGACGAGGCAGCTCAGACAGGCTCTATACCACTTGTCGAGGCTCCTATGAAAGAGCGTATTGCAGAGATTGAGGAAGACGAAGATATCTTTGCAGAAGCGCTGCACAAGGAGCGTGTTGAAAACGCAGCTACTGTTGCAGACTACGTTGGTGGCGATACCGCTAGCTTCCGTCCTCTTAAACTTGATGAAGAAGAGGTTGATGAAGATGTCTTTGAGGAGCAACAAGACATCAATCACTAAGCCTAGCGCGTAGTAGTTTTACTTCTCACAACAAAAGCCGACAGATTGTATCTGCCGGCTTTTTCTTTAAACAATATGTCTCAAGCAAAACTTTAAAGCGAAAACTCTGAAACGTTACGTTTCCAGCGCCAAGTGCTTACTCCCCCAGTGCCCACGTAAGGAATCGCGAGAAACCCGCTTCATCGTTAGTGAGTGTGATATAGGTTGCTGCCTCAAAATCCTCACGACGAGCGTTGGCAACTGCCGTACCCATTCCTGCAGCAGATAGCATAGAAACATCGTTGAGCGAGTCACCAAAAGCTGCAGCGTTTTCTGTAGAGATGCCAAGGTAGTTACAGAGCCACTCAAGCGCAGCCCCCTTTGAAGTGCCGTCGGCCAAGATTTCCATTCCCATACTCATGGAAGCCGTACCGCTTAAGCCCTTTACTGAAGCAACAGCGTCTGCCACAAGTGCCTGGTATTTCTCGCCTTCTGCAACGGACCAATAAGAACCTAGACGCTCAACAGTGGTAACGCCTTCAATAAACTCCTCAACACTTTGGTCAAAGGGAGTACGCGAGCGTTGCATAAATGCTGCATGATCTGCGGGAATACCCAACTGAGAGATAAGATTGTGCCTTGAGCGCTCCAGATAAACACCACCGTCTGCAAAAATATCAAAAGTGACAGGAAGGTCTTTAAGCTTTTGATACAACTCAAGCGCCTGCTCCTTGGTAACAGTAGACTCGTGCAGTACCGTCTGGGTAGAAAGGTCTCTAATGATGGCGCCATCGCAGGACACCACGTACTTAGAAGCAGGATGGTTCACAACTTCTTTTGGCAGCACGTTAAACGCACGTCCGGAACAAGGTACAAAAGGAATACCTAGCTCAGCCAGGCGGTCCAGCAGTGCCATGTTGTTATCATCAAGAGATTTATCGGTATGTAGAAATGTCTCATCCATATCGGAGAAGACAATTTCTACTTTCAGATTTGATACATCTTGATTAAGCCAAGACTGCTTCTGAGCAATGAGTTCTTCTATTGAAAGCTCTAACAAAACACTACCCTTTTAAGGACGATACATAAACGTGAAAACCTCTTCACGCTGCATGTTAACCTGTACACCAAGCTCTTCTGAGACAGCATCAAGACGCTCCTTGAGGCTCAAGAAAGACTCGGCATCCTGAAGTTCAATCAGCATGGTCATGGTAAAAATACCAGACAAAATGGTCTGTGCAATATCTAAGATGTTGGCATTTGACTCGGCCAAAGTGGTAGAAATTGCTGCAACAATTCCTGGGGCATCGCTACCCAAAACAGTAACAACGGCGCGATTAGCAGATGTTTCTGAAGCCATAATTTCCCATCTCTTGAACGGATGGGATAATTGTACTCTAAGCTTTTCCAATTTCTACGCCATAGCGTGAGCTAAACACCTTTTGAATCTCATCAACGGTGCAATTAAGTGCCGTAATAAGCTCGTAAAGTCCGCGATTACTGGCCATCTTAAATATCCTCTCATGTGAAACAGGTGGCTTCTTATTAAGTGAGCGTGCCTTATCAATACGAGCCCTAAATGTCTTAGCAATACTAATGGAATCTTTACAAGAACCTTCTCTGATGGCATGCCTAAAGTGAGATTCTTCGAGCGACGCGTTATGAATATGGGACGTAATGAGTTCAATTTGAGGATAAGTATCAACAAGATTTGTTGCCTCATCACGCGTCATAAGATCGCGAAGTCTGAACTCTTGATCAAGAGGAAATACAATCTGAACAGGGTGTTTTTGTCCAATGGGAGACAAAACGTAGGCCGGAGTAGGCTCCGACACTACATCTTCAATCAGACATACGCCCTGACCTGGGTGAACGCAAAACTCGCCAACAGCTCGCATAGCACCACTCCTCTCGGATAACAATAGTATACCATGAGAAGTGTGTTTTAAGCCAATGACCTGCAACTTTGTTATAAGCTACAGGTTATTGGCTGACATAACAATATTTTATATAAGGAATCTAATCAATCATTGTAATGGACTCAATGACTGGCTGCTCTGAAGCAGGGACGGTTCCATTTGAATCGGTTGGGGTTACGCCCTTACAAATTGCATCGACAACGTCCATTCCACTTGTTACCGTGCCAAATGCAGCGTAATTTCCATTCAGAGTTGAGTTGTCTGCCTGCATGATAAAGAACTGTGAGCTTGCAGAGTTTGGATCTTGCGCACGTGCCATGGAAATGGTTCCACGTGTATGTGAGATATTATTCTCGACACCATTTTTGGTGAACTCACCCTTAATTTTGTTCTCGGATCCACCTGAGCCATTACCCTTAGGATCTCCGCCCTGAATCATGAAGCCATCAATAATGCGGTGGAACGTAAGACCATTGTAGAAGCCTGACTCGGCAAGATGAGCAAAATTTGAGACCGTAATAGGCGTAACGTTTGCGTTAAGAGTTGCCTCAATAGTGCCGTAATCCTTTACCACAATACGAACGTGGTGAATTCCCTTTGCATACGGATCATCTGCTGCTACGGAATCAATGTAGCCCTTATTTTGTGAGCTCTGAAACTGCGTTTGTTGCGTCTGTTGGGATTGCTGCGATTGCGAGCTTGTTTGAGACTGAGACTTATCAGCGCCTCTAAATAGAAAGAAGAATATTGCTCCTACTGCAAGCACAACGATGACTATAGCACCATACAGTCGGCGATTCTTTGTTTGAAACACCCTATGACCTCCCCTTTAAGCTGACGCGCACGAGACAATCCAAGACACCAGATTGGCGGTCGAATTACCTGTTCTCTCGGCGAGAACGTGGCCCTTATCCCAAACAAGCGTGTAATCAACACTGCTCACGCCAGAGAAGTGCTTTAAAGACAGACCCAGATTGAACGAAGTGCAGATTGAAGTATCAGTATTCTGAGCGCCCTCATTAATACGCCAATAAGGAGCAACCGATGCTGTCTGATAGCCCTTGTAAGATGCGCTGGTAAAGTACAGCGGATTGAACATATCAACACGAGTTGGAATGTCATTCTCCAGCGTATCAGCCTTATTCAGATCAGAGGTCCAGTCATTAGCGTAGCTGGACTTCCAATCGGTAAGCTTCATGTACGTATCAAGATTCTTCTTAATGAGGTCGGCAGTCTGCTCATCAAAATGAAGCGTACTTTGCTCGCCAACACCAAAAAGCTGGTTAGCGCGGGTGCTTCTATCAGGAGCATCAAAAGCTCCAACAGGAAGCGACGCACCTCTTAAAGCTTGCGAGAAACCCCTCAAGTTCTCAAGCTCAACGCTCTGGCGGCGAAGGTTATATACAACCCAAATAGATTCTGAGTTCAGAGAGCCAAAATAGTGCTCAGCAGTATCGTAGATAGTAGATTGAACCTGCTGAGTAGCAGGAGCTGCATTGTCTGTTCCACGGACCGTTGCCAAGTTTGGATCGCCTGGGAACGTAGGCTCTTCCAGTCGCTGAGGCGTGGACGTGTAAGGGAATGCGTTGTCCCTAACAAAGTTATTCGCAGAGGTCTTGAGCTCGTTGATAAGAAGGTCTGCATATGATCCAGCGGTATAGACGCCAGAGTTAGTCTCATCAAGACTGACCTTACTGTCATTGCTGTCGAGAAGATCCATGTTGTTGACAAATGAAGCATATGCGCCAGCAAGATCTTGCGAGAGAGGTTGGGTCCATACACCCTCAGCACGGGAGTCTGTTGCATCTGCATACTGACCAGCTGACCACTCATACGCTGCGTCTGCAAGGTCGTATGAAGTTGCAGGACACCATGAAGCGCTGCCATAAATAGAGTCTGACAGCTGCTCGCCCTTCTCGCTATGTGTAGCAGCACCAACAGCCTTAAGATATGGCGTATAGAGCGGAGAGTCTCCCGAGGTTCCCAGCACCGCACTGAGGCCGCCGCCGGCTGCAAAGCCAAACACAAAAATCTTTGATGTATTGCATGGGAGTAGCTCATTGTTGTAGCGCAAATACCTGATAGCAGCCTTGAAATCTACTGCTGGCCAAGGAGAGCCGCCTGCGTAAAGCTCGTCCGAGCCTGTAGTTGAATCGTAACCGGCACTTCTACCACGGAAACCTGCGTATACGTACACAAAGCCAGCCTCAAGGTACGGTGCGAGGCCTTCGTATGAGTAACTTGTAGGAGCGCTCTGAGGGAACAGTGTTGCTGTGTTAATAGGCATAACAATTGGCGCGGTACTTGCGGTGAAGCTGCCTACAACAGCCTTCTCGCTTACTTCGCACTCGTACGTCGAGCCCTTCTTAGTTCCCGAGAAATACTTTCCAGGTACAAAGACCGAGAGAGTGTTTACCGACTTACTTGCAGGCTTAGTGCAGTACTGAATGCCCAGCTGATAGTAACAGTCATTATCCTCGTCATAGCTCCACTGGGTCATGTCCAGTTTAAGTGACTTGAACTCTTCAAGGTCCACGTTAGATGCAGGCTGATTCGTATCCTCAGACGTCCTTGCCTGAGGAGTACATGCAGCCAAGGTACCTGCAGCTCCTAAAGCAGAAAGGGACAAGAATTCTTTTCTCGTAAAGGCCATAATTTCCCCTCGAATAGTTTATTCAGTGGAGGCAGCAACGACCGCTGACCTAGTTCAAGCTAGTCATCTATTGTACCAATTTGCAAACGTGTATGCTTAAGAGCGAGCGTTTAGAGAAACGAGTTAACATGCCAAAAGTTGTCAACTTCTTTGACCTCATTCATCTTAATGAAAGGCTTGCTCAGCAGGGCCTTTTAAGCAAAGTTCACCTGCGCGACGCATGTGGTAAACAGTCTCTTTGGATAGAACTTCCCTCTGCCGAGAAAACCGATGAGCGCGAGAAAATCGCCGGTCAAGAACTCAAGAAAACAAAGGAGCAAGTTGAGGCGTTTTTTGCAATAAAGGGTATGACCGTTGAATTTGACCTCACTGGCGGAAAAAATTTCTGGATTGTATAAATTGCCCGCTTGACGAAGCGCTTGAGTCTGTTATAGTAAATAAGCTTTTCGAAGCACCAATGGCTGGGTAGCTCAGTTGGTAGAGCAGGGGACTGAAAATCCCCGTGTCAGGGGTTCGATTCCCTTCCCCGCCACCACGACTTGAATCGGCTCAGAGAGAAAATCTCTGAGCCGTTTTCTTTTATTTTTTTGATGTAGATGAAACAAGTAGTAAACGGCAAAGGTCGTGCCTCTTTTAAGAAGCACGACCTACATAGGGTTTCTTTATCTATAAAAGTAATCTAAAACTATCTTAAGCTATCGATACGTACGCAACGCTTCGATGAGCTCAAAAGCATCAATACCTAAGGCATCGGCAAAAGAAAAAACTTCTCCGAGCTTAACGCCACGCTCACCTGATTCAACCTTTGATATGAATGCTTGATCTCCAGCAAGGTGCTCAGCAACCGCCTCTTGAGTAAGACGTTGCTTTTTTCGCAAATCGCGAAGGCACTGGCCCACTAATCTGTTAGATATCTGCTCCATAAGTGCAGCGTAAAACTATCAACTCAAATATGCCAAAATCGCATATTTTCTAAAAAGAAATTCTCCCCGGTTAGTCCACGGGGAGAATTAAGACCTTTAAACGTTGCTTCTTGCAGTGTTTATTGAAGCGTTTATGGCGTTAGAAACCGCCACCGCCGCCTCCGCCGCCGAAGCCGCCTCCTCCTCCGCCGGAGAAGCCGCCACCAAAACCGCCGCCAGAACTTGAGTTAGAAGAAGCGAGCGCTGCCGTAGAGACAGAATGAGCAGCTGTAACGCTCTTGGTTACACTGTCAATCGCGTTAGAACGCATACCATTTCCATAGTAATACCAGCTATAAACAGGCATAAACTGAGGATCTTTGAGCAACTCTGGCATTGCAACTTTCAGCTGATTGATAACCTTATCCGCAACACCAAGCGCAACCGCCATAACCAGAAGCCTATTCCAGAGAATGACGTCAGTAGGAATTGCTTCGTGCAGGTTGGTAAACTCAGTAAGCCACTTTCTTAGCGCACGAGTCTTAGCAAGAGTCTCGACGCCTTCTCTGTTCATCAGATCGAACGAGCCAATGTTTATAACCGCAAAAAGACCGGCAACGAAAAGAATGAACAAATGTAGTAATAGATTGCCAAATGAAACATCTGCCATAACACCCATGAAAAATGCAGCAACTAAAACAAGAACATCAACAGCAATCAGAGCGCCAAGAATTCCTTTTCCATGGAATGAAATCTTATTTGTTCCAAACTTAGCGGCATAGCTAAGTTTGATAGGACTCTCCCAGGACTCATATGCCTTATTAAAATCTTCTGGATGTGATGAGGCGTATTTACCAATTTGTTTCATGGTAACAGTAGTATTTACCGCTCCAGATTCTCCGGCCTTATCAAAGATTAGCCTCATTGCCATGCTATCAATCTTATTTGACAGAGAACTGCCTGAGTAGAAGGATGGCTGACCTTCTGCAAGGTCTTGAACCTTTGTAAGACAATAATCAGACTTCTCCATACCAAGGAAGTTTGTATTAACCGCCTTGTTCAAGCTAATGTACTTTGCGTCAGAAAGGTGCATAAGGGTTGCTGTCAGAGCGTCTCCCTTAATTTCCTCACTGTTATAAAGCATGGAAAGGACTGCTGGGTGATCATTAGATGGAACATCTCTGTAGTAAAGGTCATTGAACTGAGGAGCCATGACCTTTTTGTATTTAATTCGTAACAGAATAGCTGCTACGACAGTGATAGCTGCAAATACTAATGGCGCATAAAGAATAAGGGCCACCTGAGTTTTTGCAACCTCACGCTTGTGATTTGCCTCGTCAGCCCACGCTTGTTCCTCAGACAGAATGCTGCTCAGTTTATTCTGCTGAATGGGAGCTAATCCAGAAACCCAATCGGTTGGGAACGTAATACGAGCTTCTGCAAACTCATCTGTTCCTACACCAGGAACCTTATAGACAACAGCATTGTTAGTGATTTCTACATTTGCGTCCAGCGGACCATGTCCCCAGGCGCGAACAGTATCACCAGCAACTATTGACTGTCCTGAAGGAACAGGAAGATGAATAGTAGCCGTTACATTACGAGACTCTGAATCCCAGCCATCAGACACAAACTTCCAGTACAACTCTGCAGTGTCAGACCAGTTTGTTACAACATTAGTAATGTCATACTCAATGGTTATATGTGCATACTCATCATCATGTGCTGAATAAATCTTTAAATTCAACATATTGCTTGATAGAGTGGGAACATAATACTCATCTGAGCTGGCACTATTTCCATTTGAGTCTTTGCTGTAAAGCTGACGCGTTCCTTGCTTATCCTGAACGGTAACTGAAGTAATGTTCACTTCAACGTTCTGCCCATTGTATTTATTCTTTCCAACGGGAAGATTCCAATAAACACCGTGAAAACTTCCCTTGAAATAGAATGTACGAGTTTCTACAACGTGCAACGTTCCGTCCTTTTGAACCGTTGCATCGATATTTACCGTATCTATTGAAAGGTCGCGGGCAAATGCTTTTGCTGGTGCAATTAGAAACGCAACAGCCAAAAGCATTACGCAAAGCGCAATCCTTACAAACTGGCTCTTTTTAGAAGAGCGAAGCGAGACTTTATACATGGAAACTCCTTTATGTTACTTTCGCAACTCTTCTTAAAAGGATACCACGTACTGTTTAATCTGCTGGTGAATATGAGTTATCCAGTTCAAACAAAGCAGGTGGCAGGCCTTTATCCCACTCCTCTCCTACTTCCTCAGAAAGCAAATACTCATCATTTTCTATAAAAGGAAGGCTAGCAATTCTTTTATTTCTTGATGTTTCGAGATTGCATACAAGCGAGCTTGGGCCGCTGAAGTCTAGAAGGCACCCGTAACAAATTCTCATGTCCTGAAATAACTTTTCTCCGCATCTGGGGCAAATTTTGACGGAGTAGTTTTCTATAGCCATAGCGACTCCTTCTTTCAACATTGCTTTCCTTGGTACTTATTTCTTGAATTAGTACTTTCTGTCCCACTTCAAACCATGGGAAATCATTAACTGATGGTCTTTCAAATGTGCAATAGGCACCCGCGCAGCTATGAATTTGTTTAGGCTGTACTCGCCTCCGAGTTTTTAAAATTTCTCCGTGATCGTCTACAAATGCGATATCAATCGGATACGTCATTCCAAAAGTATGAACTGAAGAGCACCTCAGAAGTAATACTGGAGGAGCTGTTATCTCGGTACCCAAAAGACCGACAAACTTTTCGAAGCCTCCTTGTAACAATTCAAAAATCTGTTCAGAATTAGGGACTTCTTCTATCGAAACTTGTACGTTCATTTTCAAATCACAACTCCCGACTTATAAGGACTCACAACAATTGAGGTTGTATGGGTAAGGCATAGAGGAGACTCTAATGACACTAAAGGGAGACGCAGGGTATGTGGCCAAGGTTTGTACTTAAGAGTTACTTGGTATTTAGGAAAAACAGAGACCATATTCCCAATCACCTCACTTTCTCCCTCCAATGAGACAACGATGTCGCAATTGTCATCGCAATTAAGAGCAGCTCTTATTCTTTGAGCTAGGTTTTCTGGAGCATCTTCATTTGCAGAGTGACTAGAAGAAACTCCATGGGCAATAATTTGATCCGCTGCAACTCGATCAAACTTTGAGCACATATCTGCAAACTTAAATAGATTGATTGCAATTAGAGCAACCACTAATACAACTGGAAGAATCAATGCAGTCTCAACAAACATCTGACCTTTTTGACAACAAAGAAACTTCATTTTTCTCATGTGCCACCAAACACTTTCTTAACATCAATTTCTAAAGGAATATCAATATCAAGAACAGGAATGGTTAATTTCGCAATTGTTATTTTGTCAGGCAAATACTGGAGAGAAAACGCACCAAGTGAGCAAGCTAAAACGATCGGGTCTGATGTATTGGGTATTTTCTGAACTAGCTCACGAATCGTTGATTCTTTCTCGAAGCCAGCTTGTTTCAAAATTCTTTCTGTATTAACAAGAACGGGTTTCATTTGTCTTAAATCGCTCGGCTCTAATCCAGCATCAACAACTATTTGTTTTAAGGCTCTCTGTAATTTGGAACCGACACTACCACCTGTTATTCCATCAATGCCATCAAGAAATTCTGATAGCTTAAAGGACCAAGAAGTTACGCCATCCCCATATGAGATTAAAAGAGATTCCCACAAGCTCATTACTTTATCTACAGTCTTTCCGATAAACCCTCCCTTCCTTTCAACCTGGTCAAAAAAGCTTGAAAGAACGTTATCTGTGGATGAGTTATCTGGGGCAAGTACTGCTCCAGATATTGCATATCCTTCTGGGAGAAAAACCGATTGCTCAAGCGTCCCCAAACGTCCTTGGAATTCTGGAGATGAACCCCTTCTTCTCACAAATGAAATACATCCCCAAGCACCAGGTGGACATAATCTGGGTCTAGCAACCTTCAAAGCATCAAGTGCTTTTTGAAATAAATCTGTTGATTTATCCGCAGCTTCAGATAACTCCTTTTGTAAATCTTTTATTTGTTGGCGTGATGATTCATAAGCTTCAGACTCTTCAACTACGATCTTCCAGTAATACTCAAACCCGTTATCAATATTTGTTGAGGCAGATGCCACTCTTCCTACATCATCACTTGTAAAATGACAATGCTGACACTCACGAACCGCCCCAGAGTCTAAATCCTGTAACGACGCAAATCCCGCATTTTCTCCAGTTGCACCTGGACAGGACATATGGGCATGAATGGTTTTCTCGCCGTTTTCATAAGTACAAGGCCAGATAGGTTTTAAATACAGGTTTGTTTTCTTTGTCTCTTCTAAGTTATGTGGCAATCGAGGTAAATTCATTTCAACCTCACCATCAGCGGTTTCTTTATAAAATCCTTTAGAAAGTTCCTGGTAAGCAAAGTTATAAAAAGCTTTTCGTATAGCTGAATCACGTAATTCTTCTGCGGTACTTCCATTGACAGTCTCCTGATCATATCGAGCTCTGTAATATGCCCTTGCTCGCTTTAAAGCGATACCGAACGTCCAAGAAGTTGGTGACGGGATAGATGGATTGATATTCCCAGAAAGACCAGCAAGGTGCTCCGCTCTCTCACGCATAGAATACGAACCTCCACCGCAGTCTGCCTCCCACGCCCTCTTTTTAGATGACTCTGCTTTACTCTGTAACTCTTCAATTTTTCTTGCTATTTCCTGTAATAGCTCGCTTTGCTCTTTTAATTTATCTGATGAAACATCACTATTTAAATGCCCAAAATCAGATTGCGACTGAGCAGGAAATAAAAGTGCTGATCCTATAAAATTTCCAGTATCAGTAGAGTTCTTTTGTATACAAGAGCTTGCTGCCATTGCCGCAAAAACTGGAAGCATTTTCTCAGTTGTTTCTAAACCCTCACAGGCTGAAGTAGCAAATTTCTTTCGAGCTTCAAGTGTCTTAAAACCCGCATCGCACAATTTGGAGCCTGCTGAAGCTAAACCTGGTACACACGAAGCAACTAATCCAGCGCCAACACACAGCAAACCCGACAATCCAAGGCTCAAGATGCTTGCATCAATTACCTGCGCAATAGTTGTGTATTTAGCAACGACATTTTCTCCTGCCATAGAAGCAGCATCTGCTATTGACTGAGTTTTATATGCACTCGATGAGACCCATGCAACTGATACCAGCGCAAATACAAGCGCTAGACACACCAGCAGTGCGCTTGCAAAGGCAACTGATGTAATACCGCCTGTATCGTCAATAAACAGAGAAAGTCCAAGCCTTATTTTCTTATGCTTGTCCTTTCCAAAAGGCAATCCAATCTGCATAAGAACCCTCAATCCAATCTGGATACGTGCTAGCAGATAAACTAGATCTCAAAACAATTCCTTGATCATCCGTCTGCCCTGCAAGGAATAAACACCAGCCTATTGGCGGCATTGCTGCCACATGGCCCGTAATTTCAATCAGGACATCTTTTTCTTTTTTATCAATAGAGATATTCCAATCCTCATCTCCGCCCTTATGGAATAGAGGTACCTCCGGTATGGCCTTAAGCCTCCGCTTGATATAGGTCTCTATTAATTCAGTATCAGAAGATGTTGTTGCTACTCTTAATCCTTCTGCACAGGCTCCATCCATAACTGTCTTTGTGTAGAGAATGCAAACAGGCTCTACAAGTAATGCGATAATCATCAGAATAACTGGGAATAACAGCGCGGCTTCTACTGACGCTTGACCAGCATTCTGTTTAAAATGAGAGAACATCTTTGGCTAAATCTAAAAGAGAGTCATGCATAGTATGTGAAGCAGCTTGAGTAGCCAGTTGAACAACTGCTCCATTTTGCACAAAGTGATAAATCACACCAAGAGTCGTAATGACAATCAAGCACGAAAATAAAACTAGAGCATATTCAAGCGTTGCCTGCCCTTGTGTATCCTTAACTCCTAGTTTGATACTTCTAATAGATTCTTTACATCTTGAGTAGATATATGACATGTTGAGACCCTCCTTATCTCTCCTTGATTAGAAATAGTCACAAGCTCCGACCAATTTCCACCATTAACCAAACAACTCCATACATTGCCAGCTAGATCCATATATCCGGAATAAACAAGTACACAATCAGCTCTTTGTTGATAGCTCTCTAAAACACTTTGTGCTTCGTCTTGAATGGTTTCTTTACTATCTCTTTGTACTGAATTCTGCTCAAATAAATCTTTTGCAGCTTCATATGAGACTGGCTGTTCATCAGATCTTTTTTCTATCCTAAATTTCTGAGTTTGTGCGTAATCTGAGTTTGTATTTGATGAATTAGTCTGTTTTCTTGGTAAGAAAAGAAACGCAGCAACTAGCAAACATACAGTGGCAATAATAAACACAGAATAAGCAGCAGTGCTTTTCTTACTCATAGAGAATTAATTCCAGATGTAATCGCTTCCCAAAGTTCAGAAACTTTACCCTTAAAAGCAATAATTGCGACAATTGCAATAACTACAAGTACACCGACCAAAATTGCATACTCTGTAGTTCCTTGTCCTGATTCATCCTCTTTTAAGTCACGAAGATACCCAAAAAATTGATATAAATACATCATCGTCTTTCCTTTCTCCTAAGAAGAAAATGCAGGTCCAAGCAAAGGGCCTAAAATTGCAAGTAACATTGCTGGAACAATCAGCGTTCCCAGAGGGATGAGCATTTTAATTGGAATTTTTTCGATTTCCGTTTCCAACAAAGAACGTTGCTCATCGCGAAGAACTGAAGCCTGTCTATCTAATATTTCTGCAAGAGGAGTTCCAAAAGTAAGCGCCTCGTTTACAACAGTCGCAAAGCTTTTAAGCGAAGGAACTCCCACTCTGGAAGCCATCTGATTGAGAGCCTCTTCACGAGTAGTAGCACCAAGTTTCCAAGTCATATGAGCATTTGAAAGCTCTTTTGATAGCTCGCCAGATTCTCGTAAACAATACAAATCTAGAGCCGAATCAAAAGATAATCCTGACGACAGTCCAAGGATCAAAATATCAATCATTTCTGGCATCTCGCGTAGACATGATTTTCTTATAAACTCTGACTTTGCTCGAAGGCTCACTCTCCTGTGACCTCTTACACCTCTAATAATTTGCTGGCAATAACGCTGAATATCAAAATGATTCAAATTTACGGGTATAACCAAGACAAGAATGGCTATGCATAATGCAAACGCTAAAGAGCAAGTTAGATCTATCACTTCATTACTCCTTTCATAATGCTTCGAATAATCAAAAGAGCAATACAGTCCATGACCATAGCAATCGCTGTGCATATAACGCCTGATGGCGTAAACAAACCCTTTTGAAAGTCTGGTGATAAAAGCGACAAAATAACCAACAGAACAACAGGGAGAAGACATACAATTCGAGCAGATAATCTAACTTGAGCAGTCTTTGTTGCTATAAGTCTTTGATTCTTCTCTTGTAATTCAACTAGCTCAGCAGTTTTTTGTAACAGACTCTTAAGCGGAGAGCCCGTTCTGTGTGAAATTACTAATGCACTAGCCAGCAAATTAACACCTGGAGCATCCAGTCTCTCTGCCAAGTCTTCAATAGCTTCTTCGATAGGAAAACCACACTTGATTTGCATATCGGCAATACAAAAATTTTCTGATACAACACCTTCTGTATGTTTACTGACATATTCAATAGATTGTGAAAGTGTGAGACCTGATCCAAGAGCAACAGCAATAGTTCTAAAAATCGAAGGCATCATATGAGCAATTTCTAAAGTAGTCTGATGCTTAGTGTGTTCATAGAGAAAATAAGGACCTAGAAATAACGAAAGGAAACCACTAAGTACACCTAATACAGACTCAAATAGAACGCCAAGCAGGATGGATACAGCTATGCCACTAATAAAAAACAGTACGAAGGCATCACTGACTAAGGTGATTCCATATTTATAAAGAAAGCGATTACGCAGCTGTATTGATACATAAGAAAAAGGCTCCCATTTGAGCAAGTACTGTACAAAAACACTATTGCGTGCAAATTGAAGAAGATAGCCCACATAACCTGCTATTCGTGTACTTATTTGAGAGACAGTTTTTTCTTTACCGTTACATATAAAAAAATAAATAATTACTCCAAAAGCACCTCCTGTGATCGTGGAAGTAATGACATCCATGAAGTAACCTCCTTTTTATTGAGTAATCCATCTTTTATGGCGCGATTGATAAAAGAAGGGATTTTTACAAAAAGCCAACTTCTTTTCTGCACGTCAAACGACACCACCTCTTGTACTTCGATTGATCCTGACGAAGACAAAGAAATTTCTGAAACGCTGGTTACATATCGCTTTCCATCGGGAAATCTTTGAGACATAACTATCAAATCAAGTGCAGTTGCTATCTGCTGTTCTATAATTTCTGCAGGTAAGTCCATGCCAAAACGAGCCATTAACACCAGGCGTAATATTGCCTCTTGCGCAGTTCCGGCATGTAGCGTAGTTAGAGAACCATCGTGACCTGTATTCATAGCCTGCAACATATCAATGCACTCTTCGCCTCTTACCTCTCCTACTACAATTCGGTCTGGCCTCATTCGGAGCGCATTTCTCACCAATGATCTAATGGTTATTTCTCCTGTTCCTTCTATCGAAGCAGGACGAGCCTCTAGCCTGACAACATTTGGATGTGAATCAAACTTAAGCTCCGCTGAGTCCTCAATAGTGACTATTCTTTCTGACTTTGAAATTTCACATGAAAGTGCATTTAAAAGCGTGGTCTTACCAGATCCTGTTCCACCAACAACCGCGATTCCCTGTCTGCATTTCACAGCCCAAGACAAAAATCTTGCAAGCCATTGAGGCAGTGATTTCATTTCCACTAGCCGGTCCAAAGAAGTAATTTTTCCGGTAAATCTTCGAATAGTTACTGAAGTACCGTTCACTGCAACAGGACTTGCAACTGCATTGACACGGTCTCCATTATCAAGACGAGCATCAACAATAGGACTCACCCTGTCCAGTCTTCTTCCTAATGGAGACAAAATGCGATCCATAACAATCAAAATCTGCTCTTCTGAGTCAAAAACTGTTTTCGATTCAAATAGCTCGCCGTTTTTCTCGTAGAACAAATTGTTACAGCCGTTTATCATGATTTCAGTAACATCTTTATCATTCAGCAACGGCTGAATTGGACCAAGACCACACACCTCATTAATTACCTGCTCAATTATTTCTTCATAGTCGACTGAGCTAAAAAGCTCGTCTTTTTCTTCATTAACAATTGCTTCACAGGTAACCCTTAATTCGTCTCTTACGCGATCAATATCACTGCCCGTTATAAGAGAAGAAACCGTGGAAAGTCCTAATCGAGAAACAAGTTTTTCTTTTAACTTCTTTCTAGCCTTCAGAAATAGTTCTTTTTGAAGTTGTGAGTCATCCTCTTCTTGTGTCTCAATTTGCTTAGCAACGCGTTCGAAGACAAGCATTAACTCACTTCCTTCTTCCTGTTAAACAAACTAAATGGCTTTTTCTCAGGAGTTACTTGCAGGGCAATTTGAGCCTCGCGCAGTTGCGGAAGAATACCCAACTCGTTAAGGAAATGCGCAAGTACAAAAGAAACCGACTGTGCAAATGAAGTTTCCTCTTGTAACAGTACAGAGAGCTTTCCTTGTTGAATAAGCTCTTGAAACCCCAGTCCGCCTTCAAAAATCCTAAACATCTTTGCTGCTTCAAGACCAACCTCTGCTTTTCCAATAGAAAAGTCCTGTTTAACCCTTGGATTTGCTTTGTTTTCAAGTCGAATAATGCGAGTTCTTGCCACTCCAAGACGCACAGCAAGTCCACTTACTTTTGCCAAAGAGTTAATGCACGTAAGGGGGTTCTCTGAAACAATAACCAGCCTATCTGCACATTGTGCTGCCTGGGCATAGCAATCTGTTGATGCTGTCGTAGTGTCTACGAGCACCAAATCAACCAAACCAGAAATAGCTTGAAGAAAATAACTCACGCAAGGAAATAGAAGCTCTGCCATTTCAGGTTTTACACAAGGACCAAAAAGATACAAATTTTTATGGATACAAGTTGCCTTTTCTAGAAGGCTCTCTTTTTCTGAAGATACATCAGCAACAAGATCAGAAAAATCCTTTGGCTGCCTAATTCCAAGTTTCTCAAAAGCATTGCCATAAGACAGGTCAAAATCAACTAATGCAACTTTTAAACCCCAAGAAGAAGCAAGCAGTGCCATTGAAGAAACAAGTGTGGTCTTTCCCACTCCTCCTCTTCCTGAAGTGAACGTCAGAATCGGAGCTTTTAAAGTCTTATCAAGAGGAATAAGGGATTGAAGATAGGTATTTAGCTCTTGGATACTGGCAACATAATCTGAAGCTTCTGGTAAAGGCTGAGAAAGCCTGTCAGCCCCATATGATTGATATCCTCTTCCAACCTTTACCAGATCCCCTAATTCCATAGGGTCAATAACTAAATCAACTCCTGCTTTAGCCGCTCTAGAACGAAGTGATCCAGAAGCTCCAGACCTTACCAACACTACACAGCGAGCATTTCCGTCTTTAACAATCGCAGCTGCAAGATTTATATCCGAAACATCGGAGCCGGTATTACCAATTAAAACTGAATAATCTTGAGGAGTTGAACGAGCAACAATTGATCTAAGAGATGCTGCCGAATCTGTAAACTCACACCTATTACTGATACCTAAGTACGTAAGAATGGCTCCAATCTCAACGCGTGCGTCAAGACCTACGTATGAGATCCACTTTTCTAACATCACGCTTCACCTCCTGGATTAGTAGACGAATCTACTTGTGACGCACTGTCGCTGTTTTGGTTGGTTGTTAAAGAAGCAGGATTCTCTGGCTGTACCTCTTCACTTGCATCAGATGGGCTTGACTGATTTGTCGCGTCAGATAAATCTTTTGGGTTTTCTTCTTCAACGTAAGAATTGTTGTGTAGTAAGTCCTGGGCATTAATCTTTGACCCTGGAAGAGTAAAGCGGAGTGTTCCTCGAGCATATGCAGAAAGCACAGCAGGAACCTGTTCAGGAGTTAATCCAAGCGTTACAGAAGAAGATGTGTAAAGAGTACCCTCGGTGTCGTCTGACAATACCGCAATATCCGAGGCAATACAGGTAATAAGAGAATCAGTAACCTCATATGCTGCAAGCTTTGTACCAGCGCTAAGCCTCTCAGCCAATCCGTACTTCTCGCCATGAGAAATAGTAAGACCAACAAGATTTTCTGGAATAGAAATCTGAGAGGCAACAGATCGTAGGTGAAGAGAAACAACAGGCATACCAACTCCAATAACAGATGACACCGTTCGACCCATAACACTTTCTGGATTAGTAATTGCCCCCTCGGGAATCAGATCAGAAATCCAGCTTTTTACCTGGGTATTAGAAGATGAGAGAGTTTCTCCGGGTTCTATTTGTTTTGTGGCCACCAAAATTGAAGTAAGTTCTCCACCGTATTTTTGTATTGCCTCTGCTCGTGACTTCTCGGCATCAGCACGGACACTTTGTACGTATGCAAAGAAACAAAAACTTGCCAGAAGCGCACTCAACACAGAAATCAAAATTCTTGTTTTCTTAGTCACTGTTTTTCCTCCCTCCATTTGCGATATATCGATTGTGCGCTCGGGTTGAAAGAGGGAGGACAAAAACAAAAGATTTACCTGCACAAATATGTCAGATAGCTGACGCGAATCTGACACAAAGTAATGAATTCGCAGACCCTGGTGGTGAGAAGAAAAATAGGTAATTTAAATTTTTATCTAATTTGATATATAAAAATTTTTAGAACGTCATAACTGCTACATTTTTCAGAGAGATTGTAATGAATGATTTTTTAAGTGATTTCCCTAATTCATGAACGAGGGTTGACCCCCCCTAATTAGCTAGGCAGGACCAACCCTCGTTAGTCTCAATATATTATATTTCCTGCTAGTTTAACAAAAAAGCACCCTAGATAAGCCAGGATGCTTAGAGGATTTACGCTGTTAAAGCTTAGAGCACAACGTCAGGGTCAAGCAATTGCTGGCTTTCTCGCATTTCTTTTGCCAGAGATAAATACGCCTTTAACTGGGGTTCTGTAATCTTGCCCTCATGCAGGGCGTCTTGAACGCTACATCCTGGCTCGTGAGTATGGGTGCAATCCCTAAATTTACACGTCTGAGCAGCTTCAGAGATGTGTGGGAATATCTTCTGTAATCCCCTCTCATGGCCCACAATAGGCAAGCTTCTGAGCCCTGGCTCATCCACAATAACACCAGCGTCAGGGAGCGCCACCATGCGACGAGCGACCGTTGTATGACGTCCCGCCTTATCAGATTCGCGAACCTCTCCCGTTTCAAGCGCTTCATGTCCCAAAAGCGCATTTAGAAGCGTTGATTTACCAGCACCTGATTCACCAAGAACAATGGCTACGGAGCCGTAAGGAACAAGACTACGAACAGCATCAATTCCCCACGCAGCTCCAAGCTTTTGAGCCGTTTGAGCAAGATCTGCAAGTGCCTCGGGTTTCTCGCCCTCAAGCTTTGAAGCCGTTGCAACAATCTTCACTGTAGAACCAAGAGCTGCGGTGATAGAAGAAATCTCTTGAGCCAAAAGCTCTGGTCCCGCTACATCTGACTTAGTAAGCACCACGGCACAGGTTGCTCCACAATCTTCAGAAATGACCGCTGAACGCACAATGCGATCTACCGAGATAGTCTCTCCGTCCAAAGCCTGTACCACAAGCACAAGGTCAACGTTTGCGGCCAAGGTCTGTTTTTGACCACGAGCGCCTCCCTTCCAGCGTGCAATATCGGTCTCTCGTGGCAGAATCGCCTCGATGATGCCCATATCATGCGAATCCGGGATGCGCGCACAAACCCAGTCACCAACGGCCACCGTGGAGTTCTGACCCTTGGTCACGCGCGCGGCAAACTCAGCGCGAAACACTCCCTGCTCTGACACAACCGCGGGAAATCCCCTATCCAAGCGGACCACGCAGGCCATGGTCATCATCTGGCGAGAAACTCCTTGAGCTTCAAGCCCTGTCATGATATCTGCATAGGCCTTCGTCTGAGCCGACGATGGAGTCAGCTGCTCAAACGCTGGAACATCCAGTAATGAAGAAAGGGCCGGCAAAGACCCTTGAGTCCTGCCGGCTCCTAGTTTTTTGGAACTTTTTGTACGCTTAGCGGACAAGAGTACTCCTCTACCTTATGCCTTATTCTTTTGTACAGAACGTATAACAGCCTTATAGAGCTCCATCAAAGGAATGATTGATGCAGCTAGAAGCATTGCTGTTGCATACTCTTCAAGGCCAATCTCGGCAAAGCCAAATGCCTGAGAAAGTGGTGTCTCAATAACCACAAAGGTAAGAATCAGAGACATTACAAAAGAGCCCCACAGCCAAATGTTTTGGCTAGTTAGCTTGAAAATGGAACCGCGTAAAGAACGCATGTTGAAGGAGTGGAACATCTCAACCATAGAAAGCGTCAAGAATGCCATGGTCATGCCTTCAACGCCAGCCTCAGGATTTGCAATAACCTGTGAGATGTCAAAGGTTCCATACTCAAAGTAATGGCCAATGAAATAACTGACAAGGGTGAGAAGAGCAATGATAGAACCTTGAACAAGACAGTCAAAACCAACGCCACCTGCAAAGATGCCATCCTTAGGGTTACGAGGCTTACGCTTCATAATGCCTGGCTCAGCCTTCTCGGTAGCCATAGCAAGAGCTGGCAGAGAGTCGGTGATTAGGTTAATCCACAGAAGGTGGGTAGGCTGAAGGATAGTAAAGCCAACCAGGGACGCAATAAAGACAGAAATGACCTCAGCTAGGTTGGAGCTCAAGAGGAACTGGATGCACTTACGAATGTTATCGTAGATGCGTCTTCCCTCTTCGCAGGCACTAATAATGGTGGCAAAGTTATCGTCTGCCAGAACCATATCTGCAACACCCTTGGTAACGTCGGTACCAGTAATGCCCATACCAATACCAATATCAGCGCGCTTAATGGAAGGCGCATCGTTAACGCCGTCGCCCGTCATGGCTGTGACCATGCCCTTCTTGCGCCAGGTATCAACAATGCGAACCTTGTGCTCAGGCTGAACGCGTGCATAAACGCCAATTGTCTCAATGCGCTGCTCAAATTCTTCATCAGAAATCTTATCAAGCTGTGCGCCAGTGATTGCCTGAGAGCGATCAGTAATAATGCCCAGCTCAATTGCAATAGCAACGGCTGTATCAATGTGGTCGCCCGTAATCATAACGGTACGCATACCAGCTTCATGGGCCTCAGCAACAGCACCCTTAACCTCAGGACGAACTGGGTCAATCATGCCTGAAAGTCCCACAAAGATCATGTCGTGCTCAAGGTTAGCTGGATCATAGCTCTGAGGAGCTTCTGTTCCCCAGTCACGACGAGCAGATGCCATAACACGAAGTGCCTGGTCAGCCATAGACTTGTTCTGAGCCAAAATCTCAGAGCGAGCCTCATCGGTGAGGTCAATAATGCCATCGCTTGTCATAATCTTGGTGCAGCGAGCAAGTACCTCATCAGGCGCACCCTTGGTGTGCTGTACAACCTTGCCAGAGCGGGTACGCACCACAACAGACATCATCTTACGAGAAGAGTCAAAGGGCGCCTCACCAATACGAGGGCGAGAAGAAGCTAAATCACTTGTGGTGTATCCAAGTTTTGCAGCGTCTGCAACAAGAGCGGCCTCGGTTGGCTCACCCTTTGCCACCTGCTCAATATCATCCCAAGTAGCATCAGAGCACAGTGCCATGGTACGTACATGTGCATCAAGATTTTCTGTCTCATGACGAACAACAGTCATCTTGTTTTGGGTCAAAGTACCGGTCTTATCAGAACAGATAACCTGAGTACAGCCAAGGGTCTCAAC
>CALKTD010000029.1 GCA_937997345.1 uncultured Atopobium sp. | reverse complement strand
GAGGCGGTTGCTGTGGGGGCCGGCGTAGCTAATTTGCCACAAAATCTTGAGGCGCGCGTTCGCTTGGGTACCGTAACGTTTTCGTTCACGGGCGCCGCAAGGAGCGTGGCGAGCGTTGATGATGCTGAGACAAGCAATAAAGCTGCAGGTACAGTACACGTTACAGCAACGCTTGGCGAGCACCTTGCAGTTCCGGGAACGCTGGAGCTGGCAGACGGCCGAGTGCTTTCGGCGCGCATTCTCCCCGTGGAGCACGGCTTTGACGTCGTGTCTTATGCGACCGCGCATAGCCAGGAATGGCTGGGTGAGTCGGTTCTTCTCGACGCATGCGCCTGTGGGGTAGATCCGGTTCACGGCGGCAGCCTGTGGGTCTCGGGACCCGAGGCGGGGGATACCATGCAGCCTTTGGGCATGTACGGGCAGTCAAAAAAGATCTCTGACCTGCTGGGCGAGGCAGGCGTACCCGTTGAATCCAGGAGTATGATGCCTATTGTGCGCACAAATATTCGTGGACATGTGGTGTGGGTTGCGGGAATTCGTCCCGATGAACGAGTAAAATGTACGCAAGATACAAAACAGCTGCTAGAATTGAACATCTATTCTGGTCATAAGCCATTTGAGAGGAGCCAGTAATGGCGGAGCTTCACCCTGATATTGAAGAGATTCTGCTTGACGAACAGGACATCAAAGACATCGTCAAGAAGGTGGGTGCAGAGATCACGCGCGATTACGCGGATAAGAACCCCCTGGTCATTGCTGTTCTTCGCGGAGCTGTTGTGTTCATGGCCGACATCATGCGCGCTATTGAGTGCCCACTCTCCATCGATTTTATGGCTGTTTCCAGCTACGGCGACGGCGTTAAAAGCTCCGGTGTTGTGCGCATTGTAAAGGACCTTGATACCAAGATTGAGGGCCGCCACGTCATCATCGTTGAGGACGTCCTGGACTCTGGTCTGACCCTTTCTTACCTAGTGCGTATGCTCAAGTCCCGTAACCCCGCTTCTATTGAGATTGCAGCCTTCCTGGTCAAGGATATTGAGGGCAAGCGTCCTGCTATTGACCCTCGTTATGTAGGCACTTATGTTCCTGACAAGTTTGTTGTTGGTTACGGCCTTGATTATGCTGAGCGCTATCGCAACCTGCCATTTGTTGGTGTTCTGAAGCCTTCCGTGTACGAATAGGCTGAGGCCGGCCGGTCTGCTTCAAAAATTTGCAGCAAAACCCGTGGAATAAATACAAATTTGTTAAAACTTTTAAAGCTTGGGCGAGAAAATCGATCTTCTCGCCCAATATGCTATGTATCGACGGTCGCGAAGGGTATACAGCACTTGCGCGACGTTTACGAAAAGATAGTTACGGTAGGCTTCGAGAGAATCGGGACACCATGGTCAATCAGAAAAGTCTTGCATGCGGAACAGGAAAGTCTGCAATCCGTGAGATTGCAGGTTATGCGGCGCAGCGTCGCGCTGAGATTGGCGCTCAGAATGTGTTTGATTTCTCGATAGGTAACCCTTCTGTGCCTGCCCCCGAAGCTGTTCGAGCATCTATTGAGGCTGCACTGCAGCTGCCTCCACAGCAGGTCCACAGTTACACTCCAGCTCCAGGTATTCCTCAAGCCAGAGAGGCAATTGCCGCATCACTGCGACGCCGCTTTGGAGATCACGCGGCACAGGCCAATGACCTCATCTTGACCTGTGGAGCTGCGGCCTCCGTTTCTATAGCGCTTAATTCCGTTGTTTCTCCAGGTGAAGAGGTTATTGTTATTGCGCCATACTTCCCTGAGTACCGTGTATGGATTGAGCATGCTCAAGCTACGTGTGTTGAGGTTTTGGCTGACGAGAAAACTTTCCAAATTGATGTGGAGGCTGTTTGCGCAGTTCTTACGCCTAAAACTCGTGCGGTAATTATCAACTCACCAAACAATCCCGTCGGAGCTGTGTATACCAGAGAAAATTTGGACGCATTTGCTGACATGCTCCGTAAACGCTCCGCTGAGCTGGGAACTGACATCTACGTTATCTCCGACGAGCCTTACCGTGAGATTGTTTTTGGCAATATTGAGGTTCCCTGGGTTCCTGATGTCTACGAGCGCACCATTGTGTGCTATTCCTACTCCAAGTCTCTCTCGCTTCCTGGTGAGCGTATTGGTTGGGTGCTGGTGCCTGCGTCTAATCCAGATCAAAAGGAAGTTTATGCAGCTTGTGCAGGCGCTGCTCGCGCTCTGGGCTTTGTATGTGCGCCAGCCCTTTTCCAGCACGTCATTATTGACTGCGTTGACGAACCAGCTGATGTTGAGGCTTATGCCAAGAATCGAGAAGTGTTGACTGAGGGGCTGACCAAGCTTGGCTACGAGTATATCCAGCCCGATGGTGCATTTTACCTGTGGGTTCGTGCTCCTGGTGGAGATGCTCAGGCATTCTGCGATGTGGCTAAGCAGTTTGAGCTGCTTCCTGTTCCATCCGATTCGTTCGGCTGCCCAGGTTGGCTGCGCGTGAGCTACTGCGTTGCGTACCAGACCTGCGTTGACTCGCTCACTGCCTGGGAAAAGACTCTTGCTGCAATGAAATAAGTGCTACAACAGGCGAGAAGATTACCTGAAGAAGGTCAGCCGTCAATGGCGAGAGGATCAACAGGTCAACGGCGAGAAAATCAATCGACCGCAAACGACAAAATGAACTGCCTCCCATTTCTTATGTCCAAGAAATGGGAGGCAGTTCATATGCGG
>CALKTD010000028.1 GCA_937997345.1 uncultured Atopobium sp. | reverse complement strand
AGTTCCACCGCTTTTCCATATTCCAAATTCCTTTAAAGCATGTTTATCCCAACCCATTTCATTCAAAACAGGATCCCCAAACATCTCGTTAAATCGGGATTTGCATTTAAGAGATGAATTTTTGGTGTGAGTGTTTGACATTGCTTTGGTTTACCATGGCATAGGCTAGGGTTGTATCAATTTTGCTGTGACCTAGTAGTTTTTGGACCTGTTCGATAGGCATTCCTTTATCAATTGCATTTGTTGCCATGGTTCTTCTAAATTTATGAGGATGAACTCTTTGAATATTAAGTTCTTTACCAAGTTCTTTGAGACGAATTTCAACAGTGTTTATCGATAGTTTAGGTCCTGAGCCCTTAAGAGGAATAAAAAGAGCCTCTTTGCGATCTTCTCGAGAGTCCAAATATTTTTCAAGGTGAATCTTTGTTCGAGCATCAAAATATACGATTCGTTGCTTGTTGCCCTTACCAGTTACAAGACATTCTCGCTCACTAATATTAATGTCCTTGATCTTAAGACGGACAAGTTCTCCAACTCGCATTCCTGTTGAGGCTAGTATATTGATAATCGCAGCATCACGTAAATTACTACTGCTTTGACGTAGCAGTTCCAGGTCTTCGTCTGAAAACACGGACTTGATTTTCTTTGGGGATCGGACGTGTTTAATACGTCGCGCCGGACTCTTAACAATGTAGTCTTCATCTTCAAGCCATGAGAAAAAACTTGAAAAGATTCTACGTATATTATCAATGGTAGTTTTACTTGAACCATGTTTGATTTCGTAATTGATTAGGTAATTTCTTAAATCGTCGGTAGTGGCTTTACTTATTGGTCGCAAAAGAGATTGTTCTAATGAACGCAAAGTGTTTTCATAATACAAAAGAGTGGCGTTAGAACAACCTTCGACAGATTTTGCTGATAAAAATAGAGCAATCAAATCAGTGTTTTCAAGTTTAGTTGGGCATTGTGTTGTTGTTGTCTTCAATGTTGCTCTCAATATTTTCATTTGTGCTGAAGATAGATAGCATTCCATTTTTTGTGATATTAGGTTGATTAGAGTCTCATCCATGATTTTTCTCCTTTAGTTGTAAAAGAGAAAAATCATTACGGAAAGTCGTTTGTTTTGCAAGCTAATTCTTAGCTAAATGATTATTTAGCTTCAATAGGAGAGTTAATTTGGAAAGAAGCTTCTATTAGCTCCAAACTAATTTTTAAGATTTCAGATGTTGTTAAGAATATTATAACTGGTAAAACACCATCAACTAAAAATCCAGAGTACTATGGGCGCACCTATCCTTTTATTACCATTCCTGATATGCATTCCTCAATTTGGATTTGTTCGTCTGAAAGATATCTATCTGAATCTGGCAATGCTATACAAATAAAAAAACTTGTTCCGCGAGGAAGTGTGCTAATTTCTTGTATTGCGACAGTCGGATTAGTTGGAATTACAAGAACTCCTTCACACTTTAATCAACAAATTAACGCTGTTATCGCGGCTCATGAAGGTGAAGAATTCTTCCTTTATTATGCTTTAAAATCAATCAGGAATGAACTTCTAGGTATTGGAGCAACGGGAAGCGCGACTCTTAATATTAATAGGGGTGCTTTCGCGAATATTGAAATTCCATGGCTAGATGATATGTCAATGAAGAAATATATTAAAGAAGTGAAGCCTCTATTTGATTTAATTGAAAATAATTCCATGGAATCATTGCGCTTACAAAGAATGAAAGAAACACTATTGTCAAAATTGCTAGTTGGAGAATTAGATGTTTCAAAGATTAATCTACATTAATAGGTACATAACTAAGTTTACTGGTCTTTACTATCAAATATTTAAAGCACTCTTAGTGTTTCTGTCTAATCACATTAACTAGTAGATTAAATCAACATATATAATCAGTCTCCCATAATTTATAATGCAGTAAAATTACTTGTTGAGGGATGGCTATACGATGATGGAGTCGAGAACGTTTCAAGTCCAAGATGATTTACAAATAAGACGTTTCATCCACAATTTTTGGGATTATTATTGTGAACTTGAAAATGATTTTCTAGTCACTAGAAAATACGTATCTTTCAGTGAACTCAACTACTCAACTTTCTCTTTAGAATATCTTAAATTGTTTCAAGCTGTATGTAGCGAAATCGATGTATTGGGAAAAACAATAGCCTCTACTGTTGATAATAACTTTAAGCCTAAAGATAAACAAAACAATATTTACAAATGGTGGCATGCGATTCAAGACTTACCTTTGGTCAATAGTTCATCGAAAAATTTTATTCTTTCTGATTCAACTTGTATTTTTCTTAATGAAATGAACTTGACCCCTTGGAATTCCTTTAAAACCGAACGGCGCTTAGATAAAAGCGGTCGTAATTACTTTCGAGCTGTTGATAAGTCAGTTCCCAGTTGGTGGACTGCGTATAATAATGTTAAACATTCTCGAATTTGCTTAAACGACAATCAAAACGATGATATTAACTTTGCAAAGGCAAATCTAAAAAATCTTGTTAATGCCTTTGCAGGTCTCTATTTATTAGAGATTTCCTATTTGAGTTTATTAAGTACAGTGGAATACTCAAGAGGGTTTTCTAAAAAGAGTTGTTTATTTAGACTTAGTCAGTCAGAGTGACACAGTATTCATAAATCATTTAACGACCTAGTTTAATCTTCGAAAGATCTATTTCACCAGACATAAGCTTAGGTAAAAGTATGTCACGAAGCTCGGATAGACGCTAGCTCTGAGCATTGTCCGCCTCGAAAGCATGGATGATAGGAATGATTTGCCTTTCATACTCAAAACGCCTATCTCCAATAAGAATAGGAACAGGCAATGACTTCAAGGTTGTCAGACTTAAATTGGCTTGAACAGATCGCTGAACTCTACGAGCGTAATAGTTTTCTTGCCAACCGCCAATGAAATACGAGAGTAATGCTTCAGGAGCCAAGAGTTTCTTGTCAGCACAAATAATACTGACAGCCTGATTGGTGTTAGCAGGAAGCATTCCTACCTCTGTCATGGTGAAACGTCCAAGCGTGCCCACAATCGTAAACAGTAAATCACGGTCTTCAATAATAGAGCGCTTCAACAACGCATGAGTTTCCTCATCAATATGAGCAAACTTACCATAGTCGAAAGAGTGGTTATTGCAGATGCTCTCCCCTTAATGAAATTAATTCCTGATCTCTTATATGCAAGTCACAATATGGTTGGAGTCGTTCCCTTAGTGATGATTTTTGTGAGCTTAGCCAAAGGCATAAGCTTCATCGACATAGGGATATCTCCAATTTCAGTTACGTATGTCTCTTCATTCCGAAATGGAGCAAAGTCCTTGAACCAATAGGTGAACGAGGTTTTGGTCGTTCATGTAAATAATCATTTAGCTGATTATGAGATGGGTGATTGTGCGCCGCCCTTCTCCACCTACCGATAAAACGACACCGTTCATGTGAACCCCATCTGTTTGGACAGGTGGGGTTTCTCGTCAGACGTATAGTCAAAGTGGTGTTATTTGGACGTGCGGGACCACTGGGCGAGAAGCGCCATTGGACGCGCAGGGACTTTTGACCGCAGCGTCGTGTGAAGCGCAGCGTCGGCAGAATCGGGGCGAGAAATGCAAAAGTTACAGAAACGTTTTACGACGGTCTTGAGCGTATTTATGACGTTGATGCTCTCGTTTGCGCTGGTTGGATGCAATGCGTTTCCGTTCCTGCAAAATAATTCTGACCAGCAGACAGTGCAGTCATCAATCACAACGGGGGAAATCGAGGCAATTTACGAGCCCAAGTTTGGTGGCAGCTACCTGGATATCGCCATCGATGATTTTAATAACCTGGGGTTTGAGTATGGCGACAGCGTGGACGTTACGTTTAGTAACGGATACAAGCTCTCCGATATTCCGTACTACAACGGCAATTACACCAAAACCAACGAGCCACTGGTTGTTGGATATCCAGGCTACCCTTACGTCTATGTGTGCGTAAATAATGGCGAGCCTCTATGGGAAAGCGCTGGTCTTAAGGCGGGAGATACGGCTACGGTGACGCTCCACGAGAAGCAGAAGTATGCAGCGGTTCAGAAGGCTTTGAGTGCAACGTACACCAATAATCGCTCCGACTACGCAAGTGACGAGGTCTTTGCTAACTTCCGCCCCATGAAAGGTGGAAATATTGCTGAGGGCGTGGTGTATCGCTCGGCGTCTCCTATTGATAACCAGAACAATCGCGCGTCTTACGCGGCCGATCTTGCTCAGAGGTCTGGTGTGCAGTTTATTCTGGACCTCGCGGATACCAACGAAGAGATCCAGGGCTATTACCAGAATGCGGACTACGACATTACGTGGCATAAGAGCCTGTATGATGCGTTGAACTTTGCCGCTCTTGACCTCAATGATAATTACCGTGGCGGCCAATATGCCCACCGTCTGGCAGCGGGTCTGCGCGAGATAATTCTGCATAAGGGTCCCTACCTTATTCACTGTACCGATGGTAAGGATCGCACGGGCTTTGTCTGCGCCCTTCTCGAGGCACTTTGTGGTGCATCCTACGATGAGATGCGCGACGACTACATGATTACCTACGACAACTATTACGGCATTAACGAGAAGGACGACAAGGCTCGTTACGACGCCGTTGTTGACGTGAAGTTCGACGACATCGCTCGCTGCATTGCTGGGGTGCCTACGTACGGTTCGCTTGACGGTGCGGATTATGCAGCTGGAGCTCGCAAGTATCTGACCGACGCAGGCATGACCGAGTGGGAGATCAACAAGCTCATCGAACGGTTAACAAACAAGTAGCGGGTCGCGGTCGCGGGCCGCGGCAAAACTGACAGGTTAGTCGCCTGGCGAGAGGAACGATCTTCTCGCCAGGTTTTTTAATAACAAATTTAAATAATGTTATGTGAAGTTGATTTCCTTTTACCGTTGGCGGAATTGGAAATGGAAACGTCAGGGCCCCTTTTTATAATTTTCTATAAGGAGGGTGCGTCATGGATGACAAACTTGTTCGTCTCATAACGTGCTTGGCAAAACAGGAAGATGTTTCTACATCAACGCTGTCTGAGTCCTTATGCGTCTCCGAGCGCACGGTGCGTGCATATATCAAACGTGCAAAAGAATTACTAGAAGGCATAGCTGAAATTACAACAATAAAGGGTCAGGGCTATCATCTTGAAGTTCTTAATCCTGAGCTCTTGGATTGTTGGCTTAATAAAGAAGATCAGCTACCTCAGACTTCTAATGAACGCGTGGCATATATATTGGACGATCTGCTTAATCGAAGCGATTGGGTTACGGTAGACGAGTTATCAGAGATTCTTTACGTTTCTCGTAAGACTATTTCGATTGATCTAAAACAAGCTGAAGAGTTTCTCGCCAGATTTGACTTGCGTATAATGCGTAAATCGCATTATGGAATTCAGATTGAAGGTACTGAATTTAATAAGCGACTCTGCCTGGCAAGTCTGGTAACAAACGAAGCATATTCGGGTAGTTGTCACGCCACGGTAGAAAATAATGAACTTATTGCTGATGTAACAAAGCTGGTAGTTGAGTGCATTAATCACCATGGTGTCAGCTTGAATGATTTTGCAATTAGAAATCTTGTCATTCATATTGTGGTTGCAATTAATCGCATTAAGCAACAGCGCTATGTTGCAGGACAGGAAGACTCGCTTAAGAGAATTCAGTGCTCGTATGAATATAGCGTGGCACAAAAGCTGGTAAATCGCTTGTCATCTGAGTTTGACGTTGAGTTTCCTCAGACAGAGGTTGCCTATATAGCAATTCACTTGGCATCTAAAAAGATGTTTAAAGATATTTCTGAATCTCCAAATCTAGTAATTACTGATGATGTATTTGCAGTAACACGCCAGATGATTGATTTGGTATGGAGCAGTTTTAGATTTGATTTTAGAAATGATCTTGAGTTACACATGGGTTTAGCTAGGCATATTGTGCCACTCTCAGTTCGTCTGCACTATAATCTGCAGATAGAAAATCCACTGCTTACAGACATCCAGTATCGAATGCCTTTGGCATATTTGATGGCCATGGAGTCGTCAACAATTTTGGCCAAAGAGTACGAAGCAACTCTTAGTGAGCATGAGGTAGCTTATTTGGCCCTGGCATTTGCCTTAGCTTTGGAACGCAAGCGTACCGAGCTTCCAAAAAAGAATGTACTGTGTGTTTGTGCAACAGGTTTAGGCACCTCTAAAATTTTAGGAATTCGTATTAAAGAGGAATTTGGGCCTTATATCGGATCAATTTCTACATGCAATCTGAGTCAGATTTCTACGATTGATTTTTCACACATTGACTATGTGTTCTCTGCTGTTGAGATTGAATCTCCTTTACCAGTTCCTGTGTGCTATTCAGGATTCTTGCTCGACGATATTAATAAAGACCAGGTAGTTAAAGACTTGCTTCGTCGAGATGAACGAGCAGAGTTTGCTAAACACTTCAGTGAACACCTCTTCTTCCCACATCTTGCATACAGAAGTAAGACGGAAGTACTTAATTTTTTGATTAGTCAATTATGCAAAATTGAAGAAACAAACATCTCTGTTTCTGAAGATGAGTTCAGAGCTCTGGTCTTTGACCGCGAAACTTTAGCAATGACTGCCTTTGGAAACTTGGTTGCACTTCCGCATCCTTCGCGCCCGGTATCTGAGCGCACTTGTGTAGCAGTTGGTTTATTAGATAACCCAATTGACTGGGATGGTCATGACGTAGCTGCTGTGTTTTTGATTTCGGTTTCTTGTACAGAAGACGAGAAGACCCGTTTATTTAACAAGAACATGGCGTCACTTCTTATGGATAAAGAGGCAATTTGTTCTCTTGTTAAGCATCAAAGTTTTTCAACTTTTGTTGATCAGATTACGTCGTCAGGTGTTGGTTTGAGAAAGAGGGGACAGTAATGGACGAAAGAGAGGTAGAGGCTATTGTTACCAACTTGGTTGTGCATGGTGGGGATGCAAAAAGCTATGCAATAGAAGCAATCAAGTGTGCTCGTATGGGAAAGTTTGACCAGGCAGATGAGTTATTAAAACAGAGTGCAGAATCATTGAATCGCGCACATGAATTTCAGATGGAGCGGATTCAGCAAGAAATTATTGGACAGAATAACAAGCCACTGTCTTTGTTAATGGCCCATGGTCAAGATCATTTAATGTGTGCTCTTACAACGCACGATTTGGCTGTGCAAATCGTCGAGCTTTGTAAGCAAGTATCTGTTGGTAATGGTCAGTGAAAGGAAATAGGCATGAAAAAGATTGATTTGTTCTGTAGTGCAGGTATGTCTACAAGTATGCTTGCAAACAAGATGCAAGAAGTTGCTGATGCCCACGGCATTCAAGTAAAAGTCGAAGCCTTTTCTTCTACGTCAATTGACTTTCAAGTAGAGCACAACACCCCTGACTGCATTTTGTTAGGGCCTCAGGTCCGTTTTAGCTTTGACGATGTAAACGCAAAATACGGAGCAAAAATTCCTGTTGGCGTTATTGAATCAGCAGATTATGGCAACTTGAACGGCGAGCGTGTACTTAAGATGGCCATTTCTTTGATTAAGCGTGGCTCTACTGCATAGGGTTTCTCGCTATACGTTTTACCTGTGATTTTATAAAAATGGAGAGATGTTAGTTTGGAGGGTTCTATGAAAACGATGGATGTTTTTGAAAAGCGACTTATGCCGCTGGCTGAAATGATTGGTAAAAATAAATATCTTCTGACCATGCGAGATTCGTTTGCAATGGTCATGCCAATTCTAATCATTGGCTCTATGTTTACTTTGCTTCGCAACTTCCCAATTCCTGCATGGATTGATTTTTTGAAGACTACGATGATTCAGCCAGATAAATCGCTATTTGCTCTGCTGGCTATTCCTTCCGCATGCACTGTTTCGCTCATGGCAATCTTCCTTGCTTTTAACATTGGCTATAACTTTGCCGAGCACATTGGTATTAAAGACCGTGCGTCAGCGGGTATTGTATCTTTGGTAGGTTGGTTCATCCTTATGCCTCAGGTAACTGAGTTTTCACCTGAAGAAGGCGTAGAGCCATTCCTGGTAGACAGTATTCCTCTTGCATGGACGGGTGCAAAAGGCGTCTTCATTGCCATGATTGTAGGATTTTTTGCGGTAGGCGTATTTGGTTACATCATTAAAAAAGACTGGACCATTAAGATGCCAGAGGGCGTTCCTCCTACTGTTGCTCGTGCATTTAGTGCGCTTATTCCTATGACCGTTGCATTTACCGCCGTATGGCTGGTTGGTATTGTCTTTATCATTTCCCCATGGGGCAATGCCTTTAACTTCATTTATGCAATTCTTCAGGCTCCTCTAACTTCACTTGGTGGAACTGTTTGGGCATTGGCATTTAGTTATGTTTTGGCAAGTGGATTCTGGTTTATTGGTATCCATGGTTCCAGCGTTACTGGTTCAATTTACACACCAATTCTTACCGCACTTTCGCTGGAAAATCAGGCTGCATTTGCTGCTGGCGCAGCACTTCCTAACATTGTTAACCGTGAGTTCGAGACCTTCTTTGCAACCTTTGGCGGCGGCGGTTCTACGCTCTCTCTGCTGATTGCAATGCTTCTGTTCTGCAATTCCAAGCGTATTAAAGATCTGGCAAAGATTTCTGTTGCTCCTGGTATCTTTGGTATCAATGAGCCAATTATCTTTGGTCTTCCTATTGTTCTTAACCCTGTTATGTTGATCCCCTTTATCCTCACTCCAGTGGTCAACATCATCATTGCGTACTTCATCATGGATCTTGGTTTAGTACCTCTGTGCAACGGCGTCATGCTTCCTTGGACTACTCCTCCTCTAGTTTCTGGATTCCTGCTGAGTGGTTGGCAAGGCGCTGTCCTGCAGCTCTTCTTGATTATTCTGGGAATCTTTATTTATCTGCCTTTCATCAAGACGTTGGATAAGGAATATCTGAAGGAAGAAGCCGCAGCTTCCGAGGAATCTTCTACTGAGCTGGAAGACTTTGACTCTATCGACCTTGATTCTGTAGTGCTGTAAAACTTTTGTATTTGAGCTGTACCTGGTGCAACGCTGAGACGCTGCACCAGGTACCAGTCTGTATGCTTGATTGGAGGAAGTTATGCATAGGCTTGGAATTTCTCTTTATCCAGAGCACTCAACACCTGAAGCCGATGATGCCTACATGGCATTAGCAAGTAACTATGGTTTCTCGCGCATTTTCACATGCTTACTTTCTGTGGATAAATCACCGGAGGATACAGTAACTGAGTTTTCAGAGTTTATGGATCGTGCTCATCGGTATGGTTTTACGGTTGCAGTGGATACCAACCCACGCGTATTCCAGCACTTAGGGGCAACGGCAACTGATATTTCTGTTTTTGCGAAGATGGGCGTAGATATTATTCGCCTTGATGGGCATTTGGGAGACCGTCAGGACATTGCTCTGACAAGAAATCCTTATGGCATTGCAGTTGAGTTCAACGCTAGTCAGATGCTGTCGCTTGATCTACTTATTGAGCGCGGTGCATATCGTCGCAATATGTGCGTTTGTCACAATTTTTATCCACAGAGATTTTCTGGCTTGAGCGAGAAACGTTTCATTGAATTCTCCGAGCATTATTTTGGTATGGGTCTAACTCAGGCAGCATTTGTGACGAGTCAGCAGAATAAAACATTTGGTCCATGGCCGGTTTATGACGGCCTTCCTACCTGCGAAGATGATCGTACTCGTTCTATTGATTTACAGGCAAGACACCTGTTGGCAACTGGCCTTATTGATGACATTATGGTTGGCAATTGCTTTGCTTCTGAAAAGGAACTTGCTGCATTAGCCGCTGTTGATACTACTAAGGTAACGTTCAAGGTTGAATTTGATTCTGGTGTAACTGAGGTCGAGAAGAACGTTTTGTATCAGTTCAACCACGTAACGCGTGGCGATGCATCTGAGTATTATCTACGTTCTTCAGTACCTAGGATGTTTGAGTACTCCACTTCGATTCCTGCTCGCGAGCGCACAGATTGTCATATTAAGCGCGGAGACGTATTAGTAGTGAATGACAATTTACCGCATTATCTGGGAGAGGTTGAAGTTGCTCTGAGAGATTTTGAAGACGATGGAACCCGTAATGTTGTAGGAAGAATTCCAGAAGACGAGCTCTTCTTGTTGGATTATGTGAAACCTGAATTCCCGTTTGGATTTGTTAAAGAATAGTAATTTGAGAATGATTGTTGCATTTTTTGAAGATGCTGGATTTGATTTAAGGCAGGCTCAGGTGAGGCTGCCTTTTTCAAATTAAATTCTTGAGATATGCCGTAGAAATTACTATTTTTAGGTGTAAAGTTTGGCATTTTCATTATTCTTTAGATTGATGTTTTTAATTAATAAATAAAGGGATACATATGGAGCTTACGATTAAAGAAATTGTTGATAAAAAAGAGAAAGCAACAATAGCCCAAGATATCCTAAACGATTTACCAGAATGGTTTGGGATGCCAGAGAGTACTAAGGAATACGTGGAAGACTCACAAGATAAACCATTTCTAGCATGCTTTATTCATGATGAGGCAGTTGGTTTTATTGTCTTGAATGCTACAAGTAAAGACTGCGCGGATATTTTTGTAATGGGAATCAAGAAAAAATATCATCACAGGGGCATTGGAACAAAGTTAAACACTGCTTATGAGGCCCTGGCAAAACGGCTGGGATATACATTTTCTCAGGTCAAAACTGTCGCAATGGGGCACTATAAGGAGTATGACATAACTAATCAGTTCTATATTTCTATGGGATATAAAGAGCTGGAATGTTTTCCAACTTTATGGGATGAATGGAATCCTTGTCAGATTTATATAAAGTACCTCGGAGATTAATGAGTTTTTAAAGGCTGGCAGTAGGGGTGTCTCTTATGAAAATATATTATGAGCATGGAAAACTTAAGATAAGAAGCATGCTGGAAAGCGATGCTCAGGCAATCATTGAAGTATTTCAATCGTATGGTTGGAATAACAAAATAGAGACTTATCTTGGATATTTCAAAGATCAAGAGACGGGTATTCGTAATGTGTATATAGCTGAATATGACGATAAAATTGCTGGATATTGTACCTTGCTGTTTGACGCTCAGAGTGGACCTTGGAAAAAGGAAGGCAAGCCAGAAATATCAGATTTAAGGGTGTTTGATGCATATCAGCAAAGGGGCATTGGTAGTGTTCTTTTAGATGTTATAGAAAGAGATGTTGCAAGATTTTCTGACGAAATAACTCTTGCAGTTGGTCTTCATTACGGTTATGGAAATGCCCAGCGATTGTATGTTAAAAGAGGTTATGTGCCTGACGGATCTGGAGTATGGTACAACTCTGAGGTACTTGAACAGTATGCTGAGTGCTGCAACAACGATTCGCTTGTTCTGTATATGAATAAAAAGCTACGTTAGAAGTTAAGAGCGTGGTGCCGGTTACTGAATTGTGAAAAAAGTTAAAAATATAAGTTTCAATTTGGAGGATGCTATCAGTATAAAGATGCAATTTAACTGGTAGTAAACATACTTTATGAAATTTATTAGCTTTCTGTTCGAAAAGGAGCAGTAATGATAGATAGACAGTCTCTTGATGAGGTCCTTGCTCAGTACAAAGGGAATTTTTCTTCTCATTGGAAGGAAGAAAAATATAAGTAGGAAGCAATTAAGTACTTTCAGGACAACTGGGACATCAATGCCCAGGATTTTCCTGCGATGCTGAGCAAGTCACTGTCAAAGACAGATAATCTTTTAACTACTTCTTATGATTTTTCTCGTAAGATGATTGAGTTTTATGCTGAACAGGATGCAGAAGAAGTTCGTAGTATGTTTATGCAACTTTATGACGAGAATATCGATATAGTTGAGCGTATTAACGGATTTATGACAAAGTCGGATAAGTTGCTGGATATATATGGTCCTGAAGGAAAGCAGCATTATCAAAAAGAGGGAACCATCACAACTTACCTTTGGCTTAGATATCCAGACACATATTACATATACAGATTTAGACAAGTAAAAGCTTTATCAAATAAGTTAAAGAGCGATTATAAGTTTAAGCAAGGGGCGTCTACAATTAATATAAGGACGTATACAAAATTTTATAATGAAGTTAGAGAGACAATTTCTGAAGATTCCGAACTCATTGAGATGTTTACCTCTGCTTTAACAGCAGATTGCTATCCCGATCCTTATTTTGTGACTCTAACGGCTGATATTGCGTATTTCTCAAAGAATTATAAAGAGATTCCTCCAACTCAATCTGATGATATCGATTCAGAGAAAACCCTTAATCCTGAAGATATTAAGTTGTTTTGTATTCCTCCATATAACAAGGGAAAATTTTTGGAGGAAGTATTTATGTCGGAAGAGAAATATGACAAGTTAGCTGCCGTATTACTAAATAAAAAGAATATTATTTTGCAAGGAGCGCCAGGAGTTGGAAAGACCTTCTCGGCAAAAAGACTTGCGTATTCGCTGATAGGTGCAGTGAATGAGGATGCTATTGAGTTTGTTCAATTCCATCAGAATTATTCATACGAAGACTTCATGATGGGTTACAAGCCTAGTGGGGCAAGCTTTGAGCTCAAAAAGGGCGTGTTCTATCGTTTCTGTAAGAAGGCAGAGTCGGATCCAGAGTTAAAGTATTTCTTTATTATTGATGAGATTAATCGTGGCAATTTGAGCAAGATTTTTGGTGAACTTTTGATGCTGATTGAGAATGATTATCGAGGTACACCGGCTACACTTGCGTACAATGACGAGAAGTTTTCGGTTCCAGAGAACCTTTATATCATTGGCATGATGAACACGGCAGATAGAAGTTTGGCGATGATTGACTATGCTCTGCGTCGTCGCTTCAGTTTCTTTGAAATGGAGCCTGGTTTTGAGACTGAGGGCTTTATCCAGTACCAGCAGTCACTTAAAAATGAAACCTTTAACGATCTTCTCGCCAAGGTGATTGAGCTGAACTCGGAAATTATGTCAGATAGATCGCTAGGCAGAGGATTTTGTATTGGTCACAGCTATTTCTGCGGTCGCGATAAGCTGAGCTGCACCGATAAATGGATGCAGGAGGTTGTGGATTACGACATCTTGCCAATGCTGGGCGAGTATTGGTTTGACGACCAGGAGAAATACCAGCGCTGGGAGAATATCCTTCATGGAGTGTTTCAATGACCGAAGATAGATATATCTTCATTAAAAACATTTACTATATGCTGTCGTACGCCTTCACTACGCTGCGTGAATCTGTGTATGAGGACGTGCAGAAGGAGATGTTTGACTCGATTTATAACCTGTTTGCGGCCATCTTGTCCAAGGGGATTGGTTTGCAGCTCAAGCAGGGCTTGTATCGCGAGTACATAAGTTGTGCGGAGGATCTGGCGGTTGTTCGAGGCAAAGTTGATATGGCGGGGACCATTAGGAATCGCCTTGCTCGTCGCGTACAAGTTACCTGCGATTTTGATGAGCTTTCTCAAAACAATCTATTCAATCAGATCTTAAAGTCGGTGGTCCTGTTGCTGCTCAAAAAGAAGGATGTATCGCCGCGGCACAAGGTTGCGCTTAAGCGAGAATTGCTTTTCTTTGCGGACATTGATGAGGTTGATTTAAAACAGGTTCGCTGGGCGGATATTCGTTTTCAGCGCAATAACCGCACGTATCAGCTGCTACTCTCAATTTGCCAGTTGATTGTTGAAGGCATGCTCATGACCACTGAAGATGGAGAGTACCGCCTGGCAAGTTTTATTGACGAGCAAAAAATGCATAGGTTGTACGAGAAGTTCATTCTTGAGTATTATGTGCAAGAGTATGCCAAGCATGTGAAAGGTTTTTCTGCTAGAGCGTCGCAAATTCCTTGGGATTTGGATGATGGCTATGTTGGACTTTTGCCGGACATGCAGACGGATATTACGCTCTCGTATGGGGATCAGATTTTGATTATTGACGCGAAGTATTATCAGCATTCGCTTCAGGAAAATTTTGGTACGTATAAGGTGCATTCAGGTAATTTGTATCAGATGTATACGTATGTGAAGAATAAAGAAGCACAGGTAAAAGATGCTGACCGGAAGGTTTCGGGCATGCTTTTGTACGCGCGGACAAATGAGCTGCTTGCCCCTGACGACGTGTACCACATAAGCGGCAATAAGATTTCTGTGCATACGCTTGATTTGAACAAAGAATTCTCATGCATTTCTGCGCAGCTTGACCAGATTGTGGATGACCAGTTTGGGATAGAAAAAAGAGCCTCTTAGGAGGCTCTGTTAGATGTGGCTATTTTGGATGAGGCAAATAAATACCTTTTGCAAAAACATCGTTCTTATCGAGAAGTTCTTGTATTCTTCTGGCAACCGAAGTATTCCCATCGATGACTTTTCTGTAGTAGTTAGTCATTAGTATGTGAGCGTAAACGCTCTTGGGGTCAAAGCTAATGTCTTTTGGGCGAAGTTTTTTCTGAACTGGACATTGGATGCGCATGGGTCTATTCCATAGTTGACGATGATGTGCACACAAATTTCTTAGTACATGTAAAGAATGAACAACACTTGAAAAAGGTTTCCATTGGACACCGAGAGATTTAGCTACTCTTTTGGTTACTTCAATATTATCTGAATAGCTAATCATATTAGAAATTCTTCCAAAGGAGAGGACCTCTACAGCAACCCAGATTGGTACATCATGATACTTTTCGTAGGGTGTGTTGAAACTCTCTTTTGAATAATGCTGAATGATTCGGCTTTTGTCATGATCAAGATCTGAAAAAATTCCCGGAATTATAAATTTTTTTGCAAAATTGTGATCCGCATAGGTTTTGCAATCAAGATAGTAAGCATTTGAACCGTACTCATTACCAAATTCGTGGGCAAGCTTTGCTCTAATTGCGATTTCGATAACACTTAATTGCTCTGTCAGCAGAATTCGTAATTTAGCATCTAGGTTAATAAGTTTATTAATATCTTGAAAAGAAGTATTGCCGACAAACGAGTTCTTGCCTTTCTCCGGATCTTCTTGAAAATCACGAGCATATCCAGAGAAACGATAGTAATTTGTCCTACTTAAAAATTTCTTCAGTTCATTATCATCTGGGCAGATAAGTCCACGTTCTTGAATTAATAAACAACACATCTCATCGATGCTTTTAAAAGGTTTATTTTCCATGTGAATCCCAATGCTATGAAAAGGCCCACCGCATTTCAGGACGCATTGCGTAGCCTTGGGTGGGCGCTGATGAATTAACTATAAACTAAATAGCAAGATTGTCTAGAGTAATAGGGCGGAAACTGTAAATTCTCTATAGCAATTTCTTCAAGCTATTTATGTAGGTTTACGCATGGAATATGGATGTTGAGGCGTTTCTCGCCAGCCAAGATTTGATCAAGTGCGATGTATATACGCGCCGGTAAAACAGCTGTTGCGTAAAAGTTTTGCGGGGTTGGTACTCGCGCTGTTTGCGGGCGTGGCTTGGCGTATAGTTATAAAGTTATAAAAAGAAATATTGGCGTGATACAAGGCATTTTTTCGCCGAGAAGAGTGTTTATGCTTGCTATAAAAAATGAAACAAACGTGGTGCTTGCGGTTGATACGTCAACGGACATGTTGGCATGCACGGTCGCGCGCCTGACCAGGCGCGATGTCGCTGCGGCGGCCGCAGACGGCAGGTTCGACGTTGAGGTACTTGCGTCCACAGATCACCTGTGCCGTCGCCAGGCAAACGTGGAGCTTGTGGGTTCGGTCCAGGAGGCGCTCAAAGCTGCTGGCCTAACTATGGCCGACGTTGACGCTGTTATTGCAGGTAGAGGTCCTGGTTCGTTTACGGGAGTCCGCATTGGCGTGGCTACTGCAAAGGGCATCGCATGCGGTTCTGGCCTGCCACTTTACGGCGCAAGCGCGCTTGATGCTATGGCGTTCAGCGCGTGGAAGGCGGGCGTTCGCGGCACCGTTGGTGTTGTTGCAGACGCTATGCGCGGCGAGGTCTATCCGGGCATCTACCTGCTGGATGACGCTGGAGCACATAGAACGTTCCCGGTGGAGACCGTCCTCAAGGCAGACGCTTGTGTGGAGGAGTGGTCGAGCAGGACTGATAAGGCTGAGCTCACGCTCACCGGCAATGGTTTAGTGAAGTACCGTGAGCGTTTTGAGTGCGCGGGTTTCTCGACATATACCGATGAAGCAACGTGGTTCCCAACAGGAGAAGGCCTGGTACGCGCGGTGTGTATGCCTGAGTATCAGCAGGCGGGCGTGGGCGATCCGGCGTTGGTGCTGCCCATCTACACGCGTCTTTCTGATGCGGAGGAGTCGGAGCGCAAGCGTTTGGGTCTCAAGGAGCCGGCAACGGTGACTTTGACCGGCGTGGATGATGCGCTGGCCGATATTCACCTGCAGCTTCGTCCGATGACGGTGAACGATCTGGATCAGGTGGCGGAGCTGGAGGCGGCAACATATGCTGACGCTGCGCATTCGGCCTGGTCAAAGCAGGCGTTCTATGACGAACTCTCGGGCGTTGGGCGCAGCTGGTGGCTGGCTCACGACCGCGGAACGGTCATTGGCTTTGCGGGTGGTCGCCTGGCAGGAGCTCAGTTTGAGGTGGAAGAAGTGGTGGTCGCGCCCGAGCGTCGCCGCCAAGGAATTGCATCCAAGCTGGTAGAACGCGTGGCGTACGATGCCCAGATGTTGGGCGCATCCGCGATTACCCTTGAGGTGGAGGAGGATAACGCTCCAGCTCAGGGTGCCTATAGCAAGCTGGGATTTGTCGAGGTTGGTCGTCGCCCGGGATATTACGGTCCAGATTGCGCAGCGCTTTTGATGACGGCGCAGCTGCCTTTGGCGGTTGGCGCTGGCTTTGAGGCGAGAAACCCTGAACCTCACGCATCAGTGCGTCCGTGGCCTATTGTTGCAGGTGAGCGCTCTGAAGAGACGCTTGCGGCACTGCGCGAGGCAGGGAATTTGATTCTCAGCCTGGAGTCCTCTTGCGACGAAACTGCCATGTGCATCATGGACTCACACGGTGTGGTCTGTGCAAACGTTGTCGCAACGCAAATTGACTTCCACGCTCGCTTTGGCGGCGTCGTGCCCGAGATTGCTTCTCGCAAGCACACCGAGGCTATTGTAGGTCTTTTCGAGGAGACCATGGCCCGCGCGGGCGCGCACTTTGGTTGTGACACGCTGGTGCCGTCTGACCTGGCCGCCGTTGGTGTTACCGCAGGTCCTGGCCTTGTCGGTGCGCTTGTTGTAGGCGTCGCGTTTGCTAAGGGCTTCTGCGTGGCCACTGACCTGCCGCTTATTCCCGTCCATCACCTGGAAGGCCACCTGCTGGCCAACCTGTTTGAGACGCCCGACTTGGAGCCTCCGTTTGTGGCCAGCCTGGTCTCGGGTGGTAATACTATGCTGGTGCACGTGCGTGCCTGGGGAGATTACGTGGTCCTGGGCTCCACCATCGACGACGCCGTGGGCGAGGCCTTTGACAAGGTTGCTAAGGCGCTGGGTCTGGGTTATCCAGGCGGACCGGTAATCAGCAAACTTGCAGCTCAGGGCAACCCTAAGGCCATCCACTTCCCGCGCGCGATGATGCACAGCGGCGACTATTCCTTTAGTCTCTCCGGTCTAAAGACCGCCGTTATCACCTACATTGAGGGCGAGAATCGCGCTGGTAGAGCAATCAATCTGCCAGACTTGGCCGCTTCGTTTGAGCAGGCTGTTATTGACGTGCAGGTTGCAAAGGCTAAAACTGCTGTTGAGGAGACGGGCGTCTCCGATTTCTGCGTAGGTGGCGGCGTTGCCGCAAACCCCGCACTTAGAGCTGCATATAAGGAAACCTTTGGTCGTATGGGTGTTCGAGTAACGGTGCCTCCGATGTCGGTTTGCGGCGACAACGCCGCAATGATTGCCGTGGGCGCACTTCGTAGCTACCGTACACAGGGTTTCTCGCCATTGACCTTGGATGCAAACCCCAACGCGCAGCTGGGATCGTGGTCGTCGGATGCGGCGCCCGTTGTCCCAAGCGGCATGTAAGGAGGCTGTTGTGCAAGACGGATTCATCAAAGTTGCAAGTATCACGCCGCGCGTCCGCGTGGCCGACGTGGCGTTTAACGTGGAGAGCTGTCTGGCTGCCATCGAAGAAGCCGCAGGTAATTGCGGTGCCAAGGTGGTCGTACTGCCCGAGCTTTGCATCACGGGCTACACCTGCGAGGACCTGTTCTGGCAGGATGCGCTCCTGGACGCTGCCGAGCGCGGCTTGGTTTCCATTGCCGCCCGCACGGCTGATGTTGACGCGTTGCTGCTGCTAGGCTTGCCTGTTCGCGTAGCTGGAAAGCTCTACAACTGCGCTGCCGTTCTCTTTAGGGGAGAGCTTTTGGGCCTGGTACCCAAGCGCTACGTGCCCATGTATAACGAGTTTTACGAGGGCCGACACTTTGTTTCTGGCCCCAAGACGGTCACCAGTGTGGACTTTGGCCTGCTGGGCGAGGTTTCGTTTGGTACCAACCAGCTGTTTGCGTGTGAAACCATCCCTGAGCTGGTTGTGGGCGCGGAGATCTGCGAGGACCTCTGGGTACCCATGCCGCCGTCAAATGCGCACGCAGTCGCTGGTGCCACGCTGATCTGCAACTTGTCCGCGTCGCCCGCGCTGGCCGGCAAGTCCACGTACCGTCGTCAGCTGGTTGCACAACAGAGCGCGCGTCTGATCTGCGGCTACGTTTACGCAAGTGCAGGTGAGGGTGAGTCTACGACCGATTTGGTTTTCTCGGGCCATGATCTTGTTGTCGAGAATGGCCGTGTGCTTGCCGATTCTGGCGTGTTTGGCGAGGGTATTGCCGTGTCCGAGATTGACGTGCTGTCGCTGGCGGCTGACCGTAGGCGCACGTCGACGTTTGAGATTGCTCCGACGCCGGAGGATTATAAGCACCTGACCACGTACTTCTCGCTGGAGTTTGACGGCGAGAGCGAGGGTGACGACGAGCTTGCAATCCGCACATCTCTGACCAGGTACGTTGACCCGCATCCGTTTGTGCCTGCGATGGATGACGCTCGCGCAACACGCTGCGAGGAGATTCTGTCGATTCAAGCTCACGGTTTGGCTTCAAGACTGGCACACACTGGCTCTGACCATGCGGTTATTGGCATTTCGGGAGGACTTGACTCTACGCTGGCCCTTCTCGTCACGGTGCGAGCGTTTGACCAGCTGGGATACGATCGCTCGGGCATTGTAGCTGTGACGATGCCGGGATTTGGCACTACGGACCGCACGTACACTAACGCGATTGAGCTGGTGCAGTCGCTTGGCGCCGACCTGCGCGAGATTTCCATTGTGGATTCCGTGCTGCAGCACTTTGCCGACATCGGTCACAACCAGGATGTTCACGATGTTGTGTACGAAAACGCCCAGGCTCGTGAACGCACGCAAATCCTGATGGACGTTGCCAACCAGGTGGGCGGCATGGTTATTGGCACGGGCGACCTTTCCGAGCTGGCGCTTGGTTGGGCAACGTACAACGGCGACCAGATGTCCATGTACGGTGTAAATGCTTCGGTACCAAAGACGCTGGTCAGGTACCTTGTTGATTACTGCGCTGACTCGTATGAGGAGCAGGGTGAGGACGAAATTGCTCACGTTCTGCGCGACGTTCTGGACACACCGGTTTCTCCTGAGCTACTGCCATCCGCGGCAGACGGTTCCATTGAGCAGAAGACGGAGGACCTGGTTGGCCCATACGAGTTGCATGATTTCTTCTTATTCCACGTGCTTCGTCACGGAAGTGGTCCACTCAAGGTTCTACGTCTTGCCGAGTGTGCGTTTGGTACAGGCACTGACCAGGAGATTTACGACCATGAGACTATCGTGCGCTGGCTAAAGGTGTTCTATCGCAGGTTCTTCTCGCAGCAGTTTAAGCGCTCGGCGATGCCTGATGGACCAAAGGTTGGTTCTGTTTCGCTTTCGCCGCGCGGCGACCTGCGCATGCCATCCGATGCTTCTAGCTCGCTTTGGCTCTCTGAACTGGAGAGTTTGGAGGCGTAAGCACGGTAGGGCGTAGCGCGGCAGATCGTAGCGTGGTAGGACGTATTTCTCAGGCGTTCAGTACCCGGCTATTCATGTATATGAATAGCCGGGTACTTTTATGCAGGTGGATTTTCGCTTTGGGTGAGGAAGAGGTGGTTTTTCCCCAAAAATGACCCCGAAGTGGTAAAAAATGCGTTTAGTTGGAGTTTACAGAAATTGTGTGATTCTATGCATCAAATCTACCTGGTGTTTTGTTCTGGACAAAAAATCAGAAATCTGGATAGAATTTGCCACCTGGTAAAATGTAGATGCGATTTTTCTGAATACTCCATTTCATCTCCAACTAAACGCGTTTTTTACCCAAAACGAGGGTCACAAAATAAAACTTCATTTTTCCTATGCAAAATCACGAATATCACTAGCAGAATATGCACGCAGCGAAGATTTGCACCAAAAATTATGCTAATGGCAAGAAATCGCAGGTGGATACCACCTGGCGCTCGCGCCTGCTGATCGTAAACCGCGTCTACCAGCAACTCAGCAGCCTCGCCCGCCCGCATTCTGCCCGCACGCAGCCCGCACGCCGTCTGCGTCCCGCCCGCACCTACCAGTCTGCGCATAACCGTTAACGGCTTATACTGCGCGCCTACAGAAAATCTAAGTCGGTTTTGTAAGATTTTCGCAATATTTCGTATAAATTGTTTTCCCGTGTGGAATAACTAATAGCGTTGGAAAAGGGCGCTTAGCGCCAATATCGGGCTTGGCCCGAAAGGGAGGTTTTCATTATGAATTTGAAGCCACTTGGAGATCGTGTTCTGGTAAAGCCTGCTCCAAAAGAGGAGAAGACATCTTCTGGTCTCTACATTGCATCCGCAGCTCAGGAGCTTCCTCAGCGCGGTGAGGTCCTCGCAGTTGGATCTGGCAAGCTTGATCAGAATGGCAATCGTATCGCTCTTGATGTCAAAGTCGGCGACCAGGTATTTTACGGTAAGTTCGGCGGCACCGAGGTCAAGGTAGACGGTGAGGAACTCCTGCTTCTTCGTGCTGACGATATCCTTGCAGTCCTCGAGGACTAATCGCTCGCAGCTTGTTCGTTCGCTTTTACTTGTAAATTCAGCTATTTTGGAGGAATACCATGGCTAAAGATATCGATTTTGGCACCGACGCTCGTGCCAAGCTTGCTAAGGGCGTAAATACCCTGGCAGATGCCGTAACCACCACCCTTGGACCTAAGGGTCGCTACGTTGCACTGCAGCGTTCTTACGGCGCACCAACCATCACCAACGATGGCGTTTCCGTTGCTCGTGAGATTGAGCTCAAGGACCCAGTAGAGAACATGGGCGCTCAGCTGGTCAAAGAGGTTGCAACCAAGACTAACGACACCGTTGGCGACGGTACCACCACCGCAACTCTGCTTGCACAGGTCATTGTTAACGAGGGCCTCCGCAACGTTGCAGCTGGCGCAAACCCAATCGCAATTCGTCGCGGTATTGACAAGGCCGTTGAGGCTGTTGTCGCTCAGATGAGGGGCATCGCAAAGGAGGTCTCAACTAAGCAGCAGATTGCTTCTGTTGGTACCATTTCCGCAGGTGACCCAGTCATCGGTGGCAAGATTTCTGACGCTATGGACGTTGTCGGCAAGGACGGCGTCATCACCGTTGAGGAGTCCCAGACCTTCGGCATCGACATCGACACCGTTGAGGGTATGCAGTTTGACAAGGGTTACGTTTCCCCTTACTTCGCAACCAACAACGAGACTCTCACCGCTGAGCTGGACAATCCTTACATCCTCATGACCGACAACAAGATTTCCTCCATTCAGGATATCCTGCCTATCCTTGAGGCTGTCCAGAAGCAGGGAGCACCTCTGCTCATCATGGCTGAGGACGTCGACGGCGAGGCTCTGACCACCCTCATCCTCAACAAGCTCCGCGGCGTTCTGAACGTCTGCGCAATCAAGGCTCCTGCATACGGCGACCGTCGTAAGCGCATGCTCGAGGACATCGCTGTTCTCACTGGCGGCCAGGCAGTCATCAAGGAGCTCGGTGTCAACCTCAACGAGATCAGCGCAGAGATGCTCGGTCGCGCTAAGTCCGTTAAGGTTACCAAGGAGACCACTACCATCGTTGGTGGCGCTGGTTCCAAGGACGCAATCGACGACCGCATCACCCAGATCAAGGCTGAGATTGAGAACACCACTTCTGACTTCGATCGCGAGAAGCTCCAGGAGCGTCTTGCTAAGCTCGCTGGTGGCGTTGCAGTCATCAAGGTTGGCGCAGCTACCGAGGTTGAGCTCAAGGAGATCAAGCACCGCATCGAGGACGCACTTCAGGCAACTCGCGCAGCTGTCGAGGAGGGCATCGTCGCAGGTGGCGGCGTTTCCTTCCTGGCTGCTTCTTCCGTTCTTGACAGCGTCCAGACCTCTGACGCAGACGAGAAGATCGGCGTCGAGATCATCCGCAAGGCACTTGAGGCTCCAGTTCGCACCATCGCTAACAACGCTGGTTTCGAGGGCAGCGTAGTTGTCGAGAAGATCAAGGCACTCCCAACTGGTCAGGGTCTTGACTCCGCTTCCGGTCAGTATGGCGACATGATTGAGATGGGCGTTCTTGACCCAGTTAAGGTCACCCGCACTACACTCCAGAATGCAGCTTCCGTTGCATCCCTCATCCTCATCACCGAGGCAACTGTTTCCGAGATGCCAAAGGACACCACCATCGAGGAGTCCATTTCTCGCGCAGCTGCTCAGGGCGGCCAGGGCGGCATGTACTAATTCGCACCTTCGTGTCACTTCAATCGGGTCCAGCTTCTCGCTGGACCCGATTTTTTCTATCGCTACAACAACTTGGCGAGAAACCCGTCTTGTCGTAGGCGAGAAACCCATCTTGTCGCAATTGCGACGTTTACCCGCTCAGCGTCCATTAATCGAAATCGTATGAATGTGACGTCATTTGAGCGGAATTATTGGTCGCTACAGGTTAAAATGTTTATTTGCGACCGCGGCCATACCGCCGCTGCGACTGTGACTACGCCACAACTGCACCCGCGGCCATACCGCCGCTGCGACCGCACCGTTAACCCGCCACGCGCCAAAGGAGAGGAGGCACCATGGCACAGAACCAGAATTGTAACGAGGAGCGAGATTTTCTCGACGACCTCATTGATATCCAGGACTCCCTGCAGGTGCTTTCTAACCCGCTTGACGCGCTGATGGGAAGCCTGTCTATTGACCCAAACACCGACAAGCCGTTTGAGCCAATGGACTACAAGGAAATCCCCTGGTCAAACGCCAATCGCTGCCTGAGGTGCGCCTCCGGAAAAGCCGAGGCATGTTCTCGCTGTCTTGACGTTTGCCCAGCTAATTGCATTGATATCCACAATCAGTCCGTGCGTATCGACGATGAGGCTTGCCTGCAGTGCGGCCTCTGTGTTGCCGCGTGCCCAACCGAGACGTTCAACACGCGCCGCCATACGTCCCGCATGCTGTATGACCAGGTAGCTCGCGCGGCCTCCGCGTACGAGCAGTGCTACATTACCTGCACGCGCGCTCTGGCGAGAAAACCTGAGGGCAATGAGATTTGTCTGCCTTGCGTGGGCATGCTCTCGGCCGACATTTGGTTCTCAATCCTTACGGACTTTGACAACGTAAGCGTTTATCTGCCGCTGGGTGTTTGCGACCGTTGTCGCACCACCACTGGTGAGGAAGCATATTCTCAAGCCATCGCTATCGCTGAGGAGTGGACGGGTGCTACGGTTGGCCTTGAGGTTGACGGCAACAACCTTAACCACAACTTTACGCGCGCCTACATCCGTTCGCAGTTCATCTCCAACGCGATGAACGGTGCAGAACGTCTGGTATCTGCGTCGACGCCTGTGCTTGCAGGCGCCAAGGCAATCGCCGACCGCATTAACTCGCACGCTCGCTCTCTGGACAAGCTCCAGACGCAGCTTGATGACGTGATGGGCTTGCGCACTACCGACATGAGGCAGTCCATGCTCACACAGGATCGTCGTCTGGTCATGGGCGCACTTCAGCACGACCCAGAGCTTGCCCCTTACGTGAAGCTTGCGGCTCCTATCTGGGATTCCAGTAAGTGCACGGTTTGCGGCGACTGCAAAAATACCTGTACGACGCACGCTATCAACATCGACGAACGTGGCAAGCTGACCATCAAGATGCCGTTCTGCGTCAACTGCGAGGCCTGCGTAATTGTTTGCCCTGAACCCGGCGCGCTTACGATGGTGCCGATGGATACCTCTGAGCTGGTTGTTCGTGACCGCAAGGCCGAGGAGACCGAGCGTCTTGAGGCCTTGGCTCGTCGTAAAGCTCGCTTCATTTTTGACACTGGCAAAGAGCAGCTCAAACACTTGTCGGACTCGATTTCCGAGGACTCGGATGAGGAAGCTGCCGCACAACAACCTCCAAAAGAGGATAATGGGGAGTAGCACGCGGCTGCTAACACAGAGCACAACGCTTCTAGCTCCACGTTCTTCTCGCGAGAAATACAAGTAACCGTCCACCGACAACAAGAGGACTCACATGTCGCTTTCAATTGGTATCGTTGGCCTGCCAAACGTTGGTAAATCTACGCTGTTCACCGCGTTGACCCGCAAGGGTGGCCTGGCTGCAAATTACCCGTTTGCCACCATCGATCCTAACGTGGGCATTGTTGACGTGCCCGACGCAAGGCTTCAGAAGCTGGCAGAGATTGTTAATCCTGGCCGTATTATGCCTGCAACTGTTGAGTTTGTGGACATCGCTGGCCTGGTCAAGGGCGCAAACGAGGGTGAGGGCCTGGGCAACCAGTTCCTGGCAAACATTCGCAACACTGACGCTATCTGCGAGGTTGTTCGTTACTTCAAAGATCCCGACGTCATTCACGTTGAGGGTCGCGTCAATCCTGATGAGGACGTGGACATCATCCAGACCGAGCTTATCCTCGCTGACCTGGGCACCATTGAGCGCGCCCTGCCTAAGCTGGAGAAAGAGGCCAAGCGCGATAAGGACCTCCAGCCCAAGCTCAACGTGGCAAAGCGCCTTCAGGAGTGGCTGAACGAGGGCAATCGCGCCGCTGACATGGAGATGACCGACGAGGAGCGCCTGGCTGCCCGCGATCTCTTCCTGCTTACCATGAAGCCAATCCTGTACGTCGCAAATGTCGACGAGGACATGCTCACCGAGCCTGCTCCTGTCATCAACGGCGTTCAGTCTATCCCTGTTTGCGCAGGTGTCGAGGCTGAGCTTGCTGATCTTGACCCAGAGGAGGCTGCTGAGTATCTGGAGTCCCTGGGGCTTGAGCACTCCGGCCTGGAGACGCTTGCCCAGGCAGCATACAAGCTGCTTGGTCTGCAGAGTTACTTTACCGCAGGTCCCATGGAGGTCAGGGCGTGGACCGTCCGCATTGGCGCTAAGGCTCCCGAGGCCGCCGGCGTCATTCACTCCGACTTTGAGCGCGGCTTCATCAAGGCCGAGGTTGCCAGCTACAACGATTACGTGGAGCTCGGCGGCGAGGCTGGATGTAAAGCCGCGGGCAAGCTGCGTATCGAGGGCAAGGATTACGTGGTCGAGGATGGCGACGTCATGCACTTTCGCTTTAACGTCTAAGCCACAAAACCGCTAACAGTAAACAAAAAACGGGCGAGAGGATCGGTCTTCTCGCCCGTTTTTGTGTGGTGTGGGATGGTGTCGCGGGTCACACGTCACCGTGGGTCGCGCGTGCCGTTAGCGCTTTGGAGCCTGATCGGTGCCCAGGACTACGGTGATGTCCACGTCAGTTGGGTAGGAGCCGTCGTTTGCCTTGATGTTAGCGGTAGGGATGTCCAGCGCTTTTGCAACGCCAACGGCCTTTGCCAGGCCCGTACGCGTGCCGTCGTAGATGATAATCGAGTCGGTTGGATGTTCCAGAGAGCTGTCGGCGTAGGCGGTGTAACCCTTTGTCTTCAGAATGCCAGCTTTCTGAGCTGCAAGCCCTTGAACGTCGGTGCCATTGAGCACGGCAACATCGCCGGTGTAGTCCGGCTTGATACTGTCGGCCGCAGAAGTGTCGCCCGCAACGGTACCAACGATACCTGCGGTTTCGTCAGCGCTTGCATCTTCCAGAGGAGGAAGCGCCTGGTTTACGCGATCCATCATGGTCTTCCACGCGCTCTTATCGACAATCTCATACCAAACATCGTCGATGAGCTCGGACGTCGTAGGCGTACGTGCGGAATACATGTCCTTGGATGTATCTATGCCCCTGAATGACATGGCCAGTCCCACAATATCGGTAACGTTGAAGTCAGTAGTCACGCTCTCGGCCATGGTAGACACGGCACCGGACATAGAAACAGGGTCCAGCTGCAGGACTTTCTTGGCAATAGCTGTCAAAATCATGCGCTGGTTGGCCGCGCGGTAGAAGTCGCCTGCGCCGTAGTTGTCGTACGCATGGCGACTGCGAGAAAGGCCGAGCGCTTGCTGGCCGTTAAGCTGTTGCTCGCCAGCGGGAAGGTCGATGCCTGAGTACTGCATGTCAGAAACAGCAACGGGCAGGTTGACCGTAATGCCGCCGATGGAGTCCACAATCTTGGTGAACGACTCAAAGTCTACCTCGGCATAATGCGAGATGTTAACGTTTGCCAGCTTGGAAACGGCCTCGACCATTCCGGATGCGCCGCCATAGCTGTATGCGGAGTTAATCTTTTGCTTTCCATGTTCTCCCAGGTCAACCATAGTGTCTCGGGGAATGGAAATCAGGGTAATCTTCTTGTTCTTAGGATCTACGCGAGCCAGAATGATAGTATCGGCGCGGAAGTTTGCGTCGGAATCGCCCCAGTTCTCTGCACGTCCCTCGTCCTTATCGACACCAAGAAGCAGCATGTAGAACGGATCAGATGGAGCAACCTGTACCAGCGTAGCCTGCAGGTTTGCATCCAAGCCCTGACGGAGTTTTGAGTTGGTATCCAGCATCCACCACGCAAACGCTACGCCTGCTACCAGCAGCAACGTGCCCAGAATGCCGGCAAAGATCTTAAGACCACGACCGCGAGAAGAACCTTGGCGCTTCTTAGAATATGCGCTCACGCCTTCTGCGCGCGAAGGCGCATGGCTGACAGCGCCAGCACGATGTGCAGCAAAGTGGGTGTGTTTTTGCTGCTGAGCTGGGGCTTCTTCGGGCCACTCGTCGCCGACGTTGGTCTGGCCAATCAAAGGCTCGCGCGTAAACCTGGAGCCGTGGGATTCGTGATTGTTGCGTGCAGAACTTGCACCTGCGCTTCGAACGCTGCCCAGCGTGCGAGGCTGATATGCGCCCTGATTATAAGCGTCATAATCGTCCTGCGCGAAGTCCTCTGTATCGTACTCAGGGGTATCTTCGTACCTATCACGGCTGCTGTGACCGTGATTCTGAGATGAATGTGACCTTCTGGCCATTGGGGCTCCTTTGTGTTTAATCTGCGTTTTGCCCAATGCGTTTTGTCAAACATCTACTATACGCAATTTTGCGTCTTTGTGCTGCATAGAAACAAACCTGCCACAAAAAATCCCCGCTTCAACGTGTGAAGCGGGGTCGTGTGCGAGAAGTTCATGGAGCCTTGCACAAGAAATGTGATACTCCGTGTTGTGATGCTTTACTTACGGCGATCCTTCAGAGCATAGCCAAGCGTCGTAATAACGCTGCCCACGGTAGCTACTGCAACAAGAGCAATCTCGGAGAAGTCGCCAGTCTCAGGAAGCTTTGGCTGCTTCTTCTTGGGCTTCTTTGGAGTCTCTGATGGAGGAGTTGTAGGTGGGATGTTTGGTGGAATCTCGGTGTTAGTAACCGTAAAACCATCAGTTTGGTTACCCGAGACAGCGCTGGTATATCCAGCAGGAACGTTCTCTTCTGCTACGGTGTAAGCAATAACGTGACCGTCTGTTGCATCGTTGCGGAGAAGACCGCTAAATGTTGCAGTCCAGTTATTGGTCTGGTCAAGAGTGACTGTCTCAGAGCTTGCAACGCCGTCTTTGTAGAGCCTGACGGTAACAGGGCCACCGACAGTTCCTACCCATGTCTTGTTAACCTGTACGTCAACTGTTGGGGTTTTCTCATCCTCAACGGTCTTAATAACTCCGGTGGTTGCGGAAACGGTGAGGTTGTACGTATCAGTATTGAGCTGGTAACCATCAGGAGCGGTAATCTCCTGAACGCTGTAGGTGCCTGCAGGAAGCTTTTCAGTGGTAGCGGTACCATCTGCACCAGTGGTAATGGTCCAGGTCTTGGTTGGATCGGTGGTGCTGGTTACCTTAAAGACTGCGCCAGCAAGCTTGGTATTGTGGTCGTCCTTATCCACCTTGATAATGCGGATACGAGCAACAATGGTAGAAGTACCCTCTCCACTGGAAGTTGCATTGCGATATACCCAATCGGAGCTGTACTCAGGGTTGTCGGAATACATCTTGATGAGGTTACGCAGAGCAACACCTGGAACGTACGTGGTGCGATACGTGAACTTAAAGCTCTGACCGTTGCTGAGGTCTATGCCAGAAAGGTCAAGATCAAACGACTGTCCATCAGGAGAAATGGTGAGCATATCATCAGTGATGGGAACGCGATGAGCAGTACCAGGAATGGTTGAACCGTACTCATCAAAAACACCAGTCCAAAGCTCAAAAGAGCCTGGAACATACCTAATCTCTGCAGGAAGATCTCCGCCGCCCCAGTCAAGGAGCTGGTCGTGTAGACGGACGTTGTGGAAGTTACCACGAGAGTAGTTGATACGACCGGTCCACTGAATCTCGTTTGCGTTGCCCTCAATCATCTTGCCCCACTTGGAGAGGTACTCAGTATCAATGGTGCCAGGAGCGGTGACGTCAAACGTTACAGGAACAGGGCTGCCAGAGACAGTAAAGATAAAAGATTTACCGGTACCTGTTTGAACACGCTGTGAATCAATGGTAAAGCCAAGTCGAGCGGTACCGCGCAGGTTAGTGTGGTTGTTAACGTAGTCGGTAAAGACAACACGCATGTTTCCACCAAAACCATCGGTACCAGGGGTGACGTGAGCTACTGCCATAACCTCGCCGGTTGCTGCATCGGTGATGTTAAAGGTAGACGCAGGATGAGCTGCGGTAAACCTCATCTCGTTAGGGAGGGTGACGTCAAAGTAATCGCCCGGCTCTACGTTAGCGTTTGCAGAGACGTCCCACGTCATAGCAATGGCATACACATTTGCCTTGTTAACAACGGTAGTTGGATTGCCGAAACGATCTTCAACTCTAAAGTCTGTAATGGTTGCGACAACCGCTTTAGGGGTGCCTGTAGCAGCTTCAGTGCTTGCAGTCTCAGCAAAAGCTGATTTTGCAGCAAGCGGAAGCGCCAGGACCAGCATGAAGACAAAACTTAACAGCTTAAACAGTCGTTTGTTCACCAGGACTTCTTTGCAATAGATACGTCTATTCTCACCCATTACAAAGAGAATTTATTTGAGATTCTGTATATATTTATATCGCTTTTTTAAAGTTCAAATATTTATGCAGGTACAAGGAATTTATCGGTTCTTTTTCTAATACCTTTTAAATAAAGTACAGGTAAATTCACAGGTTCTTCACAATTGTTCACAACAAACATTTCACGCTATGTGCAGCTTAACGTAATAAAAATGGATAAATATTACTTCTAATAAGTATAAATACTGGACATTAGTTACTTTTTATACGTGATTCCGAATAGGTCATTTTTCTGTATGCAATTAAGGAGGCGAGAAGTTCTGTGGAGTCTCGCAAGATAGACGGGTTTCTCGCCAAAGAAATACGAGCATCTTTTGTTTGCGCAGAATGAGAAGACTTTTTGGCGTGCGCAATCTCTCGTGGTGTTATCAGCTGGTTGAAGGTATTATTAATAGCAATAAATTCGTGGTAGAGATATGTGCCCATACGTGCAGTAGTGCGTGCCGGCGCAGAATCTAAGAGTGACCGGGAAACCGGAGAAGCGGAGTCATGCATGAGCGAGTCCAGGCCCAAGCAGTTTGTTGCAGTTCTAGACTTTGGTGCCCAGTACGGCCAGTTAATTGCACGTCGCGTGCGTGATCTTAACGTCTACTCCGAGATTGTTCCCTGTGATATTTCTGCAGAAGAGCTTCGTGAGCTCAATCCATCTGCACTTATTCTGTCCGGCGGTCCTGCTTCTGTTTACGCTGAGGATGCGCCAAAGATTGACCCAGAGATTCTGGAACTTGGACTTCCTGTCTTTGGTTTCTGCTATGGACAGCAGATTATGGCGGTTACCCTGGGCGGCACTGTTGGACATACCGAGAAGGGCGAGTATGGTCCAGCTCATCTGACGCGCGCAGGGGAGAGCCGCATTTTTGATGGTACCGCTGAGCAGCAGACTGTTTGGATGAGCCACCGCGATGCTGTATCTGAGGTTCCAGAGGGCTTTACCGTTACCGCTTCTACCGACGTTTGCCCTATTGCAGCTATGGAAAACGCTGCTAAGAACCTGTATTCCACTCAGTTCCATCCAGAGGTCAACCACACCGAGTGCGGTTCCCAGATGCTTTCTAACTTCCTGTTCAATATCTGTGGCTTTGAGAAGACTTGGACCATGGATAACATTATTGAGCAGAAGGTAGAGGAGATTCGCCAGAAGGTTGGCGATGGTCGCGTTATTTTGGCGCTCTCTGGTGGCGTTGACTCTTCCGTTGTTGCCGCTCTTGTCCACCGCGCTATTGGCGATCAGCTTACCTGCGTTTTTGTGAACCACGGCATGCTCCGTAAGGGAGAGCCAGAGATGGTTGAGCAGGTCTTCCGCAAGCAGTTTAACGTGCCTCTGATTCACGTTCATGCAGAGGAGCGCTATGCAAAGCTGCTTGCCGGGGTGACTGAGCCGGAGAAGAAGCGTCGCCTGATTGGTACCGAGTTCTGGAAGGTCTTCTTTGACGAGGCTCAGAAGCTGGACGGCGTTCAGTTCCTGGCACAGGGCACCATTTATCCTGACATTATTGAGTCGGGCGCTCGTAAGACCGGCGGCAAGGCTGCAACCATCAAGAGCCACCACAACCTGATTCCATTCCCAGAGGGCGTTCACTTTGATCTGATTGAGCCTCTGGACCACTTCTTCAAGGACGAGGTTCGTGCGCTAGGTGTTTCTCTTGGTCTGCCAGAGAATCTTGTTTACAGGCAGCCATTCCCAGGCCCTGGCCTTGCTATCCGCATCATTGGCGACGTTACCCCAGAAAAGCTTGAGATTCTCCGCAACGCCGACGCTATTGTCCGTGAAGAGATTGATGCTTACAATGCTCAGCTCTTTGACGAGACAGGCGATCGTAACTCCGAGCACAGTGTGTGGCAGTACTTTGCCGTGTTACCCGACATTAAGTCCGTTGGTGTAATGGGTGATGAGCGTACGTATGCTCGTCCAGTTATCCTGCGCGCCGTTGAGTCGAGCGACGCCATGACCGCTGACTGGGCAAAGCTTCCTTATGAGTTGCTGACCCGCATTTCTTCTCGCATCGTCAGTGAGGTTGCTGGCGTTAACCGCGTAGCCTACGACATCACTCCAAAGCCACCTGCGACCATTGAGTGGGAATAGTCTGGCCCCCATTCCATCCGGTTGAAAGCCTCCTGCCTGTTGGCAGTGGTTAACATCTATTGGTACGACTAGGACAAAGCCATCCAGATTTTCATGGAGTGACAAATGCGAGAAAGCTCTGGAATCTTCGGATTTCGGGGCTTATTTTATGGGCGTTAACCTGTGGGAATACTCTCACCTATCCTTCAAGAGGACGACGCGATGTCACTCCTTGCGAACCGTCGCCCGTCTTCAGCGCTCGTTTGTCCTGAGCTCCTCAAGGACGGCAGCCGTCCGGACTGGGTCGCTTGCTCCTAGAAGGTATGTGGTGCCGCCTTTCGTGCGCACGAGGAGCCATGGGCCTGCCTCGGGATCCAGGCACACCTTGAGTGGCCCATACTCTTCGCTCGAGAAGTCGCCCTCGAGGAAGGTGTCTGCGGAGCCCCCGAACGTGCGCGTCATATCTGGAAGCCGGTCGACCACCTCGACGGACTCCACGTCGCCGGAGGCGATCTCGTAGCTTGTCAATACGTGGCTCGCGCGGACCGTTTGCCCAGAGAGTTCCAACGTGACCGGTGCCGACAACTCCTCGGCGATGAATACACCGGTCAGGGGTAGGCAGAGCAGTACGAGTGCGAGCGCCGCCGCTATCGCCTTGCCGGCCGGCCGCGCTAGGTTGATCGACGTGCCGACTCCGACGCGGTCGTTTACCATGAGGTTGGAATCGTCGGGATTGAAGTAGAGAAGCCCGAAGACCCAGCGGTCGTCCTCGTCGACGTAAAATCCCTCTCCGCTGCTCCTCGTGAGTCGCTCCTGAAGGCTCCGTACACGCATTTCGATCGCGAAGGAGGAGATGAACAGAGCCGTCGCTGGGATCGTCATGCCCACCAGGTACAGAGTGGGCGAGCCTTGGAAGAGGAGCTGCGACCAGCTCACGAATGAGAACGCCGCGGCCGTAAAGAGACACATGCGCCCCCAGGCTCGCCTCCGGATGCGCGTAAGGGCCAGCGTGAGAGCTTCGTTGGTATCTACCGCCTCACTGCGGTCGCGGTAGCACCAGCGGAAGATCGCCCATGTCGCGAGGGCGCCTGCAGCGGAGAGCAGGTAGATCGGCAGGCTCCTGCGGTCGAACAGCGCGGGAGCCATGCTTGCCGCGGTGGTGAGGAGAACCCATGCGTTTGAGATGCGCGTTCGGGGTTGGGCGGCCGCCCCGATGTCCGCGACCGTCACGCGCCGGGTTCCGTTCTTCCCGCTACGACGCCACCCGCGCTCACCCTTCAGGGCGGCGAGCCTCGCGTTCGTACGCGCGAAGATGACCTCCGGAGCGATGCAGGCGACGAGGACCCAAATGCTCCAGCAGACCGCAAGTGGTCCCGCGAGCGCGCGGACTGACCCTGCGGCGGCGCCCGCCAGGGCGACGACAACGAGTGCGATGGCGCACGCGAGCTGCTGACGGCGATACCCCGAGAGAATGGCCGTGATTTGCTCGTCATCATGTGCCTCGCGCGGCAGTGTTACGCCCACGACAATGTTCTTCTTGAAGCGGGCGTTGTTCCTAAGCGCCAACCATATTGGAATGGGGAGCCAGCAGCACATAAGCCAGATCGCGGAAATGGAACTCATCGCAGACCCCTTTCTCTTCGGGAGGGAACTTTGTTCAATAGGCGCTCGCAGAGCGCGAGTACCTCTTCGCGCGGCATACCGCCTGCAACGAGCTCGTTTATCTGCAGCCTCAGTGCCTCCACGACGCTTCGGCTGGGACCCGAGCTAGCATTTGGCTCTGCTACGAAGGTGCCGCCGCGCCGGTTGCCCTGCACGTGCCCTTCTTGCTTGAGGAGCTGGTAGGCCTTGTTTGCGGTCATGACGTTGATGCCACATTCCGACGCGAGGGCACGGACGGTCGGTAGGCGCTCGCCCGGTGCGAGTCCGCCTTCCGCTATGGCCCGCACGATCTGATTCCGAATCTGCCGGTAGACGGGGGTCGTGTCCGAAAAGTCCAATTCTAGGAGCATGGTGTGCACCTCCTGCGGTCAATGTAATATCTGTATTAGATATAGTAATACAATTATGCAATTATCGTAAGATAAGGAGGGAGGGGTTCCAGTCCCGCCTGCATCGCGAAGTCGTCGTGCGAGACGCATCTCCCTAGGGATGCCCTTGCTTTGTCGGAGACATGGGGTTTCTCCCAGGCGCGCCAGTTCGCGAAGCTCTGCCGGGGGACAGGGCTTCCTGAGGGTCTGAGAACCATAGCTGTCGCATCCGAGCTTGTCGGTAGGCTCCTTGATCCCGCAATCAGGGGAGAAGCGGGCAGCAGGTACTGGAATCCGGAAGCGTGCGAGTGGGGGTAGGCACTGTATGTTCGGATGGTCGGCTTGACGGCGCGCTTGCGGTTGGGTAGAACCGTGCGCATGAAAAACCCTTGGGTTTTGTAAGGGCGGGACCACCGGGTCTGCTCTAGTTTTTTATTGGGGGAAAGACAAGCGAACACCGGATTTTTCCGGTGTGCGCTTTTTTGCGTCCATAGACTTTGGCAGCAAAGTTTGGATGTCGACTAGGCCACGGCATCGGTCTCCCTTCGGTTGTGGCGATGCGGTGAGTTCCTGTCGCAAGGGGTGTGCGGGCATGGGAGCCCCGATCAGATGTCGTTGGCCATGCGCGGAGCATTTCGTCTAGCTCATCTTTCCTGACGCGTAGAAGTCTCCCAATCCTTATGGCGGGGATCTTTTGACGTTCGATGAGCTTATGACCGACGTCTTAGATATGCGCAGGTAATCGGTGATCTGCGACAAGTCCATAAGGCCATCGGGTAGGTCGTATGTTTCGGATGTCGAGGAGGTAGCAGATCCCCGTATCTCTACCTCGGCATTCTCGCGACTTTCGGAACCACTATCCGATATTCCCGTAGGTCACGGGAACGCATCGTGTGGTATCTGGCAAATGTCGTCTTTCATGGGACGGCCTACTGTCCTCTCGCCTTGAATCTAATGCACTTGAGTCGCAACGAGACCCAAAAAATCTTGTCCCTTCGCCGAGGCAAGCAGAGAGATGTCCGCTGGGAGGCGCGTGCGCAAAGTCATGCGGGACGTTAGGGCTACGCTAGGTTATGATTTGTCGGCTGCCTGCCTACCGGCTGCAGTCATCTACAATGTGATGATGTTATCTCGGTTGTGCTCACCGCCATCGACGTTGCGCCAGTGAGTGGTGATTGTGAATTTTGACGGCGATCCATCAGCGAAGAGTACGGTCTGGTCGAAGCTTTCTCCAGGTTCCAGACGCTCGAATGGTTCCTTGTCGTGACTATAGAAATAAGGACCATTGTCGCACGTGGTAGTCACGTCCGTCACAACCGTGCCCCCGACGTTTGCGATGCGAATGTAATGATTCTTGAGTCCGACCAATACATGGCATGCTTCGACTTTTGAGGATGATTTTGCAGCTGCATCCTCCTGAGCTTTTTGCAGCTGCAACTCGCTTAGTTGTTTCTGAATTCGGCGAAGTTCTGCATTTTGCTCTTTATCGCTTTTATCGAGACGGTAGCTTCTAATGGAGAAAAAGCCAGTAAGGATAAGGCTTACAACAGAAATAACGATAGGCGCCCACGTGGCGACAAGTGAAAGCTCAGCACTCATTAGATCTCCCATCTTTTGAATGCCTTCTTCAGCTCTTTCGCGGCTGCTTCGACGATTTCGTCCTGTATATCGTCAACGGCAGCATCGATAGACTCGGCATTCGCCTCTATGAGTTCCTTGCGAGTGAAGGTCCTGCCACAGTGCGCACAGGTGAATGGCCGGTCATCGGTGTAATCTTCATCTTCTCCGGGCTGCTCCGATTTGAATTTTGCGCAGCCGCAAGTTGGGCATGTAAGGTCAACCTCAATCGAAAGATCATCCATTGTTGCCTCCTGTAGTACGTTGCAATGATGGCTCAATTTTATCATCTACATCAGACGCGAATGTTCGTTGTACTAAGCAGGGCGTGAGAAGAATCGGTATGTAGTCACTTCGTTTGTTGTAAAGTGCATTTCCCCAGTTCAGCTCTGCCAATCTTCACTCAGGATTTGTCACTCTTGGGTCGAAAAGCGCCCCGCCTGCCAATGCCGCTTCCGCCCATGTAGTTAGTTGTGCGCAATCGGTCAACGTTTCTGCAAGTCAAACATGTCATTCTTCGATCGGGCGAAAATACTCTTTCCAGGTGACTACAGAGCGTGTAGTCGCCGCTGGCTACAGGGTGACTATACGGTTTCCGAGATAGGGGAATGGAGAAAATCTCAGCTCGCCTACCTCACTGACTACATGCAAACAGGCTATGCGGAAATTGAGTGGGAGTAACGATAAGCCCTATTTAAGGTAGCAATTATTATTATTTCAAAAATATTGGTTTCTTAAACGCCAAATAACACTTCCTAGCTTATGCTGTTGCTAGGAGGTGTTCTGTCTACCTCGGCCTTGACAAGCGCGGCAATCGTTCCATCAAGACGCCTGACCAGTTTGAGTCTGCGATTGAGTCGCGGCTTGTCGATGACGACTTCAAGTACCTTTTCATAGACGAAATCTAGAGCGTTCGCGGTTACGAGGAGGTCGTGAACGCGTTCAACGCTGATGGCGGCTTTCCCCGCTCTCTTGAGTACGACGACATCGAGGCGAAGGCCCGCTACATCGAAGACGTCGTGGGGTAGATTATTGAGAAGGACATCCGGTCCCGGAACAAGATACGAAACGTTGAAGCCTTCGAGCGCGTCATGACTTACGTCATCAACAACTACGGCGCGCCGACGAGCCTCACCAACCTTGTCGACCACTTGAGGAACGTCGAGAAGATCGACGTCGAGAGAAGGACCGTGTCGGCGTGCATCCAGATGCTCGTCGACGCGAAGATCCTCTACAGATGCCAGCGCTTCGATCTGAAATCTAGGAAGTCCCTCAGGGGGAGGAAAAGTACTACCTTGCCGACCCCGGTATCTACTTCGCTCGGAACGTCGATGTGCGCCTGAACTACGAGCCCTCTCTGGAGAATGTGCTCTATGTCTATCTCAGGTTCCGAGGGCACAGGCTCTCGGTCGGGCGAATCGGCAAGCTGGAATGCGACTTCATCGTCAGGAAGCATGATCTCTATGCCTACATCTAGGTGTCCACGACGATCGCAGACTGCGATGTGGAGGAGCGTGAGTACAGGCCGTTCAGACACATCAAAGACGGGTACCCGCGCTATCTCTTCACGTTGGACCCGCTCCTGCAGAAGCGCGAGGGCGCGAGACATCTCAATATGATCGACTTCATGAAAGATTACGAGGACCTACATGAGTAGGACTGTCCTAAGACTCGACCATGACTCATTGTTCAGTCTCTATTTGTAAGAACCGCTTTCGAATTCTCCGCCGTCATCAGCCTTGGCTCAATAGGAGAGCGACCCGAGGCCGCATCCAAGTTTCACGGTGACGGTGGTGCAGGTGGCTTCCTTCGACCAGAAGGGTGAGTCCGGCCTCGGATTTTCGCGCTTCGAATAATCAGGCGTGGCAATTGTTCCCCTCTGTCCGCTGCGGCAATCGCTGCGAGCAGAGCTTCATTTGTTAACCAAACTGGGGCAAATTCAGATTCAGTTTCAGAAGGCGGAGACGCCCGAACCTGCCTAGGACGTCGTAAACGAGCTCCTCATGGACGTACAGGAGATTACCGCGTTTCCTACGAGCATCCAAGTCCATGGTCTACAAGCTCGCCGAACAAGAAGCCCTTCCCACCGTGCAGATAGGCAGTCTCATCTGATTCAGAACCATTATGATCCTTCGATTAAGGTTTGATTATCCCCGTATGTCTCGGGAAAAGGCGACATGGAAGGCTATGCTGCCACCCATAGGTGTTATATTCGTAACTGTAGCCTGTATTTCGTAGTATTGGAAAAGGTTGGCCACATGGACTCAGACATCAGCAACTCCCTCAAACAATCTCTCGATCTGGTTCTGAGGAAAGTAGATAGCTCCGCTGCTTCGGACATGGCCTCATACCCCGGTGCATGGGGTTTGAAGGCGATGGGAAAGCGCGGTCAGACCGAAGAGACACTTCGTAAGGCCATTGAGTTCGAATACGATATGAATGACTGGCACCAACACTATGCCTCCCGACTTCATGTCCTTAAGTACGCCTCAAAATGTGTGATGACGTACAATCTGTGTTTACAAGCATGCGAGAGGGACGCGTACAACCTTCCCTATGTTCCGGAGAAGTACCTCGATGACGCGATGTTCCTTGCTGCGATGTCGAACGAGGGCGAAGCGCTCTGGCGCGTGCCAGAGGAGCGTCGTTCGTACGACATCTGCATGGCAGCTGTCTCGAGTAATGGGCGGGCCCTCCAATATGTGCCAGCCCGCATCGCCGACTATGACCTCTGCAAGGCGGCGGTCAGCAACGACAACCGTGTGAATGGCGGGAGAGATTCCGCCCTCGCATATGTTCCTGACAAATTTCTGAAAGGTAATGTCGGCCGAGAGCTCTGCGAGTTGGCCGTGCAGAAAAACGGTGCCGCCATCTCCAACGTGCCGCCTGAACTTATGAGTTGTGAGCTTGCTAAGTCAGCGATATGTCATCCCGTTGAGGCACTTCTGAAAGGAGTTCCGCCAACGAGTGACGATTACTCAAGATTCCGTCTTTGGCAATTGTCCTGGCCAATTAGCCGTGTTCCGGATGCCTTCATGTCACGGGAGCTTGCGGACCTGTCCGTATCTCTATTTCCCGCGAGCATTTCGGGAGTGCGTGATGCCTTCGTCGACATTGAGGCGTGTATCAAGTTGATTTCGGAGAATTGGAAGTACTACGGTCTCATAGCATCTCCGACGAATGAGAACCGTCGGCTCATCAAGACGGCGCTCAAGTCGTCTCCGCTCGCTCTGCAGTACGTTCCGAAGCATCTCCGCACAAAGAAGATGTGCCTCCAGGCAAAAAGGCTCGGGGGCGATGATGTGAGTTTCGATTGGTTTCCGGAGGAAGTCAAAAGGGAGCTTATAAGTTCAGCAAAGCCACGGGACAATACCAAGCTGCAGGTGGCTACCGGGCTGCAAATCCCGAGAATGACCGCACCTGACGGCTCCATTGTGAGAAGCAGCGAATCCCCGGAACTGATGGTGAGGGACGAGCCAGACGAATCCTCACTACACGTTTACTACGTCACCGATCTCCATCTTGAACACCAACTAAGGCTAAGCGGCAAGACTCTCTTCAAGGTAGAGCCGATGATTGAAGAGAAGGTCGCCGAGTTGGTCAGCTCTCTCGACGATACCGTTGACGGTTTCGGAACCGAGAGAGGCATAGAATCCTCGCAAGAAGTCAACTGTGGACGGGGAGTCGTGCTCATCGGTGGGGACGTTGCGGATGGATTGGAGCTGACCACCCTTTTCTATAGTGCGTTAAGCCGCGGGCTGCCCTATATGATCCGAATAGCGGTCTTGGGAAATCACGAGCTGTGGGATCTCGGCGTCGATGGGAAGAAGAGGAATCGACCGCTTGACGACGTTATGGTCAGCTACCGTGACAAGCTCAAGGAGCTCGGCGTCTATCTGCTCGACAACAGCCTTCTCATTTTGCATAGGGGTGTCGCCCTCAGGCATATACGCGAAGGGATTCTCCTCAAGATCGACGACGCAGAGCTCATGGAGGTCTGCCGTGAGTCCACGCTCCTCGTGCTCGGGGGAACAGGATTTTCTGCGCTGAACCCGACGTTCAACGCCGAGGTCGGGGACATCTACCGTGGTACGCTCGACTATGACGAGGACGCAAGACGAGTGGAACGTTTTCGGATGGTCTACGAGAAGATGCTGCGGTGTGTCGGCGACCGTCGCGTTATCGTGCTCACCCACAATCCTGTGCACGACTGGTCGAATGCCGCCCTCAATCCCGACTGGGTTTACGTGAACGGGCATACTCACCAGAACGTCATCCTGCGCAAGGACGACGGTACGACGGTGCTCTCAAACAACCAGGTTGGCTACAAGCCTTGCGAGTGGCGCTTCGACGAGCTGATTGTCTGCGGTAGATACGGCCCGTTCGAGGGATGGCTTGACGGCATTTACGAGATAACGACCGTGCAATATCAGGACTTCAACCGTGGCCGCGGGATATCGATGGAGCCTTTCAAGCGCAAGGGGACTATCTGGATGCTCAAGCGCGAGGGAACGTACATGTTCATGTTCTCAAGCGGTGCGAACCTGAATCTCCTGGTCGGGGGCAGCCTTAATCGCCTTGATCATTCGAAGGAGTACTATTACGAGAACATGTCTCGTTATGCCAATGGTGTCCGGAACGCGTTCGCGCCGTACAGGCGAGCCCTTGATGCCATATCAAAGGAAGTCCGAGCCGTAGGGGGCTACGGTGATATCCATGGCTGCATCGTTGACGTGGACTTCTGCAACCACGTATACCTGAATCCGTATGATGGAAAGGTGTCCTATTACTATGCGGAATCCACTGTCGAGCGGAAGGTCTTCAAGACCTTTCGGGCGCTTCTCAAGTCATCCCCAATGCGTCCTATGCATCCGGATGGCACCTATCTGCTTGGACATTTCGATAAAGCCAGAAAGGGCGACGATCTTCCGATACTCTCAAAGAGAGCGATGCCCCCGGCGTCCGTGCCCGATGTGGTCCTCGATACTGGCACTAAGATGTATGACCCGTCACGTATCATGAGGTCGATACAGTACGTCTTTGACCAAGATGTTATCCGCATCTGGCGTGACGCGGTGTTGGACTATGCCGGCAAGACCGTCACGCTCCCTGTCGGCGGAGCTATCGGCGGGCAGGAAGACAACTCCTCGTCGTAGCCTCGATTACTCCTCCCGTGGGTTCTAGCGCTCGGGGTCGAATGGGGCGCAAGATATATAGTCGTGCTCATTGATGGTATGGGACTCCGGGGAGTCGAGCGCTCGGGACGAACGCTTGCGCGTTACACGGAGCATCCTATGGGGTGACGACGAGGTCATCATAGGGCGGTGACGATTGAACAGTTCGGCGGACTTGGCGGCTTGCGCGATGAAGGACTCCTAGATTCGGCTCTAGCGCAGCCGTTCCAAACCTTCGATGGTGCGGACCTGTATCCAAGCGCTATTGAGAAGGCGTGTAGGTATGGTTTATAGGTCCCTAGAATGGGATATCTTCACGGTTGTTTGCCGTAGAGCTGGCTCAGCATTACCGCTCTTTGCTGCTTCCTTAATCTTTTGAAGCAGCTCTTCAATACGTTTCTTCTGATCGTCGGTGTAAGACTCCGCAATATTGACCTCAATGGCAGCGTCTTGATTATCGAAGAGCCATTTAACGAGCGTCACATAATCGAATGCTACGGGATCTGCCCCATCAAGGGACATGGTGGCCGTGGCGTTTCCATTAGAGGCATGCGCAAAGGTCAATCTCAGTGACATTATCGTCCTCCAAATCGTCTGAAGTTGTATTTCCTGAAGCGCTTCTGCACCGAGGGCTCTCCGCCGTCGGTAATCTCGACTATCCAGTCGAGCACGCGTTTGCCACCGAGGGTATCCTCCAACGGAGCTGAGCGAATAACGAGCTTGTCCCCTTCGCTCTGGCAGAGAACCACGGTCTGAGCGTCTGCGAGCATCGGAATTGTTGCGTTGTGGGTGACAACGATTGTCTGCCTCGTTGCCTTGCTCTCTTTGATGGCGTTTGCCAGACCTGTGTTGATGTAATCGGCGGCGAGATTGTCTTCCGGTTGGTCGATTATCAGGGGCGCAAAGTTTCCGTCGAATGCAAGAATGAGGTCTAGAAGAACGGCTGTCTTCCTGCCTTCGCTGAGGTCGTTCCAGTTGAGTCCAGCCTTGGTCTTGATGCTGAAGGTCCTCTTCTTGCGCTTCTCCAGGTTGGCGGACACTGCATTTCCATAGGCTGACATAGTTGTGATATTGCGTCTCCTGTCAGCACCGGCCAGAGAGTCGGCCAACGTTTCCGCCGTGACTTCATCGATTGACCCGAACTTATGGTCGGCGTTAAGCAGCATATTGATGTCGTCGAGCAGAAACTGGGCTGACATCTTGAACGAGTAGACTACACCCAGGTGATGTCCGGCTAGGTCAACTTGCTTGGGCATATCTTCGAATTCCTGTTCAAGGAGTTCTGCCTTGGCATCGTCGAAATCCCTGAGACCGTTCCGCAGCTTAACGATGCTCGACAGGAGATTCTGCACGCTCGTACGCTTCTTCTTATCGCTCTCCTTGGAGGCGCCTTGAGCGGTGCTGTATTCCTGCGCTCCGTCAGCTAGCACTAATGCAACCTTTCTTTCCATCACTGTTGTTTCTTTGCCACGAGCAATCTGCTTCGTCAAAGCCTCAACCTCATTACGGATTGATGGCAACAGGGGGTTGCTTTCGAACATCTCCTCGAGTTCAGCCAAAGCGGTGCGTGCTTCATTCTCAACGGCAGGCTTCCAGAGAAGCTGCGGTTCCAATTGAGCGCTCGGTTGCATGATTGCGATGGGATTGCTATCTAGCGAGTCTATCGTTATAAGGTCGTTTGGAGCGGAAAGACGACGCAGCATCTGCTCGGATTCGTGGACGGCATCCGATGCAGCGAACATACTCGAAACCAAACTACGCACATTCTCAAAGTTCGTGTCAAGCACATCCGAAGCGTCTTGGTCTTGAGGGAAAACGTCTTTGAGAATCTGGATGCTCTCGATCGTGTCATGGTCTACCGACTTGCCAACAACCGAGCTGATGTAGCTTTGATTGATGTAGTAGGGGTCCGTCTGGTCATTGCGTTCCAGTTCCACATCGTTGATTCCGAACTTGTCGTAGAAGCTGTGCCTTTCCTCGGGCTTCAGAATGCCAGTCCGTCTCGCAATAGCTTCAAGAAGAAGCGTCTTGCCAGTCGAAGAGCCGCCAATTATTACGTTGAGCCCAGGCGTTAGATCAACATCAATGTCGATGTTGTCCTTGTTGAGTCGAATACGCTCTATTGAAGGAGTAGGCCTAGAAAAACTCTCGGGCGGCTCGATCGAGTAGTGAAGCCTTGATTTCTCCGACAGAGCCATTCGTAAGCCATCGAAGCTGGCTTCGGCGACAATCCATGTAGGTGTGAATTCATCGGCGTCCGAGCTCTTTGGTTCAGGGTATTTTGTCGGGTCGTAGTTGTCCGATCCGGTGAGCAGGTTGGTGAATTCATCAATCCCGATGCGCTGGAAATACAGCACTGTGTTATCGACGTTTGCGCACGATCGAGCGGTGAAACCATCGAACGTGTTGTAGTAAATGCTGCGCATCATGAGATCGTCAAAGCGCTCGTCAGCGCCGACCGCTTTGTCAAATGTCCCGTGCGCTTGTCCGCCATGGGGTAAAAAGAGGAACTCATGCTTTTGAAACGCGTTAAGAATCTCCGGCAGCTGCGGGATTTCATCATCCTTACTTGGCAGCTTATTCGGATACAGCCTGTCGAGCACCTTGTTAAGTGCCTCGATGCTATCATCGCTTGGTTCTACGTTAAAGTATGCGTGAGCATGGTACGGCTTCGGGCCATTTGCCTTTACATGCAGCTCCACACCCAGAATGAGAACGACATCGTCACCGGCTTTCCCGAGTGCTTCCTTGTAGGCATCGGCATTGATGACGTTGTGGTCGGTAAGAGAAATCATCGCCTTACTGCCGTGTGCACAGGCTCTCACCCGAGTCAGCAGCTTTTCAACATCGTAGCGTGTGCCCTTGCGCTTGTTGGCGTCCGTGTAGGTGTGTATGTGCATGTCGCAATAGAAGGGCTCAATCTTCAAGCGTGCTCACTCCTCCCTGCTTCCTTTCGTATGAGAATAGTCACTTCCTGTTCGGCATCGTTTTCGTCATTATCCTAGCCATGCCGTGTCTGCTGAATTAATCTACCTGATGACCTGCATGATTACATTATACTTCTCATTGTCTTGGAAAAGCGAGATGAACGCTTTTCACGAGCTTATGTAGGCGTCCATGACCTCGTCACCAAAGATCTTCGGATAGGTGCTGTCATAGAACACGGTCTTACCGTCGTGGGCCAGACTCTCACGCACGCGGCTGTTCTTGTACAATCTGAATCAAATCGTATCAAGAAACAAAACTTAATCAGGTTAAAATCAATATTTCATTTTCGAGTGTAAATAATAAATTTAATTTCGGAAAATTGGCGCGTGCGTCATAGAACCGTATTCTTTGTATGTACATGATCTGCGCCATCAGTGGGGGGGTGACATGTATCGTTTTGTTTCTTCGGAGGGCGTGTTCGGAGGTTCGGAGGAAGGAAGCGTGTGAACGTTTTCGTTAAGGGGCATAACTTGTATATAATCGCAATAAGTGCCCGTTAACAGAAGCCAGAGGGGATTATGGGGAAGAAACTTTACCGCAGGGAGCGCTACCCCGAGAAGATCCGTCCGTTCTACAATGATGACTACATCATCAAGGTGATTACAGGGGTGTGCCGCTGCGGGAAATCCTGCCTCATCGCAATCGTGGCGGAAGAGCTCGTGGAGTCTGGCGTTCTCGAGAAACATAGCCTTCATTGACCTCGATTCCAGAAAGTACCGCAGCGTTGCAACTCTGTTACAGCTTGAATCGGCGATCGACGCGCTTGTTGATGATGGTAGCGAGAAATATCTGTTCATTGATGAGGTGCAGAACGTAAAAGGTTTTGAGGAGGCTGTCAACGCCTACCGCAACGACGGCGGTTTTTTCGATCTTCCCAACGGGGCCGAATTCGTACCTTTTGTCAGGTGATTTGGCGACGAAGCTCACGGGGCGCTATGTCGAGACCGAGATGTTCACGATCGGGTTCTCGGAGTACCTGGGCATGAAGGCCTTTCTCGGTATGGAGTCCATAACCGATGCACAGGAATTTGAACAGTGGTTCATCCTTGGCGGCTTCCCTCGCGCTGCACATAGATGGAGGTGTGGAGAAGGATGCCTACGTGCGTGACGTTATCGGGCAGATTTTCGAGAAGGACATCCGCTCCCGGAAGAGGATATGCAACGGGGATCGCCTTCGAGCGATCTACATCGTATGTCATAAACAACTTCGGCGCGACGACGAACCTTACGAACATCGTTGGCTACCTCGACTCCGTGGAGGGTGTGAGGGTCAAGAAGCAGACGCTTGGGGGCTATCTGGATCTGCTCGAGAACGCGAAGCTTGCGTACAGGTGCCCTCCGCTTTGACATGAAGTCACGCCGGTCGCTGCGCGGCGAGGAGAAGTACCATCTCGCTGACCTCGCGATATATCGTGCATGCAATATCGACGCGCGCATCAACTACGGTTCTGCGCTCAAGAACTCACTCTTCATCCACTTGCTTTCAAAGGGCTATTCGGTGAGTGTCGGCTGCATAGGGAAGCTCGAGTGCGATTTCATTGCCAGAAAGGATGACGGGTACGCGTACGTACAGGTGTCTATGACCGTTGCGGATCCAGACGTCGAGCGTCGCGAATACGCCCCCTTCGCTAAGATCCGCGACGGTTGGTTGCGTTACCTGTTTACGCTCGATTCCCTGCGCAGCCAGCGCGATGGCGTAAAGCACCTCAATCTCATGGAGTTCCTCAAGGCTGATGGCGACCTGTTCTGATTGGCCGGGAGATAAGGCAGGTTCACAATTAACCTCTCAATTCCCCTTACTGTTGAATGCTGGTTTGGTATTATGCCTAGCAAACAACAAAAAGCAGAGACTCAGCCACTTCTATGCGATTATCTAGTTTGAAGAAAAGCATTTATCATATTTTGACTTACGTCACAGGCCGGCAAAACAAATTCGAGATGAGGCATTGATGACAAGAGAAAACCACGAAAATCCAAGTAAGCACGAATCAGTTAACAACTTCTCTTCCATCAAGGAACTAAGGCGCAGCGCGTTGGGACTCGAATGGCTTGGAAGGCTGCTCAGGAATGACAAGGTGAGAAAGAGCGCGCGTAAAGTTCGAGAAGAGCTCGACTGCCTCGTCTTGCTCGTCGATAACTTCTACCGTCTATTGGGTGATAGGAACTGGGTCTTCTCAGATGCGCTGAACCTCGAGAGGATGCGCGCGGTCGTCGGCAAGCCTACGCCCGAAGAAGCCGAGCAAGAGCTCATCGAATATCTCAAAGAGGAAGAGGTTTTGCGGCGAATGATCACCAGACTGAACCGCTTTCCCGACATGCGTCCGCGCATACCGCTTCTGAAAAAGGCTGAGCAAGACTACCTCCAAGGGCGTTACTATAGTTCGGTCCTCGTGACGGTCACTGTGATGGATGGATTTGTAAATGATACCTTCCGATCCGAAGGGAGGAAGGGCCTCCATGCGAGGGAATCCGAAGAGCTCCATGTGGGAGACTGTGTCGCGACCGTTTGGGATGGGCTTCCGTCTATCCAGAAGGTCTTCACGAAATCAATTCACGCGAGAATAGACGAACCAGTTCGCGAAGTCTTTCGTCATGGAATTATGCACGGGATGGTCACCGACTATGATAACGATGTGGTTGCCTCAAAAGCGTGGTGCATGCTCTTTGCCGTCGGAGACTGGGTTGATGCTGAGGTTAAGAAACGAGAGACTGGAGATGAAGACCCTCGTAATATTGTTCAAGTGCTTAAGGACCTCTCGAGTACGCAGAGGCGCAATGTCGAAAATGAGAGAAGACTCAAGAACTGGAAGAAACACCAGGTGGATCTTGAGCATCCCACAGATCCAGACGAAGAGCTCGTCAGAGGTTGCATAGGATTCCTCGAGGCTTGGAAGGCGAAAAATTACGGGACGTTAGGGTTGTTCTTTCCCAACTTCACGAGCAAAACACCAAGTGAGCAGGCCGGTGAGGCGAGAGAGCTCTATTCTCCTCATCCGATTGAGGGATACGAGATAGAGGAGATTATCAGGTCCGCTGCCGCGGTAGCCACCGCAAAAGTAAGGCTTTGCTCTTTAGGTAAATCGTGGACTGCGTCGATCCGCCTCTCCCGGATAGATGGAACCGCTGTGGCTGCTGATTGGGAGTCAGGCGCGTGGAAGGTGATGGGATACGGGGTCGATCCCTTCGTTGATGCGGAGAAGAATAGGATGTCGGACGATGCTTCTCTGGTTTGATGAAAGACGTTATACAGCCCGTCCGTGTTGATTCCATAAAGCCGAAGAGACACCGAGCGGCCTAGTTTGAAACCTCGAATTGCAGGACGAGTTCAAACCATGCCATCAAACCGCAATTTCCAACACCAGCAGCAGACCGATGCAGAACGTATGGTTTTCGATGATTTGGATGTATGAGAGGTAGGTCGAACTTGCCGATTTTTATCTTTGCAGGCCGGACCGTTTGTTCTCTGGGAAATTACGAGACCCTTGCAGAAGCTAATTCAAATTTGCCTTCCAGCGACCCATGTCCATTCTCACTATCGTGTGCTGAAGTGGAACTCAGTGTTGAGTTTCAGTTGAGTGCCAGTTTGGACGGGCTTCGCAAACGTAAAAAATATACTATCCGGTCAGACAATCCGCTGAGTTCACGTTCTTTGTTTTTGCAATGATTGAGTAGGAGTAGCTCAGCTCGTGCATTCTTTTAGCATCTAACGGCAGGTAGTCGCATTTAGTCTCATCTTTTGGAAACCGTCTCCTTGCCTACAAGACGGGAAGCTTGCTTTACGCACTGTGTCCTCTCGATAGAATCACGATAACGCAATATTATAACAGGGAATAAAAGGAGCTTAGATGTCAACGATTGCAGGGTTCTACGGGATAGAGGACTGCATACAATGATGTTTCACAAGGTAAAGGACGTCGCCGCCCTTCCTGGCATGAGGCTGAGTGTGCAGTTCGCTAACGGCACCACGAAGATCTACGACGTGAAGTCACTTGAGCGGCGTTTCCCTATCTTCGGGGCGCTGGAGGACGAGGCTCTGTTCGGCAGCGTGACTGTGAGGCGGATATGGTATTGTCTGGAACGACGAACTGAACCTCTCAGGCGATGAGCTGTGGGAGAGAGGAGCGGAGGTTGCGACGCCCTTTGACGGTCTCATATCATTCTCGGACGCAAGCGAGCTCTGAGGCCTGAGCGAATCGACTCTGCGTAAAGCCATTGCGTACGGAAAGATAGTACCGGGCGTGGATGCCCGCAAGTACGGGAAGCAGTGGGTCGTCAACCGCGATGCTATGTTCCGTGAATACGGCGAGCCTGTCGGCGTATAATCCACAAGCCTTCTCAGCTAAGCGTTGAGTTCGATTGGACGAATATGCCATCTTAATACTTGGCGAGAAGCGCCTGTTAAGATGGTGTCAGCTAAGTCGTACAAATTCAAATTTGATGAAAGGCATCAAGGTGAATGAATTCAATGAATATGTTCGTGAAGTCTTTTCCGTAGCAGGCGATATTACCATAAGATCCATGATGGGCGGATATCTTGTGTATCTTAATGGCAAGTTGATAGGTGATATTGGTGACAATGAACTGTTTTTGAAGAGAACGCCTACATCGGATACGTTACTTGCTGATTCAGAATTGCGTTATCCGTATGAAGGCTCAAAAACACTAATGCATGTATTTGATAGGTTTGAAGAGACGGCGCTTGTTCTGGAACTTCTGGATGGTATGTATGCTGAGCTTCCGGAAAAGAAACCCGTAAAAGTTAGAGGAGAAAGATAAACCTCAACTGTGCGAAATCGTTTCGTATTTTCATTGTTTGACTTAATCATTTTTCTTATAAATTTTGCCGATATCGGCAAAAAATAGCCTCGTTTGCTATAATAATCTCATCAGTTTTTGCCGATAGGGAGGTGAAGCTCGATGGGATTTCTTTCTGCAGTAGAGATTGCTGAGCTCTGGGGCATATCCGAGAGAAGTGTCCGCAATTATTGCGCTAATGGCCGCGTGCCAGGTGCTTTTCTCGTGGGAAAAACTTGGAACATTCCAGCCGATGCAGTAAAGCCTTCTCGAAAAAACGCTAAAACCTCGTCAACAAGTCCGCTGCTTTCGCGCTTGATTAAAGAAAAGGCCTTAAAAATAAAGGGCGGCATTTACCATAAGATTCAAGTTGAGCTTACCTACAACTCTAATCACATTGAGGGAAGCAAACTCTCCCTCGATCAGACACGCATGATTTTTGAAACGGCGACTATCGGCGTTGAAGGAAATCCTGTTCGCATTGATGACATTGTAGAAACTCAGAACCACTTTCGCGCTATCGATTATGTGATTGACCATGCAAAAGACCCCCTTACAGAGGCCATCATCAAAGAACTTCACCGCATTCTAAAAACGGGAACTACAGATTCTGCAAAGGATTGGTTTGCTGTTGGAGATTACAAACGCCTACCAAATGAGGTCGGTGGGCGAGAAACCACTCTCCCAGAAAATGTTGCCAAAGAGATGAAATCGCTGTTAAGGGCATATAACTCAAACAGCTCCCATTCCTTTGAAAATATTGTTGATTACCACGTTCGCTTTGAGCGCATTCACCCATTCCAAGACGGCAATGGACGTGTCGGCAGGTTGATTATGCTTAAAGAATGTCTTGCCCATGACGTTGTTCCGTTCATCATTTCTGATGACATGAAGTCTTTCTACTATCGTGGACTCTCTAAGTGGGATAAGGAGAATAGCTATCTTCTTGATACGTGCCTTACAGCTCAAGATAGATTCAAAGCCACACTGGATTACTTCCGAATTCCGTACGGTGATAAGTGGGTTTAACTGCTTTTCTCGTTTTAACGTTATAGTGCTGTTTTAGATCAATAGACGTTAGCTTGTTGAGTGCATCCTCAAGCAAAACATAGAGTCACCCGCAGAGCAGGTGACTCTAATTGTTCATTCATCTGTACTTATTTCCCAATACTTTGCATGTATCTCGCCATTACTTAGAAATCTGCCAGCCTTCAATACGCGAGCGAGCTTCAACAAAGTCATGGTAGGGACCGCTGTGCGAGATAAGCTCCTCATGGG
>CALKTD010000027.1 GCA_937997345.1 uncultured Atopobium sp. | reverse complement strand
AGGTGTGTTTTGAACTGCCTCCTATTTCTCGTGTCCAAGAAATGGGAGGCAGTTCGTATGGAGTAGAGGGATTTTGCGTTTGAGTATCAATTGGTTTGCTAGTTTTTCATACGTGCTACAGCGTATTCGCTGATGAGCAGCAAGAAGAGGATAAGGATGGATGAGAAACTGCCAATAACTGCGCCGTTAAGACCTGTAAAGCTGACCATCATCCAGATAATGGGGATGGATACAGCAAATGAAATGAGGTACGCGCGCGTAACGGCTTTTTGAACTCGCATGATCGTGATGAGCTGGTACAAAAAGTCAATTGCAGCACAAAGTCCACCCGTGGCCACCATAATACGTGCAAGTCCACGATATTGCTCAAAATCAACGCCATACAAGAAGCCGTTAAGAGGAATGCCAATGAACTCGACAAATGCAGCGGTACCAATGGTGACGACGGCAATGGCTCCAAACATTGCAAGTACAATTACGCCAAAGCGTTTCTTATTAGCGGGATTATGAATTGAGGTTTCTAGCAAACTAGCAAGTTTGAAGAGCTGTGGCCTGTAGATGAGTGTAGAAATCATCAAAATAGTGTGAGCTGGGAAATAAAGCGCATTGAAGTACAGCTGATTGCTGTAAGAAAGCGTGCCTTCCATGGCAAACTTTGGCAAAGAATCAATAAGGTTGTAGAGGAAAAGTGCCAAAAAGAGAGGCCAGCACTGTACAAAGATATCTTTGATGTTTGCAAGTTTGATGCTTACGCTTTTATCGGTCTCAAGAATGGCTAGGGGAGTAGAAACAAATACCAGGGTGATAAGGGCACAAATACCCATGCTCCAGCTTGCCCATACAAGATTTCTGGTAACAAACAACACAACAGTAAAGAGAATAAAACTGGCACTACACCTAAGAGCCTGACTGAGTCCTGCGAGGTAGAGTTTGTCTTTTTGCTGAAGACGACCTTCGTAGACATCAGCCATACCGTCAACTGCCCTAAAGAGCAAAGCTCCCGTGCAGATAGAAAACATGGGCTCGGTGTACCCTTTGAAGAAGCACCAAATAAGACCCGCTATTACCATGACAACAACGGTAGCTGCACGCTGAATCTGGTAATCGGAAAAGCTGCGTTGTTCAGCTATGTCGGAAACTTGATACGTGCGAACACCGTATTGAGCAATAAATAACAAAAGCGTTGCCACAACAAATGCCATGGAGAAAAGTCCTGCTTGTTCAATGCCAACAAGCTGAGAGCAAACAACTGTTAAAAGCGGGAAAAGTGCACCCCAGGCACCTTGTCCAAGTGCATTGAAGAGATAATCCTGGGACGTTTGATGTGCCAAGTATTGCTCGTCTTGATTAGCAATATCGCCAGAGACCACGGCAGAGAGAAGCCTGGTCCACCATGTAACCACAATGCCAGGTTGACCTCCGTTTGTGCGCGAGTCATCAAGCTCATAGCGAGGTGTGCGAAGACGCTCTACCTGCTTATGTACGGAAGAATTGTTGTACGCAGTACGACTTTTCTTGAATGGATTGAGCATGTAAAACCTAAAATCTTCTTTAGCGTGGCCAGAAACTTTGATATATCAATTTTTATTTGTTATATCGATTGTAGTGCACGATGTACATTAGGTAATAGATTGACAAACAATCGTACGAAGATTGTTACAAATGGGTATGGTAGATAATATGTATTCAGAGTCATATGGGAAAGGATGAGCATGGCAGGCAACCTTCAAGATTCAAATCTAGAGTCCAGCAATGCTTCTTTTGACGAGAAACCCATCGATGGTGCAACAACTTCTGAAGTAGCGCAGTCGCTTCTTGAGCGACGCGGGAATGAGATTGCTGCTGCCCGCACCCTTATTCAAGCGCTTAAAGCACCAGCTCCTCTGCGCGATAACCTTACCTTCTTTTTGCGTTTGGTAAGAAAGGTACTTGCTGAGTACAACCCAGATCTTCTAGTGAGCTTTGACAATTTACTGGTTGAGGCAATTAAAGCTGGACCAGATGATTTGTCTACAACTCGTGCACCTTTGCTGCTTGAGGCAATCAATGCGGTGCTCAAAGTTGATTCAGAGAAAGAATCGCTTAACGCTTTTCTGCGTTTTGCATCTACCATTGATAACCTAAGCATGGAAGACTCAGTGCTTCTCATGCGCGCGTTTGTAACTTTTTTCCACTTAGCAAATCTTTGTGAAGAGAATTATCGCGTTACCAGTTTGCGTTCTCGTGAGGCATCTGTTGATCCATCTTCTGCAGGAGACCCCATCAATGAGATAACTGTTGCCTATAGGCAGCTTATTGACGAGTGTGGTGAAGAAGAGGCAAAAGCGCGTCTTAATCGTCTTGAGTTCCACCCTGTCTTTACCGCGCACCCAACTGAGGCTCGTCGTAAAAACGTAGAGCGCCGAATCCGCACCATCTCAGAGCTTCTTGATGAACGTCAGAGGCTTGGTGGTCCTGCTCGTATGGAAAACGAGCGTCGCATGCTGCAAGAGATTGACGGCTTGTTCCGTACGTCTCCTATCGGTCATAAAAAACCAACTCCTCTGGAGGAAGCAGATACCGTCCTCAACATTTTTGATACCACCCTTTTTGAGATGGTTCCTTCGGTATATCGACGCTTTGATAACTGGGTGCTGGGAGAAAATGCTGGTTGCATGCCGCCTGTCTGCCCGCCATTTTTCCGTCCAGGTAGCTGGATTGGCTCTGACCGTGACGGTAATCCAAACGTTACCGCCCTGGTTTCTCGCCAAGTTGCCGAGAAGTACCGTGTACACGTGCTGCAGGCACTGGCAAGGGCAACCAAGGAGGCCAGTCGAGGCCTGACGCTTGATGGTATTTCTACTCCAGCTTCGCCTGCGCTTGCTAATCTTTGGGCACAGCAGGTAGAGATGAGCCAGGCTTTGACGTCGCGCGCCATTGATAAGGCTGGATCTGAACTTCATCGCGCGGCTATGCGCGTCATTTCTGGTCGACTTAGTGCTACTATTGAGCGCAACGCTGATCTGATGTATCAAAACGCTGAAGAGTTTATCTCTGACCTGCGAGTTATTCAGGATTCGCTGGCTCAAGCTGGAGCTTGCCGTATTGCTTACGGTCCTATTCAGAAGCTTATCTGGCAGGCTCAAACCTTTGGTTTCCACTTGGTAGAGATGGAGTTCCGTCAGCACTCTTTGGTGCACAAGCGTGCACTTGCAGATATTGAGGCACACCCATCAACTGCCGAGAAACCCGCCAAGCTTGATGTTATGACTCAGGAGGTACTGGACACCTTCCGCTCCATTGGTTCGATTCAAAAGAAGAACGGCATTAACGCTGCTCGTCGCTATATTATTTCGTTCACGCAGTCTGCTCAGGATGTTGAGAATGTCTACAAGCTTGCACGTCTTGCTTTTGCAAACGAAGAAGACGTTCCTGTACTAGACGTTATTCCGCTTTTTGAGCAAATTGAAGACCTTGAGAACGCTGTTGCAACACTTGACCAGGTAATTCAGCTTCCTGAGGTACAGACACGTCTTGCTCAGACAGACCGTAAGCTTGAGGTTATGCTGGGCTATTCCGATTCCTCGAAGGACGAGGGACCAACTACGGCAACGCTGGTACTTCATAAGACCCAGGCTGCTTTAGCAGAGTGGGCAGAGAAGAACTCCATTGACCTTATCTTGATGCACGGACGTGGCGGTGCGGTTGGTCGCGGTGGCGGCCCTGCAAACCGTGCCGTTTTGTCTCAGCCAAAAGGTTCGGTAAACGGTCGCTTTAAACTTACCGAGCAGGGAGAAGTTATCTTTGCTCGTTATGGTGACCCAACACTTGCTCGCCGTCACGTAGAGTCTGTTGCTGGAGCAACGCTGCTTCAGATGGCACCTTCTATTGAGCAGAAAAACACCCAGACAGACGTGAAGTTTGCTTCTCTGGCTTCTGAGCTTGATAAAGCCTCCAAGCAGCGCTTCTTGGAGCTCATTCACTCCGATGGCTTTGCTGAGTGGTTCTCGGTTGTTACCCCGCTGACAGAGATTGGTCTTCTGCCCATTGGTTCAAGACCTGCAAAACGTGGTCTGGGTGCCAAGTCTCTTGATGACTTGCGCGCAATCCCATGGATTTTCTCGTGGTCACAGGCTCGTATCAACTTGGCTGCTTGGTACGGACTGGGTAGTGCATGCGAGGCCGTAGGGGATATTGAGCGACTCCGTGAGGCATATAAAGAGTGGCCGCTGTTCACCACGTTTATCGATAACATTGAGATGTCAATCTCCAAGATTGATGCTCGTATTGCAAGGCTTTATTTGGCCCTGGGAGATCGTTCTGAGCTTTCAGAGATGGTTCTCTCCGAGATGTCGTTGACGCGTAAGTGGGTGCTTGCTATCACCGGTAACAAGTGGCCACTGGAGAATCGTCGCGTGCTTGGACCTGTTATTCGCTTGCGTCTACCGTTTGTTAATATTCTCTCGGTTACGCAGGTACATGCCCTATCTGAGCTTCGTACAAGGGACGACATGCTTACTCCAGAGGAGCGCGCAAATATCACGTATCTGATTTTATGCACCGTGTCTGGTGTTGCTGCAGGCTTGCAGAATACGGGCTGATATCACACGGCGTACCGTAAATGCGAGCAAACAATTGTTCATGTTTACGTAAAACTAATGCTACCTGAAATAAAGTTGCAATATTTAAAAGGCGAGAAACTACTGGTAGACAGAGTTTCTCGCCTTATTTTTACTTTAATTATTAAATGAAAGTTGAATTTCCTTAACTTTTAGTTGATACTAATGAAGTAAAAGTTCGAAAGAGCAAACTTAGTTTGCCTACGGTTATTTTGGGGGATGCATGGATACAGAAAAGACCTCACAGGGTCCTGCAAATTCTGGTCCAGTTCTTCCTCTTGCCATGCTTGGTGAGGGAGAGACTGCGCTGATCGTAACGGTTAAGGGTGCTTCTGATCTTCGCCAGCACCTCTCAACACTTGGTTTTGTTGAGGGCGCCGAGGTAAAGGTTATTTCACGAGTCAACGGCGACGTTATTGTTAGCGTTAAGGGTGCACGACTTGGACTTAACCGTCAGATGTCGTCGCACATCATGGTTTCTCCGCTCTAAACACTTTGTTGTATTGCGCTGCTGGTAAAACCCGCGGCTTTTAATACGTGTTTCGATGAAAGGAAGGTTATGGCAACTCTGAAAGAAGTTAAGGTGGGGGAGAGTTGCACGGTTGCTGCGCTAAAGGGTGTAGGCGCCGTGAAACGTCGCATCATGGATATGGGCCTTACTAAGGGTACTGAGGTTCACGTCAAAAAGGTAGCACCACTGGGAGACCCAATTGAGCTCACAGTTCGTGGCTACGAGCTTTCTATCCGCAAGGATGAGGCTGCAAGCATTGAAGTAGTAGACGTTCACAAGGTAGAGGAAGCCTAATGGCACAAAAGACTATTATTGGTCTTGCAGGTAACCCAAACTGCGGTAAGACCACCCTATTCAATGAGCTTACGGGCTCAAACGGCTACGTCGGCAACTGGCCAGGCGTTACTGTTGAGAAGAAGCAGGCAAATTGGCGTGCCGATAAGGACGTCACCTTTGTCGACCTTCCTGGTATTTACTCTCTGTCTCCTTATTCACCTGAGGAGCAGGTATCTCGTGACTACCTCATTAATGAGCGTCCAGACGCCATTATTGACCTTCTCGATGTTACCAACCTGGAGCGTAACCTCTATCTGACTACTCAGATTCTTGAGGCTGGTCGTCCAGTTGTCCTTGGTCTTAACATGGTTGACCTGCTCAAGGAGTCCGGTGACGTTATTGATACCAAGGAGCTTTCCAAGCAGCTTGGTGTTGAGGTTATTGAGGTTTCTGCACTTCGCAAAAAGAACATTGACACTCTGGTAAAGACGGCAATTAAGGCCGGCCAGGAGGGAACTCCTGCTGAGGGTGTTAAGTGCTTTACCCCAGAGGTTGAAGAGGCTCTTGGCAAGATTGCTACTGCAATCGAGGGCCTTGCTCCTGCAACTCTTTCTCGTTGGTATTCCATTAAGGTCTTCGAGCGCGATGCAAATGCAATTGCTCCTCTTAACCTTTCTGCCGAGAAAACCGCTGAGCTTGAGAAGATCATTGCTGCAGTTGAGCAGTCTCGTGACGACGACGCTGAGTCCATCATTACCTCTGACCGTTATGAGTGGATTGCTGGCGTTATGGCAGCTTGCGTCAAGAAGGCTCCAAAGCAGCTGACCACTTCCGAGAAGATTGACCGCGTTGTTACTAACCGTATCCTTGGTCTTCCTATCTTCGTCATCATCATGTCTCTTGTGTACTTCATCTCCATTTCTACCGTTGGTACGGGAGCTACTAACTGGGTTAACGATAACCTGTTTGATAAGGGTTTCCACTTCATGGGTATCGGCGACGCCGAGTACAATGAGGCAAAAGATGAGTTTGATTCTCATCACTATGGTGACCAGATCGACGCTTATCTCAACGCAGCTGACGAGGCTGGTATTGATACCACTGAGGTTCGTGCTGCAATCGAAGCTAAACAGTGGGATTCTGACGCTATCACCAGCTTTGAGGCAGAGACTGCCAAGAAGAACGTTGTTGCTCTGAGCGCACCAGTTCATGATGAGGATGGCAACTTCGTTGATACTGACGACAATCCTCTTAAGCTTGACGCTGACGGCAACCCAATTCTTGCTGAGGGTCAGGAACTCCAGACTCTTGGTGGCGTAACTGCCGCTGGCTTTAAGACTGCTGTTGAAGGCGCTGCTACTGAGCCAGATGCTTCCCAGTACGGCATGTATGTCCCAGGTATTCCTGATTTTGTTCGCGGTGCCCTTGAAGGTGCTGGCGCAAGCCCCATTGTCACTAGCCTTGTAGTTGACGGTGTTATTAATGGCGTCGGCTCTGTCCTTGGCTTTATTCCACAGATGTTTGTTCTGTTTGTCATGCTGTGCTTCCTTGAGGACTGCGGTTACATGAGCCGTGTTGCCTTTGTCATGGACCGCGTGTTCCGTCGCTTTGGCCTGTCCGGCAAGTCCTTCATTCCACTTCTGATTTCTTCTGGCTGTGGTGTTCCTGGCGTTCTTTCTACTCGTACCATTGAGAACGAGAAGGACCGCCGTATGACTGCAATGCTCACCACCATGATTCCTTGCTCCGCAAAGCAGCCAATTATTGCTTTGGTTATGGGTGTTCTTATTGGTGGCTCTTCTGCTTGGTGGGTTGCTCCAGCCTTTTATTTCATGGGTGTAGCTGCGATTGTTATTTCTGCAATCATGCTGAAGAAGACTAAGGCATTTGAGGGCGAGCCTGCACCATTTGTTATGGAGCTTCCTGATTACCACATGCCTTCTATCAGGTCTTGGGCAATGCATGTTTGGGAGCGTATCTCTGCATACATCCTCAAGGCTGGTACCATCATCTTCGCAGCAGCTATTGGTATCTGGGTTCTTTCCAACTTTGGTTGGGCAACCTGGGATGGTGCAAACGGCGTCTTTGGTTACCTTCCAGGCATTGAGGGTGCTCCTGAGAATGTCATGGACTTCTCTCTGCTTGCAGCTGTTGGTGGTTTCATCGGCGTTATCTTTGCTCCTCTTGGATTTGCAAACTGGCAGGCAACTGCAGCTTCCATCTCTGCTCTGATTGCAAAAGAGAACCTTGTTTCTACCTTTGGTGTTCTTTACGGTCTTGGTGATGCAAGCGAGAAGTCCGTTACTATGTGGTCTGGCTTCGCTGGTATGTTCACGGATGCTGGTGGCATTCTTCACGTTGGTGCAATGTGCGCATTTGTTGCATTCAATATGCTTGACGCACCTTGCTTTGCTGCAATTGGTTCCATCCGTCGTCAGATGAATGACTCTAAGTGGTTCTGGTTTGCTATTGGTTATCAGTGCACTTTTGCATGGATTGTTGGTCTTATCATCAACCAGTTCTGGGAGTTCTTCGTTCTTGGTTCCTTCGGTGTCTGGACTGTTATTGCTTTTGCCTTCTTGGCAGCAATTCTCTTCCAGCTCTTCCGTCCTGCTCCAAAGTGGGATAAGAAGGACGATAAGATTCTTACCAACCTTACCGAGGTTGCAAAGGCATAAGCTACTACTAGATTAGTACGCTGACCTGATCCCCCGCACCAATTCGGTGCGGGGGATTTTTTGTGTCAATTAAAAAAGCGCACCAGAGACAGGTATGTTTAAAAAGGTCATTCAAAAACAAGGGCGAGAATACACGTTTATTTCGGACTTTCTTGATATAAGATAAAAATCCATAGACATGTAAACTTAGTCTAATTTTTTGTAGAGTTTAGGAAATTAATTAAAAAAGTTGAAAAGATTCTTGTAAGTTTCCCTCGGTTAACTTACTATGTTTTTAAGCAATTTAGTTGCTTGCTTTTTTCAGGTTCCCGTAGCTCGAAGAAAGACCCTCTCCCTTTCTTGCGAGCGTAGAACACGAGCCGCTGACTCTGGGTGTCAGCGGCTCGCCCCTTTTTATAGCTGTAATTGTTTACGTTTAAGACAAGTCTCTAGCATCTTCATGCTCGGACAAATCGCTTGTATCGCGATCAATCACAATGGTGACATCCATATCAGAATAAATCTTGCTCAACTTCTTTTTAATGTCATCAATAATTACATTTCCGTCATAACCAAATTCAATGACAGCATCAAAGACGATGGTTTTCTCGTCAAGGTTAGCAGTAAAACCATGAACCTGAAGAACACCTTCGTGTGAAAGAGCAATCTTTGTGACGGTATTTCTCATCTTTATAATTCTGTTATCAGTGCGATTTTCGGCGTAAATGCTGATAGCAGCCACAATAACTTTGCCCGATGTTTCCTCATAAATATTGGTGCTCAGGCGCCTCATCATGTTATCAATATCAATTGCAGTTGACTGATCAGACACTTCAGTATGGAACGAGCCAACGTATCTATCAGGTCCGTAATTGTTAAGAATGAGGTCGTAGACTCCATTTGCGTCAGGGTCTTTGTTTACAATTTCTGCAATATGGGCTGCAAGCTCAGGATCTGCTCGCTTACCAATGATTTCCTTGACGGAGTCACTGAGCATTTCTACGGAAGCCTTAATAATAAAAACTGAAATGAGCACGCCAACATAAGCCTCAAGGCTTATGCCTGTGTAGGTATAAATGAGTGCAGCTGCTAAAACAGAGCTTGAAAGGATGGCATCAAAGAGCGCATCAGCGCCGGAGGCAGCAAGCGTGTCGGAATTGACTCGCTTGCCAACAGACTGCACGTAGTTGCCAAGAATAATCTTAATCAAGACAGCAACTGCAATGATGATAAGTGCGGTAGGGGAATAATCAGGAGTTTGAGGCTCCAAGATTCCTTTAATAGACTCAACAAGCGAGCTGATGCCTGCATACATGATGATTGCCGCAATGACGGTGGTGGTCATGTACTCAAGGCGTCCATGGCCAAAGGGATGAGAATAGTCAGCCTGTTTGTTTGAAAGCTTGGTTCCAGCAATGGTAATAACTGACGAGATTGCATCAGAGAGGTTGTTGACCGCATCAAGTACTACCGCAATAGAGTTTGACCAGATACCAATAGTTGCTTTAAATCCTGCAAGAAAGACATTGGCGAGAATACCTAGGATACTTGTACGAACAATGGTTGACTCTCGCTTTTTAGGAGAAATGGTGTGGGCGGCAGTGTTCATGTTGTTTAACCTTCTTCTACATGGGCAAGAATCTTGTTGAGTAGGCGGCGAAGCTCATCTGCATCTTCTGGAGTGAGATTGACGCAGGATCCAATTTGATGTGGAACATCTTTCATCTGTTGTTTGAGCTCAGAGCCAGACTCTGTAAGAGAAACGATAAGTCTACGAGCGTCTGCATCTGTCTTTTGCCTGGCAATGTAGCCCTTTGCTTCAAGTTTCTTAAGAAGGGGTGTGAGCGTTCCTGAATCAAGGTGTAGGAATTCCCCAAGCTCGCTTACATCTAAGCTGCGATGCTCCCAGAGCACCATCATGGTTACGTATTGCGTATACGTAAGTCCAAAAGGCTTAAGCAATGGTGTATACCTGCGCACCACTTCTTTTGAGGCGCTATAAAGCGGAAAGCAGAGCTGGTTTTTAAGGAGAAGCTCGGGGATGTCTGGAGAGGTGTCGAGTGCAGAAGAGCCGCTAGCAAAAGTGCTAGCGGCTACAACGGACTGCATTTCTTTCTGAGAAGAGCTCATGAGTAGACCGGTCCTCTCGCCTTACGCAAGAAGATTCTTAATTGCAGCCTCAACCTCTGCCATATCGGTGGTTGGCTCAAAGCGTGCAACAACGTTTCCCTGGCGGTCTATAAGGAACTTAGTAAAGTTCCACATAATGTAAGCTTTGTCGCCAAACTTCTTGTTGTTTGCTTTTGCAAATTTGTCCAGCGCAAGAGCCTTGATGCCCTTTCCAAAACCCTGGAAGGGGAAGGCTGTTGCAAGGCGCTCAAAGAGAGGGTTTGCGGTCTCTCCGTTAACGTCGCCTTTCTTGAACTGTGGAAAATCGGTGCCAAATTTCATAGTGCAGAACTGGTGAATTTCATCATCAGACTCTGGAGCCTGATCTGCAAACTGATTGCAAGGGAAGTCCAAAATCTCAAAGCCCTGATCCTTGTATGCGGCATAAATGCGCTCAAGATCTTCGTACTGTGGGGTAAAGCCGCAACCAGTTGCAGTGTTGACAATCAGAAGAACCTTACCATCAAAAGAGGAGAGGGAAGTTACGGAGTCGTCACGCTCTTCTACGGAGAGGTCATAGATGTTGGTGTTTGCCATGATGTTCCTTTCAACTAGCCACGGATTGTCCGAAGCATTGGATGGCTTAATTTCTTTGGGTAGTGTACCCCAGTAGCTGTAACCTAACACAAATAAATTGTACACAATTTAAATTTCACAATAACGACACAGAGAGAATGTTATTTTTTCATTTATTTGATAGTTCATATGAGCAAATATCAATAATTTAAGTAACGTCCTCGACTGGCTTCTTCACAAAATTTATATGTACACCATGGCTAACCATAGAAAGCGTTTTCGCAGGTAAAGAATTACTTGTGTACAATTGTTTCATTAGGATAACTAATTAGTAATGATTTTCACTTGTTTTTTTGATCAAAAAATTTTATCTTCGATAGAACACTAACCGATTAATTTGCATTAGCAGATGGGGGATTTACATGAAACTGCACAAATGGTGTTTTGTAGCCGGTGGCGCTGCACTTGCTAGCGTTGTTGCTGGATTTGCTTCTAACGGCACTCTTCATAAGGCAGCTGTCAAAGCAACTGCATGTGGTCTTCGCGTAACTGATCGCGTTTCCGCAGAGACTCAGAACGTTGTTGACGAGGCTAATGACGTTGTTGCAGAGGCTCGTCGTGAGTCTAAGATTGATGCTGCTGTTCGCGCTCGCCTTGCTGAGCTTGAGGAGGGTATCCGCGCTGAGGTTACCAAGCAAGTTGACGCAGAGGGCGCACAGGCATAATTCATGCGCTTCACAATTACAAATGAAATTTCAGGTCGCATTCGTGCAAAATGCGACCTGGGTCATATCGACGAGGCTGAGGCTCGCGGTATTTCCTATGGGTTGATGCGCGTTGACGGTGTTCGTCATGCAGAAGTTCACATGGCAAATGGCTCTCTACTGCTGAGGTTTGATCCTCTTAAGAGAGACCAGGTACTTGCAGCTGTTGGAGCTTTTGATGTCTTGAACTTGCCACGAGAAGAAGAGGCAGGCCTTGAAGACTTCTGCAGCTCAATTGAGATGGCTCTTGAGAACAATCGTTTCCAGATGGAGGTTGTGACCACATTCGCACGCCGCTGGATTATGCGTTCTTTGCCACTGCCTGCAGTTGCTAACTACGCTTACGTTATTCTCCGCGCCATTCCATTTGTCGTGGAAGGCGTTAAGCGCCTGTTCAAGAAAGAGCTGACCGTTGAGGTTTTGGACGCAACTGCTATCACTACTTCAATTCTAAGAAATGAGTGGGCAGATGCATCTACGGTCATGTTCTTGCTTGAGCTTTCTGCAGCCATGGAGAACCACGTGGCAAGCCGTGCTCGTCTTGCACTTCGTGATGGCCTAATCACTCGTTCTGAGAACGTTTGGGCTCGTATTGACGGCAAGGACGTAATGATTGCCCTTTCTGAGGTTGAGAAGGGCATGATTTTGCATCAGCGCGCTGGTGGCGTTCTTCCTGTTGACGGCAAAGTTGTTGAAGGTATCGGCCAGATGAACGAGGCTGCCATGACAGGTGAGTCTCGCCTTGTTACCAAAGAGCCTGGCTCAACCGTTTACGCAGGTACCGCTCTTGAAGACGGTGACCTTATGGTAAGCGTCACTGCTCCTCCAGGAATGTCTCGTATCGACAACATTGTTGATATGGTTGAGCAGTCTGCTGAGCTTAAGGCTGGCGCACAGTCTAAGGCAGAGCGCCTTTCTGATGCACTGGTTCCTTACAGCTTCCTTGCCTTCTTTGGTATTTGGGGAATCACCCGAAACATCACTAAGGCTATGACCGTTCTTATGGTTGACTATTCCTGCGCCATTAAGCTTTCCACTCCTGTTGCAGTGGCTAGCGCAATGGATGAGGCGGCCAAGTTTGGCATGACGGTTAAGGGCGGAAAATACCTCGAGAAGATCGCTGCAGCAGATCTTATCGTCTTTGATAAGACTGGTACGCTGACAAAGGCAGTCCCACATGTTGAGTGTATTGTCAGCTTCTGTGGCCGCACCGAGGACCAGCTTCTACGTCTTGCTGCATGTATTGAGGAGCACTTCCCACACAGCATGGCTCGCGCAATTGTAAACGAGGCAAAGGTGCGTGGCCTCAAGCACAAGGACGAGTTCCACGCAGAGGTTAAGTATGTTGTTGCTCACGGTATTCGTACCAAGGTTAACGACAAAGAGGTCTGCATTGGCTCAGCTCACTTCATTTTTGATGACGAGAAGACCCCAATGCCTGAGGGAATTCAGGACGACCTTGCACAGATTGCTCCAACCTCGTCCATTATCTTTATGTCCGAGGATTCAAAACTTATTGCAGCAATTTGTATTACCGATCCTGTAAGAGAAGATGCAGCAGCAACTATTACGCAGCTCCGTGCTCTTGGTGTTAAGCGTATGGTTATGTTGACCGGCGACTCAGAAAACGTTGCAGCAAGTGTTGCTAAGAAGCTTGGTCTTGATGACTACGTCGCACAGATTCTCCCAGAGGATAAGTGCGCATATGTTAAGAAGTTCCAGCAGGAGGGTTACACCGTTGCAATGGTTGGCGATGGTATTAACGATTCACCTGCACTAGCTGTTTCTGATGTTTCACTGGCGCTCTCTGATGCAACTGATATTGCTCGTGCCGTTGCTGATATTTCAATCAGAAATGACTCGCTTGAATCGTTGGTAATCATGCGTCTTTTGGGCCAGCAAGTAATGAAGAGGATTCATGCTGACTATCGCACGATTGTTGCGCTGAACAGCTCTTTCATCGCTGCGGGTGTTACAGGTCTTATTACTGTAAGTGCTGCTGCATATATGCACAATCTTCTGACACTTATGGTAACGCTTGCAAACACAAGGTCACTGCTTACTACTGCAGCTCATAACCCTTATGTTCCTTCTGAGGTAAAAATGCTTTTAACTGAAGGACAAGCTGCCTAGAACGCACTTGTGCGTCAACAAAACGTTTTTTAGATTGCGTTAAAGCTCCCGTTTCTTATTAGTAAGAGGCGGGAGCTTTTTCCTGTCAAAAAGTAAAAATATTTTGAGTTTTCTCTTGCATTTAGTTAGCTAAGGCTTACACTTTAAATAGTTAGAAGAGGTTAACTTGTTAAGGGTTTTATATAACAGGAGCTAGTTCTAACAAAATTGCTTTATCAGCCCGGAACCTTTCCCCTCTCCAAGGGTCCGGAATCCAGGCGCCGTCGGCTCCCTTTTAGTCGACGGCGCATTTTTAAGAAGGGAGCAAGTACGGTATGGATTGTCTTACTTCTTTTGAGAATTCATTGCTCCTAGACGTTACTTCTCCCTGTACATATTCTGCTGATAAAAAGCCTGCTTTCAATGATGCTGGGAGAGCGTATACCCCCGAGCTCTGTCACGATTTTGCTACAACGTTTGTTCGCTGTGCTGCTGGTGTTATTGCTCACGTCAAGCCAGCCGCGCTCTTTTCATTTGCATCCCACAAGTCTTGTAGCTCTTGCACAAGTCTCATTTGCACCGACCCAACTCTGAGGGCATTTCTATGCAACGCTACTCACGAACTCTCACTGTTTGGGGTAACGCTCCTTGCTACCTCTGCTATTTCTGGTGGAAAGGTGACGTTTGTTGCCTATAGACCTGAGCTTGTTGAGGATATTCTCGCCAAACCAGAGCACTGTGAGTTTCTGGCTGCATTTGGTCATTCCACTGAGTCAGCGCAGGCGTTGATGAAGAGCATGCGTTCAAGAATTTTTGCTTTTCACGCAAGAAAAGCCGCGTTTCCGCACGAGATTGGACTGGTACTGGGCTATCCACTTGCTGATGTTCAGGGCTTTATGAATGGACAGTCTGAGCTTTTTACTGGTGCTTGGAAAGTTTATGACAACACGGAAGAAACTCGCCTGCGCCTCGAGAGACTTAAAGATGCAGAAGACCGGTGCAAGCATCGTTTTTATCAAGGGGAATCTTTAGCGCAGATTCTCTCATCGTATGGCAATACCAAGAAATGTCAGGTTGCATAAGGGGTGTGCTTGGATTTCTTGTTGAGGTATTGAAAGTAATGTGTAGTTTTCCAGGGGGAACCTGGACACAGAAGGAGGAAATGTATGAGTAAAGTAGCAGTTGTGTATTGGTCCATGACGGGCAATACTGAGGCAATGGCAAAAGAGCTTGCAAGCGCAGCAGACACCGAGGCTATTGAGTCTTCTGAGTTTTCTGCAGATATGTGCGATCAGTACGATGCATTTGCTTTTGGTTGCCCTGCTATGGGTGACGAGGAGCTTGATCCTGATTTTGAGGAGCTTTTCAACGATTGCGCCGGCAAGCTTGGACAGAAGCCAACCGCTCTCTTTGGCTCTTACGACTGGGGAACCGGTGACTGGATGGAGACCTGGAAGCAGAATGCTGAGGCAGAGGGCGTCAACGTTATTGAGACCTTTATCTGCAACCTTGAGCCAGATGACGATGCTCTTGAGGCTCTCCGTGGCCTTGGCGCAAAGCTTTCCGCTTAAGCTGCATTACGATTTTTGCTGTTGCTGTTAAATTTAGCGAGAAAAACATCATTTTTTGAATAATTTAGAAAATGGTGGGTAGTAAAACAACAACAGAAGGGAAGTTTGTATGTCACCAATCAATATCATTGTTATTCTTGCTGTTGTAGCTGTTTGCGGTTTTGCGGGTTATCGTGTTTATGGAATTGCTGCGGGCAAAAAAGGCTGCTGCTCTGATGAGGGAACAGGTGTTACTACCTGTAATACAGAGCAAGTTGCTGCTGCAGATGGACCAGAAGACAAAGATGAGTCTCATTACCCCTATGTTCAGACATTTGAGATTGGTGGTATGACTTGCCAGAACTGCGTCAATCACGTGACTCGAGCCCTCGATAGTATTGAGGGAACATGGGCGCAGGTTACTCTAGCCGGTGGTCAGGCACGTATCCTCAGCAAAAATCCAATTAATGTTGATACGTATCGAGCTGTCGTAGAAAAAGAGGGCTACCGCCTTCTTGCGTAAGCACAACATAACCATCTTGCAAGAAACAAACTTTGAAGAAATTTTGTAAAACTTGCGTAATAGCTGTGCAAAAGTAGCGCTCTTTGGCTTGTTTAATCAGCCGAAGAGCGCTATCCTATTGCCTGTGTGGCGTCAAGCCATGCACTGTATCTGTTGGCCCCCGAGAGCATGTAAGTTTCCGAGTAGAGAAGTCCACGTATTGGCACTCTGGCAGCAACCATGTTGACCGGGGCCCCGTTTTGGAAGGGGTCCACCTTTGAGTGAGATTCAGAACTCGTCCATCTTCTCTTTGGATGAAATTTCCGATGAGGAAATGAACAGCCTGATTGACGGCACTGTCACCGATTTTGATGAGGGAGATCTTGTCAACGGCACCGTCGTCAAGATTGAGCGCGATGAGGTCCTCGTAGACATTGGCTACAAGTCTGAGGGCGTTATTCCTGCTCGTGAGCTTTCTATTCGTAAAGACGTTAACCCCGCAGAGATCATCTCCCTGGGTGAGGACGTCGAGGCTCTTGTCCTTCAGAAAGAGGACAAAGAGGGCCGTCTGGTTCTCTCCAAGAAGCGTGCTGAGTACGAGCGTGCTTGGAAGGCAGTTGAGGATAAGTTCAACGCTGGTGAGACCGTTGAGGGCGAGGTTATTGAGGTTGTTAAGGGCGGCCTGATTCTTGACATTGGCCTCCGTGGCTTCCTGCCTGCATCCCTTGTTGACCTCCGTCGCGTCAAGGATCTTGGTGCATTCATGGGCACTCGTATTGAGGCTCGTGTTATCGAGATGGATCGCAACCGCAACAACGTTGTTCTTTCTCGCCGTATTGTTCTTGAGGAGGCTCGTAAGGCAGAGCGTCAGGACATCCTGGGCAAGCTTCAGGTTGGCATGAAGCTCAAGGGCACCGTTTCCTCCATTGTTGAGTTTGGTGCATTTGTTGACCTTGGCGGCATTGACGGCCTGGTTCACATCTCTGAGCTTTCTTGGAACCACGTTAACCACCCATCTGAGGTTGTTAAGGTTGGCCAGGAGGTTGAGGTTCAGGTTCTCGACGTTGACCTTAACCGTGAGCGTATCTCCCTTGGTCTCAAGCAGACTTCCGAGGATCCATGGCGCGTACTTGTTTCCAAGTACCCAGTTGACGCTATCATTGAGGGCACTGTCACCAAGCTTGTTACCTTCGGTGCATTTGTTGACCTTGGCAACGGCGTTGAGGGCCTCGTCCACATCTCCGAGATGGCTAAGCAGCACGTCACCGCTCCATCTCAGGTCTGCAAGGTTGGCGACGTTGTACAGGTAAAGGTCATGGAGATTGATCTTGACCGTCGTCGTATCTCCCTGTCTATGAAAGCAGCTGCAGAGACCCTTGGCATTGACATTGAGGTCACTCCACTTCCAGAGGAGGAGCGCGCAGCAGCAGAGGCAGCAGCAGCTGAGGCTGAGGCTGATCTTGAGGCTCACCTTGTTAATTCTGAGGCTAACGCACAGGCAACCGAAGAGGCTGCAGAGTAGAGAACTTTGCGCATCTAGAGATTTGTCAAGAGACGTCGTCGAAAGATGGCGTCTCTTTTTTATGTGAGCAACAAATATCTCCATTCCTTCAACAGTATCTTAATGCGAAAACATAACGTTAAGTTTTTATTCTGAGGAGGAATACGCCTATGACATCAAAGATGCAGAGCCGCAGTTTTCTTGCTGTTATGTTTGCATTTTTGGCAGCTTTGATTTTTATGCCAAATATTGCTTACGCTGCAAGTAACAATTCGTTCTATAACGGCACTACTACTAATGTGTCACCATCTGTGAGTGCAGATGGCCTTATCGAGCGTTCTATTTACTTTACAGATGCTTCTGGTCAGACATCTAACTACGCTTATAAGGATAATGACGCTACTCAGATGAACCGCTCTATTGTAGATATTGATAAGTATCAGAATCTGCAGGCAGTGGTAAAGATTACCAATATCTCTTCATCTCCAGTTTCTGTTAACGAGATTATGCAGCTGCCACTTACTTATTATGCTAGCTCAAGCCCTAATCCCGATTTGCGTGCAACAGGATTTACCTTCTCGTCAACTAATGCAGCAACTGCAATTAACCTGAACATTAATGGACTCAATGGCGGTTCTGGTTCTCAGCCTGCAGCTAATGCATACGCTGCATACCAGGCAGCTGGTCAGGACAATGCTGAAATGCGTTCCATCTCTATTTCTGGTTCCCTGGCTGCTGGTGAAACCATTACACTTACCGTCCCTCTGACGCTTACTAATGGTTCTACTCTTAATCTGTATGGCACCAACTATGTAGGTCTTACTCAGTACCTGCTTGATCACAGAACCTCTTACGGAAACCCTTGTGTTTCAGTTAGATTTGCAAGGCAGGTCCTGGAAGAGGGAACAAACAACTCCATTCTTAGCAGCAACAAGAAATATCTTGGCGTAATTATTAGGCCTGATGGTAGCTATTACGCTATCCCACAGGACGAGTGGAATTACATGCCAACTATTTCTGCAAGTGATATTCACGTTGACAATATCCTGTATGAAGACCGCCACAGCGCAACAGAAAATGATGCACTGTATACCGGCGGTACATACTACATTGATTTGACCAACATTAAGGCTGCCATGAGAGATTATGGCTATTCAGTTCACACTGGAAATTCCAATAGTGGACTGTACCTCAATCTTCCTGGCTGGCAGCTTGCTGTTGATAATGACCTTACGGATGATGTGTATCAGGAGTATTCGTACACTTCTCTTTCCAGCAACAACCTTGTTATCAATGCTTCTGAAAACTCTACTGATGCTCTTGATCTTAATAACGGCGTCATCTCTCCTCTGTATACAGAGCTCAGACAGGTAGTTACTGCACACGAGAGCACTATTACCGCTAACCAGGATTCTTGGTCCATCCTTGATAACCTTGATGCTATGGTTGATCACAGTGCCGGTCAGGTTACCCCTGCTGCCGGTTCTGCTGATGCTCGCGTTAAGGTTGTTGATCAGAGTGGTGCTGTTGTGCTTGATACAGCAACCATGGATGCAGCAACTGTTGCTCAGAAGGCAGAAGAGATTTCTAAGACTCCTGGCGTATACTCCGTTACGTATTACTATTACTTCAACGGTAATGCTGCAGCTGCAGGTAATGACTATGAGGCAGCAAAGACAGTTACCCTAACTGTTGAGTCTGATACTCCAGCTCCAACACCAACGCCAGCTCCAGAAGAGCCTTCCAATTCTGCTTCTCCAGTAAAAGAGAAGAAGGAAAAGAAGAAGGCACAGCTTCCAAATACAGGTGAAGAGCTTCTGGTAATGCCACTTATGGTTATGGGTGCATCTGCTTTGACAGCCGCTGGACTTATGAAGCGTAAGCACTAAGACAGAGAGTGCTTCTCGTTACAGGTATTTGTATTGGCAGGTATCGCTTTGGTACCTGCCAATATTTTTATGGACATAATGGACAAATGTCCAAAAATGCTTAGTCATTATTTATCTTTGTATATAGGTAAATCCTATATGATTTGACAAAAAGTGCAGGTGAATAGATTTTGCTGTTATCGTCACAATTTAATGTTTCATATCTATTTCATTCTAGGTATATATAGGTAGATACTGGTAATTGTTTTGTATAGTTATCTTACCCCAGCAGGGTTGTCTTATAAATCGTTTTAATAAGAAAGAAGGGTTAATATGCTGGAGAACTCACTAAGCCGTCGTAATTTTTTGAAGGCATCAGGTATGGTAGCGGCTGGTGGTGGCGCATCTATGATGCTGGCTGGCTGCAACTCTTCCTCCACTGATACTACTCAGGCATCTGATAAGAAGAAGATTCTTCGCTATGGTTCTGCAAACTCTAAGCAGGGCCTTGATATGCAGCGTGCAAACAACTCACAGTCCGCATGTGTTGCAGACTCTGTTTGTGAGTCTTTGCTTCGTTGGACTGAGGATAATGAGCTTGTCACATGCCTGCTTAAAGAGATCCCAACCTTTGAGTCCGATGGCGTCACTCTTAAGTGCGAGCTCAAAGAGGGTATTAAGTTCCATGACGGTACTACTTTGACCGCAAAGGACGTTAAGTACACCTTTGAGCGTATGTTTAAGCCAGAGACCAAGGCTCTCTCCACCAGCTTCTTTGACAAGATCAAGGGTGCTCCAGAGATGCTTGCTGGTAAGGCAACTGAGCTTGAGGGCCTGACTGTTCAGGATGATACTCACTTCACCTTTACACTTTCTGAGCCTTACATTGTTTTTGTAAGCGTTCTTGGTATCCCTTATGCCTGCATCTTCCCAGAGAAGGCTTGTGAGGCTGCTGGTACTGATTGGGGTACTGGTACTAACCTCATTGGTACTGGTAAATACAAGATTAAGAGCAACGATGATACTACCGAGGTTGTTCTTGAGCGCTTTGATGACTACCATGACGGCAAGCCTGCTCTGGATGAGATTCGTATTCACTACTACGATGACTCTAATACTCAGCTGCTTGCTTTCAAGAACAACGATATTGACTTCTGCGATCTTCCATCTTCTCTGTACCAGCAGTATTCAAGTGATGCTGACGTCAAGGACCTGATTACTGCATATCAGACCCTTGGTGTTAACTTCATCAACCTCAACCTCAAAGAGGGTTTTGAGCTTACTGATGCTAAGGTCCGCCAGGCACTTTCCTTGGCGATTAACCGCCAGGAGCTTGTTGACAACATTGCTTCTGGTAACGGCACCGTTGCAAGCGGATGGCTTGCACCAGCAACTCCTGGTTACGACAAGAGCGCTCCTGCTTTTGAGTACGATCCAGAGAAAGCTAAGTCTCTTCTTGCTGAGGCTGGTGTCACTAACCTTAAGCTTTCTGCAAAGGTTAGAAAGTCTTACGAGAAACTCCTTGTTGCTGTCCAGGAGTACTGGAGCAAGATCGGCGTTACCCTTGATGTCCAGGTAGAGGACAACGCAGTTTGGAACACAGACTGGGCTGCAGGTAACCTTCAGATTACTACCCTTGGTTGGTATCCACTGTTTGCTGATGGCGATCAGCACATGTACACCTACTTCTACAGCACTAACGCTGCAAAGAAGTCTTCCTTCTATAACAACCCAGAGTTTGACAAGCTTCTTGTTGAGGGTCGCTCCGAGTCCAACAAGGACAAGAGGACAGAGGATTACAAAGACGCAGATAACCTGCTGACTCGTACAGACTTCGCTACACTTCCTCTGTACTGGCCAAAGAACTCCTTTGTCGCTAAGAAGTACGTCAAGAACGCTAAGGTTGGAAACTTGATTTATCACTTCTTTGATGTCGATATTGATACCTCTAGTTCCGATTACACCGTTCCAGAGGACTAGGTAGCAAACTTGCTATAAACTTTAAAGCGGCATCTAAGGTTCTTGGATGCCGCTTCATTTTCTTGAGGGGAGAGGAGCTCAGGAGTGAGATCGTTTCTAATCAAACGAATCCTTCAAGCAGTGAGCGTTGTAGTTTGCATTTCTGCTTTAACGTTTTTTGTCTTGAACATTGTCCCAGGTGATCCAGTACGAGTTATGATGGGCGATATGGCTGATGAGGCTACTGTTCAACAGGTCCGTCACACGATGGGTCTTGATAAGCCAATTCCAGAGCAGTACGCAAACTGGTTTGTAAAAATGCTTGGTGGAGATTTTGGAACTTCTTACACTCAGAAGCGACCTGTCATTGCTCTTCTGACTAAGGCTTTGGGAGTTACGCTACGCTTAGCAGTGTTTGCGTATCTTTTTGCCATAGTACTTGGTCTTTTGATGGGTATTCTTGCCGCAGTAAACCATGGAAAATGGCTTGATAGAACGCTTATGTCTGCTGCAATCTTTGGCATTTCTGCTCCTTCATTCTGGGTGGCATTAGTGCTTCAGATTATTTTTGCTTTAACGCTTAAGTGGTTCCCGCTGTCTGGTGTTAAAACGCCATCCGCCTACGTTCTTCCTGTTATTGCGTTGGGCTCTCGTTATGCGGCAAGTATTGCTCGTGTGACCAGGACTAGCATGCTGGATGTATTAAATCAGGACTATATTAGAACTGCTGAAGCTAAGGGCCTTAAGCGCTCCGCTATTGTTTTGAGGCATGCGCTCAGAAATGCTCTTATCCCAATTATTACCATTGCTGGATCTCAGCTGGGAGACATCCTTACCGGTTCCATCATCATTGAGCAGATCTTCAACATGAACGGTATGGGTAAGCTGCTTATCGATGCAATTAATGCTCGTGACCTGCCGTTGATTCAGGGTAGTGTCATGTACGTGGCAATTATCTGCGTTGTTATCTATTTGCTTGTTGATATTTTGTACGCGGTAGTTGATCCACGCATTCGTCTTGGAGAGGAGGCATCAGAGTAATGGCTTTGTTTACAAGTGATAAAAATAGCGAGAAGGTCCAAAAGACTGAAGCTGTACTTAAGGATGCCGCCAAGGCTCAAGAAGCGGAACAGGCTGCCACTGGAAAGGTCCGTGCGCAGAGCTATTGGCAGGTTAGCTGGAACATTTTTAAGAAAAATAAGCTGGGTATGATTTGCTTGGGTATTGTTTTGCTTCTGGCTATTATTGCAATCCTTGCTCCAATCCTTGCTCCTTATAGCTACAAGGATCAAAACCTGGCAATTCAGAACCAGAATCCAACGTTTGCACACCTGCTTGGCACTGATGAGTATGGCCGAGATATTCTTTCTCGTATTATTTACGGCTGCCAGATTTCTCTATCTGTTGGTATTATTTCGCAGGCTATTGCCCTCTTTATTGGCTTTGTTGCGGGAGTTGCAGCTGGATATTATGGTCGCTGGGTTGATGCAGTTGTTTCCTTTATCATTCAGGTTTTTTCCAGCTTCCCATTCTTGCTTTTTGCAATTTTAATTATGTTTGTTATGGGTCCAGGTCTTATTAATCTCTATATTGCGCTGGGTCTTTTGATGTGGACAACTACGGCAAGGCTGATTCGAGGCGATGTTATGCGCCTAAAGAATTCTGAATACATTCAGTCTTGTATTTTGTCTGGTGGTAACAGTTTCCGCATCATCATGAAGCACTTGCTTCCTAACTGCATTTCTACGCTGATTGTTGTTTCTACCTTGGGCATTCCAAGTGCAATTCTTTCTGAGGCAACGCTGTCGTTCTTGGGATTGGGTGTTCAGCCACCTGAGGCAAGCTGGGGTCAAATGATTGCAGCTTCTCAGCCATACCTTGCATCACAGCCTCTCTACAGTATTGCCCCAGGTATTGTCATCATCATTACGGTTATGTCTTTCAATTTACTTGGCGACGCACTCCGCGACGCCCTTGATCCAAAGATGCGTTCTTAGAAAGGAGGTTACGTTTATGGCAGAAAATACAGATGCTCTTGCACAAGAAAATGATCAGGCAACTGAGGTTGCAGATGCAACATTCGAGTATGCTATTGAGGGTCCAAATGGACAGTCTGTGCAATTTTGCAGCCTTGAGGAGCGCAAACTTGCACAAGAAACCGCTCAAAAGGAGCGAGAAGAGCAGTGCAAGAAGAACGTTCTTCTCGACGTTAATCATCTTGATGTTACGCTTTTCACCGAAGATGGCGCACTTCCTGCAGTAAGTGACCTCTCGTTTATTATGCGTAAAGGCGAGACTCTTGCGGTAGTAGGAGAGTCTGGCTGTGGTAAGTCCATGACGGCATTGTCGGTCATGGGACTGCTTCCTACACCTCCTGCGCAAATTACCGGAGGAGAAATCATTTTTGAGGGAACTGATTTAACGCAGCTTCCTCGTGGTGGCATGCGTAACTTCCGCGGAAATCGCATTGGTATGATTTTCCAGGAGCCTATGACCTCCTTGAATCCTGTTATGAAATCAGGTCTTCAGATTCGTGAGGGCATCCTTGTTCATAATCCCAATATGAGCAAACAGGAGGCAGATCAGAAGGCTCTTGATATGATCAAACTGGTGGGCATTCCTGCACCAGAGAAGGTCTTCTCGTCATATCCACATGAGCTTTCTGGTGGTATGCGCCAGCGTGTCATGATTGCTATGGCACTAGCTTGCCAGCCATCGCTGCTTATCTGCGACGAGCCAACAACCGCTCTTGACGTAACGGTCCAGGCACAGATTCTGCAGATTATCGACCGCATGAAGCAAGATTTGGGCACCGCTGTCATGTTGATTACACATGACATGGGTGTTGTTTCCGAGATGGCTGATTGGGTTCTTGTCATGTACGCTGGTCATCGCGTTGAGTATGCACAGTCTGCAGAGCTCTTTACTAACCCTCTGCACCCTTATGCTCAGGGCTTGATTGCGTCCATTCCATCCTTTGATGAGCGCACCAAGGAACTCTATGCAATTCCTGGTAGCGTTCCTATGCTTTCGCACATGCCTTCTGGTTGCCCATTCCATCCACGTTGTCCGTTTGCTAAGGACATTTGTAAGAATCGTCGTCCTAGTTTGACTGCTGTTGGTGAAGACAATTGCCATACTGTCAGCTGTTGGAAATACACTGATGAGTGGGGTGAGTAGTCATGGCAGAAGAGAAGAACACGGACGTCAAAGACCTTTCTGGCGAGAAAACTATCTTATCCGTGAAGAACTTGGTTAAGCGTTTTCCCATCAAAAACGGTGTATTTGGTCGTTCTAACGCTTCGGTTCATGCTGTTGAGGATGTTTCTTTTGAGCTCAGGCGCAAAGAGACTTTGGCCATTGTTGGTGAGTCTGGCTGCGGAAAGTCTACAACGGGCAAGTGTGTACTGCGTCTTACTGAGCCAACCTCTGGTATGGTTGAGCTTGATGGGGAAGACTTCACCTCACTCAAGGGAGAAGATCTCAAGCGTGCTCGTCAGAAGATGAAGCTTATCTTCCAAGATCCTTACAGCTCTCTGAACCCCCGTATGACGGTCATGGATATCATTGGCGAGCCTATTGATATTGCAGGCACCTACAAGACAAAGGCAGAGCGCGATGCTCGCATTGAAGAGGTTATGGAAGAAGTCGGCCTTAACCTTGAGTTTAAGTACCGCTACCCTCATGAGTTCTCGGGCGGTCAGCGCCAGCGTATTGGTATTGCTCGCGCTGTCGTGCTTGAGCCAGAGATTGTTGTCTGCGATGAGCCCGTTTCTGCTTTGGACGTTTCTGTTCAGGCAAAAGTAATCAACCTGCTTGAGGAGCTTCAGAAGGACCATGGTCTGGCCTATATCTTTATCAGTCATGACCTATCTGTTGTTCGTCACATTGCAGATACTGTTATGGTCATGTATCTGGGCCACCAGATGGAGTTTGCCACCAAAGACGCCCTCTTTGAGCGACCTCTGCACCCCTATACGCAGGCACTTTTGGACGTTATTCCTCGTATTCGTCACGAGCGTATCCAGGAGAAGCGCATTCTTCAAGGTGATGTTCCAAGCCCCGCAAACCCACCTTCAGGTTGCGTGTTCCACACTCGTTGTCCTAAGGCAATGAAAGTTTGCTCTGAGCGTGTTCCTGAGCGCATCGAAGCAGAGCCAGGCCACTTCTGCGCTTGCCATCTGTATAACACGTCGCTCTCCGATGCTGATCGCATACCTCAGGTTGCACACGCTATTGAGGCGGCTCAGAAGGCCGTAGAAGAAGCGCACCTTGAGGAGAAGATTTCCGAGTAGCGCATTTTATTGTCGTGTCCTACAACGGCATACAAACACAAAAAAGGCGAGAAGACCAATTAATCTTCTCGCCTTTGTTTTGTATGAAGGAACGCTTACTTTTTCTTAACCTTATCGAAGTGAGGGTTAACCAGAACAGTAAGGCCGGTAAACTCTGGTTTCAAGACGTAAGGCATCTGTGGCCAGTCGATAGGCAGGCAAGCATAGTCTGTGTGAGTCATAAGGCTGTCTGCCTGGCGGGTAAGCTCAAGAACCTTATCGTTGTCGTTAATAGTTGAACGAGCCTGATCAACTAGATTGTCAAACTCAGTGTTGTTGTAGAAGGAAGACTTCTTTGCGGCTCGGTCAGAACGGAAGTAGGAGCCCATGTGCTCAACACCCTGGAATGAAAGAGTAGACCAGGTAACAAGAGTGACTTCAAGGTCACCGTTAGTGCGTGCGTCGCTCCAAACACCAGAGTCAATAACGCTTACGTTACAGGTAACGCCAATCTTGGACCAAGCATCCTGAAGGGCAACCATGAGGTTCTGATCCTGGCTTCTGACCTGTGCGTTAAGAGTAAGGTTAGAGACACCTGCCTGCGCAAGAAGCTGCTTTGCCTTGTCTACGTTGTACTCAAACTCTGGAGCAGACTCGTTGTAGCCGGTCTCAGAAGATGGGATAAACGACTTAGCAGGCTTTGCAACACCAGAAAGAATGGTGCTACAAATGGTGTCTCTATCAATTGCCATAGAGAGTGCCTGACGAACACGAACATCTTTGAGGTTCTCGCTCTTAAGGTTCAAGTTTACAAATTGCGTGGATGCAGGGGTGTAGTAGACAATCTCTTTTGAGATAGACTCATCATTTTGGTATTGCTGAATAAGAGACTGAGAAATAAAGACCAGGTCAACATCATTGTTCTTGTAGTTTAGAACGCGGGTATTAGCGTCATCAATGTAGACAAATCTAAGCTCGTCCAGACCAGGCTTGCCCTCATGGTAGTCAGCAAATCCCTCAAGAACAACTTCTGTAGTGCTGTCGTTAGAAACAAGCTTATAAGCGCCAGTACCAATGAAGTTGGTCTCAGTACCCCATGCCTCACCAGCTTCTTTGCAAGCCTTCTCTGGGTAGATAATAGCGTAGAACTGAGCCATGATTGCATTGAAGGTTGAATAAGGCTGAGTCAGTTTGATGTCAAAGTGACGGTCATCTTTGACAACAACGCCAGAAAGTTCCTCTGTTGTGCCAGCAATGATGTCTTTAGCGCCCTCAATGTAAGCATAAGAGTCAATTGAGGTTGCCTTGGTAGCAGGCAAGAACATACGCGTTAGAGTGTATTTAACGTCAGAGGACTTAAGGGTCTCTCCATTGTGGAATTTGATGCCATCCTTAAGTTCATATGAGTAGGTAAGGCCATCTTCAGAGACGGTTGGAAGGCCAGTTACCAGGTTTGGCTCAATTTCTTTTGTATCTGGATTAAGTACCAGCAAAGATTCTGCTACAGCTTCAGATACGCCAACAGAGCCAGAGGTCTTCTGAGTGTCAAAGGTTACCTTTGGGTTATTTACACCAAAGCGCAATACTTTTTTCTGATTGTCTCCGCCAGCTGAACCGCCACAAGCAGAAAGTAGTGAAGCAGAACCAGCGGCAACGGCAGCTGCCAAAGATCCACGTAAGAATGTTTTACGGGAAAGATTAGTAAATACGTGCTCTTTCATAGGGCGCCTTCCGTTTGTATCTTCAAAACATGAAGTTTAAATGTAAGAACTGGCTTCTTAATACCCAAATCAATTGTATGCAATACAGAAAAATGTTTCATTAGTGAAAAAACATTGTGGAGGAAGAGTTGTCAGGGTGGCATGAAAAACGCAAAAGCGATAAAGTCAAAGACTCAGAAAGGACCAACCTTTGTGTAATGTAGGTCAAAGAGCAGAGTGTTAAGAGGATTTTGTGGTTATTCCAGATATTGTTAAAGATGCATTTAGTGATGTTCCAAATCTTCCTGCTTCCGAACGTCCTCTTATCTGTGTAACTCCTCGCTGGATGCCTGAAGAGAGCTTTTCTGATTCTGCTTCTGTAGCACAAATTCAGTTTGACGCTATTTCTGCAGCTGGTGGCATTCCAATCATGATGCCTTTAACAGAAGATCCAGAAGTTATTGCTCAGTTTGTTGAGATGTGTGATGGTTTTTGTCTCACTGGCGGTCATGATGTTGATCCTCGCAATTGGGGAGAAGAGCCACGTGACCTTAACCGCTTGTGTCCTATAAGAGATGCGCTTGAGTTTGAGTTGGTAAAGCAGGTGCTTGCTGCAGATAAACCTCTACTTGCAATTTGCCGTGGCCTTCAACTTTTAAATGTTGTGCTTGGCGGTACGCTTGTACAAGATTTATACACCCTTGAGCCATCTAAAAATCATACATTCTGGACCCATTCAGCAAATTTGTACCATCCAGCTCATGCTGTTCATGTTCAAAAAGATTCTTTGCTGTATAACGCTCTTGGTAAGGTTGAAGACATTCAAGCAAACTCGTATCACGATGAGGCCCTGAGAAAGGTTTCTTCTGAGCTCAATGTGGTTGCTTTTGCTTCAGACGGCATAATTGAAGGAGCCGAGGTCAAGGGCAAGACGTTTGCTCTAGGTGTACAGTGGCATCCAGAGTATGGATGGCATTATAGCAAGGCTGATTGCGAGCTTTGGAAATCCTTTGTTACAGCTTCGCAAGCCTCACGGTCTTCTCGTTAATAAATTGATACTCTAAACTGCGTTAACTATTTGTTTAGCGCAGTTTTTTGTAAGGGAGTTTTATGAGTGACGTTCTAGATAGATTTATTGCGTATTGCAAGGTTTCTTCTCAGTCCAATCCGCTGACGGCAGATACGGTTCCTTCAACTGAGTCTCAGCACCAGATGGCTGAGGTTGTTGCTGCTGACCTTCGTAAACTTGGTGCAGAGAATGTAGTTGTTGATGAGCACGCCTACGTTGTTGCTCACTGGCCGGCAAGCAAGGGTTTGGAAGACCTTCCAACTCTTGGTTTCTGCTGCCATATTGATACTGCCTGGCAGTCTTGGGGCAATCCCGTTCATCCTCAGGTAGTCAGGTATGAGGGCGGCAAGCTAGTAGTTGGTTCTGATCGTGAGGGTAGGGAGGTCTATATCAGCCCTGAGACAAACCCTCAGCTTGAGCATATGGTAGGCTGGCAGCTGGTTACCACTGATGGCACATCGCTGCTTGGCGGCGATGACAAGGCCGGCGTTGCCATGCTGGTAAGCTTGCTTGCTCGCTACAAAGAGCATCCAGAGCTCAAGCACCCACGTATTGCACTTGCATTTGTTCCTGATGAGGAGATTGGTCACGGCGCAGCTCTTCTGGATCTTGACGCTTTTGGTGCTGCTTATGGTTACACCATTGACGGTGGTCCCTTTGGCGAGTTCTGCTACGAGACCTTCAATGCTGCTGAGGTGTTTGTGCGTGCTCACGGACTTTCGGTTCACACAGGTACCGCAAAAGGCCAGATGATCAATGCATCTGAGGCAATCATGCGCTTCCACGAGCTGCTCCCACCTGCGGAACGTCCTGAGTTCACTGAGGGCTATGATGGCTTCTTCTATCTGGAGCGCGTCAATGGTGATTGCGAGTCTGCTCGCGCTGATTACATTATTCGAGACCATGACCAGGCAAAGGTTGAGCGCCGTAAGCAGTTGATGGTTGATGCTGCAGCGTATGTAAACAAGCAGATTGGCTCTGAGGTACTTTCCGTTGAGATTCACGACCAGTATCACAACTTGGCTGACATCGTATTGAAGCCTGAGTATGCGCACTTAATCGAGAATGCACGCACTGCATACGAGAAGGTCGGCGTAGAGATGACCTGCATTCCAATGCGTGGCGGCACCGACGGGTCCCAGCTTTCCTTTAGAGGATTCCCGTGCGCTAATCTTTCTGCTTGCTACTACAATGCTCACGGCGTCAGAGAGTTTGTGCCTGTCCCAGAGCTTGAGAGCATGGTTGACATGCTTGAACACCTGGTAGAGCTCTACACCCATCCACAAAACTAGGAGATTTTCATGACTCATTTTGAGACTGATACACAGTATTTGATTGACACTACAAAGAAACTTGTTGAGTGTGATAGTCCCGTTGGCTACTATGAGCGCATTCACGAGCTGCTTCGTGAGCTTGTTGCTGAGGCAGGCTATGAGCTTCAAATTGACAATAAGGCTACTGCATATGTCCTGGTAGAAGGCAAGGATACTAGCAAGACCGTTGGCGTTAATGCCCACCTTGATACCATTGGCCTGATTGTCCGTGGCTTCAACTCAGACGGTACGCTACGCGTTCGTCAGCTGGGCGGTATCAACTACCACAGCATTGAGGGCGAGACTTGCCACGTTGTCTGTAGAGATGGCTCCGTTGTTGATGGCCAGGTAATCTGCAACCACCACTCTGTTCACGTCTTTGAAGATGCTAGAACCATGGAGCGCACCGAGGACAATATGTCCATCTCGTTGATTGCTGACGTTTCTTCTGCTGAGGAAGCCCGTGCGCTGGGCGTCTCTGAGGGTGCAGTTGTTGCCATTGACCCACACTTTGAGATGTATGACAACGGTTATATGGTTTCTCGCTTTATTGATGATAAGGCTTGTGTTGCCGCACAGCTTCACACGCTTCGCTGGCTTGCACAATCTGGCGAGAAACCCCTCTATAACACCTTGTTCGCATTCCCCATGTACGAGGAGATTGGTCACGGCGGCGCATTCTTGCCTGTTGAGGTGGATGAGTACGTATCGCTGGACATTACCCTTATTGGCCCTGACTACAATTCAAACGAGCACCACGTAGGCATCATTGTTTCTGATATTCGCTCGCCTTACGATTGGGAAGTTTCCAACAAGCTTATTGCGTGTGCGCAGGAGGTTGTTGAGCCAGAAAAGTGGAACCAGCAGGTTGCCTTCCACTTCTCAACCGATGCAAACGCTGCGTATTTCTCCGGCAACGATCTTAAGAGCGGCGCATTTGGTCCAGCATGTCTCAACACTCACGGTCGCGAGCGCTGCCACATCGATGCAATTATCGGCACCGAGAACCTGTGCCGTGCGTACGTCCTTGGATATGGCGAGAAGAACTAGGTTTTCTCGCCATGGAAGTGTTTTGCCTTCATGGACGTATCAAATAGTTTGCAAGATATGCTGTATATCGTGTGAATTTGGCTGTAGACGTGATAAGGTAGCTTCAGTTAACTTTTCGAGTCAGGAGTGATTCATGGATAGACGTTCGTTCCTTAAGCTTGCAAGTCTTGTTCCAGCTACAGCACTGTTTGGCTGCAAGGGAACAGACCAAGAAAAGTCTCAGGATGCTACCAGAGATGAGACTAAGAAATCTGATCCTGTTGCGGTAAAAGTTGTAACGCTCAAAGGACCTACCGCCATGGGCTTAGTTAAGTTTATGAGCGAGGTTGAGGCGCAAAACATCACCGATAACAACTATTCATTTGAGATCTTGGATGCTCCCGATCAGGTAGTTGCTAAGGTTGCCCAGGGCGATGTTGACGTCGCATCTATTCCCGCAAACCTTGCAGCTACGCTCTTTAACAAGACCAAAGGCGCCTATAAGGTAGCTTGTCTCAACGTACTCAATGTTCTCTACATTGTTGAGACAGGTAGTGCTCTCTCTAAGCTTTCCGATCTCAAGGGAAAGACGCTCTACGCTTCTGGTAAAGGCGCCGTCCCGGAGTACACACTGTCCTATCTGCTGAGCAAAAATGGCATGACACTTGGCGAGGACGTCCAGGTAGAGTGGAAGAGCGAGCATACTGAGTGTGTTGCTGCGCTGGCGCAAGACCCAGAGGGAATTACGCTGCTCCCACAGCCTTTTGTTACAGTGGCACAAACCAAGAACAGCCAGATTCGCGTTGCTCTTGACCTTGGCGCCGAGTGGGAGGCAGTCAATCCTCAGAGCAAGCTGATTGCCGGCGTAACTATTATTTCTTCAAAGCTCATCTCAGATTCTCCGGATGCGGTAACGGCCCTGCTTTCTCACTACAAAGACTCTGTTGCATTTGCGGTTGATCATCCAGATGATGCTGCTACGCTTGTCGGTAAATACGGTATTGTTCCAGAGCCTATTGCCAAGGTTGCGCTGCCTAAGTGTAATATTACGTATATTGATGGCGCAGATATGAAGAGTGCGCTTTCAAGTTACTTAGGCATTCTGGCTGAGGCTAATTCTCAGGCAGTAGGCGGACAGGTTCCTGGAGACGATTTCTACTTTGGCGCATAACCCGCACATAAAAGATAGTATTTCTGCCCGAGGCAATGCCACAACTGGTGCTGTCTCGGCAGATTTTTCTGTCGAGAAAAACGATCAGGCCCAAAGTGTGGGTAGCGCTCAAGGCAAACCGACTGTGCGCAAAGTTGCTTCTAGCTGGGGAGCACGTTTAGGCGCACTGGTATTTTGGCTTGTCGTGTGGCAGATAGCTGCGGTTGTCATCAATCAGGATATTGTTTTAACTTCACCTATTCAGACCATTCAGACGCTTTTCTCGCTAACTCAACTACGCGAGTTTTGGGTTTCTATTGGTCTTTCTCTTTTACGTATTTTTGCTGGTGGAGCACTTGCTTTTACAGTTGGCTCCTTGCTGGCGTTTTTGAGTTTTAAGTACAAGCTGATAAAGATTCTGTTTGAGCCGCTTATTTCTACAATCAAATCAATTCCCGTGGCATCCTTTGTCATCTTGCTACTTATCTGGGTTCGCACGCCCTACCTCTCAATTTCAATTTCGTTTTTGATGGCACTTCCCATCATCTACATTGCGGTACTTGAGGGGCTCCTCAGCACTGACCAGCAGCTCATCGAGATGGCTGATGTATATCAAATTCACGGTTGGCAACGCATTAAAGCAATTTATTTGTCGCAGCTTATGCCTTCGCTTAAGACAGCTACCTCACTTGCCATGGGATTTTGCTGGAAGTCAGGAATTGCTGCCGAGGTCATTGGCCTTCCCGCATTCTCCATTGGCGAGCACCTCTATAACGCTAAAGTGTATTTGGATACGCCAGCCCTTTTTGCGTGGACGCTTGTGGTTATTGTGATGAGCGCACTTGGCGAGAAGATCGTGATGCGGTTAGTTTCATGGGCTGCTGCAAGGTTAGAAAAGAGCTGCTCATGAGTTTGAATACGACAAATTACACGCACACATCTGGGTTCTTGCTTGAGGTAAAAAACATCACTAAATTGTTTGGCAATATGATTGTGCTTGATGACTTTTCCTACAAGTTTGAGAGGGGAGTATACATACTCTCTGAGCCCTCTGGAGCAGGTAAGACAACACTTCTTCGTATTCTCTGTGGCCTTGAAGTGGCCGACTCAGGCACAGTGCTTAAATCGCCTGACGCTAAAACGGTCATGATGTTTCAGGAAGATAGGCTGCTGGAAAACTTGAGCGTTATGGCAAATATTATGCTTGTCCTACAGTTGCATTCACAGGAACAAAAACAAAGCGCACGGGAGCGTATTAAAGAGGCGCTTTGTGGAGTTGGGATGGAAGGAACAGAAAACAAGCCTATCTCTGAGCTTTCTGGTGGTCAAAAGAGACGCGTTGCACTTTTGCGTACACTCTTTGCAGATGCAGAGATCTTGCTCTTTGATGAACCGCTCAAGGGATTAGATGAAGCGCTTAAGCAGCAGATTATTGCCTTTGTCAAACCGTTCATTGAATCAAAAGTTGTAATTTGGGTAACTCATACTCCTGAAGAAGTAAAACTGCTAGGCTCTTATATAGCACTGCAGTTATAGGAGTGAGCTACATGTACAAGGTAATTCTCGCCGGCGGAATGGCGTCTGGCAAATCAACTGTTTCTAAAATGTTTGAAGCAGCAGGTGGCCTGCGCTTTGATCTTGATGAGGTTTCTCGTAGGCTTCTGAGACCTGGATGCGAGTGTACGTATCGTGTGGCAGAGGCTTTTGGAAACGATTTGTTGGACCCTGTCACTCATGAGATAAATAGACGAGAGCTTGGTCGCAGAGCTTTTGCTACTAGTGAATCTGTGGAGCTCTTAGAAGATCTTGAGATGCCTTTTATCAGGGAATATATGCGTCAATTCCTTACAAAAGAGGCTCCTACTGCAGATGCTCAGTTCTGCTTTGTAGAGGTTCCGCTGCTTGACCGCGTTGAAGATTTGCTTGAGCTAGTTGATGAAGTTGTCGTTGTTGTAGCGCCTTTGGAACTGAGAGCAGAACGCGCTGAACAGCGAGGATCTTCTCGCCAAGAGTTTGAGCAGCGTATAGCGCATCAGCCTTCCGATATGTATTTGCGTAATCAGGCGGATACGGTGTTTGTAAACTCTGAAGGCCTCGATGATCTTAAAGCACAGGTGGAGCTTTGGTTAAACGCTCGGTTTAACCAGCATCCAGAGCAATAAGTTATAGTTTACGTGCACGGCTTTTAGAAGGGCGTCCTCAGTGAACTCTCTACCTTGGCAGCCGCATCGTCAAAGGTAATTTCAAGGCAGTTCTTGAGCATGTTTTGGCCAACACAATAAATGCCATCGTTAACACATGCACTGCCAATAGCAACTGCCTTGTTAAATACAGCTTTTTGGTCAAAGACAGGAACACCATTTTGCTTAAGGAACGAGAAGACCTCTTGAGGGGTATCTAGTTTCTTAACAGAAGCGTCTGCCTTGAGAAGGTCTTCAAGCTCTTCTTTTGCAGGTTGAGCAACACTTCCACCGATAATCATAGCCATTTGATAGCAAGTCGCACAAAGATCAGAGCGTCCTAGCTTCCATTCCATATAGGCCAGGCGATAGTACACCAGAGCAACATCTGAGCTGGAGAAAATGTGTGCGATAAAGTTTTTGAGCAGCTTTGCGGCCTCAAAAACTTTTGACTGATCTTCTAATGTTCTTACCAATAGCAGCGTTGCATCAATTCCCAAAGGAGAAATTCTGTGGGCTTCTTGTGCATAGCGTTCTGCTTTTTCTGGCTGTTCAAGCAGGTTGTAGGCGCGAGCCATTCTTGCCAAAGACATAAAATACGTGTCTGGAATAAGTACCAGTTTTCTTGGCTCATTGGGGAATGCAAGGTTATAAGCTATGCGCTCTGAAAGGGAATCAAAATACCTGTAGATAGAATCAGAGTCATCCAGATATAGCCCCATATCAATGGTTGGTGAAACCTGGGACTCAAGCTCTGTAAGCGTCTTTTCTAGAGCATCTGGATCTGACTCTCCGTCCATGATGTTCTTTATGGATTCAAGTGTTTTGTGCAAAGGTGAGCCAAAGAGGAATTTCTCGGCCATAGACCTTCTATCCGAGAAATCTATAGCGCCCTCGACCAGGCCATGGATGACTCTATCAAAGCCTTCAATGGCGTAAATATCAGAAGTTGAAGCTTTTGCTTCCTCAAATTTTCCAACTGCATCTGCAGTAGAAGCATCTTTTGGAATGTTGTTAAGAGTAGTGTTCCAAAGTCTAATGCGATGAGATGCCTCAGAGTATCCAAGATCGCTTACCTTTTGGGCTCCACAAACAGCGGTAACTGCTGGTGAACAAGGACGATCAGATAGGTCTGGCATCTCAAAGAAGCTACGAGGAGAAACCCACTCGTCTGTTGGCTTCATAAAAGGCTCAACCTCGCTAAACCAACCTTCAGAGTCAAAAGAAACCCTGAGCGCTGGATCTTGTGGGAAGCTGTTGCCGTCAATTTGAGTGTTTGCTGCAGTAGGCAAGAGGCGAGCAAGAGCAGCCTCGTTTAAGTCCATAGATAGGACAATGCGCTCTTCTCCACGCAAGCTACCATTGATGCAGACGCGAGAGATTTTGCAGCTTTGAAGTGCCATGCGGGCTATGCAAAGAGAAGTTCGCAGTGCGTAGGCGCGCGCCGCTGCAATTTGCTCTGCCTTTTCTGCAGATAAGAAGCTAAAGCAGCGAGGACGAGCTACAAAGAACTCAAATACCAAAATATCAAGTTGTGGATTGTAAGAGAAGTTATACACCATCCTAAAAGGGAATGGCGTGTTCTCAACATAGTTGGCAAACCAGAGCCGCTTCATCCAGTCTGAGCTACCGTCCGCGTTTCCACTAAAGGGAGCAACTTGCTCAGAAAGGGAAGCTGACTTGGGCATGAGGCTTGCTACCTGCGAGAGGGTAGTACGAACAAGCTGAAAATCTGTCTCAGAAGCATGCGTGTTCTTTAGAGCTTCAACATCTTGTGAAATATTAAGAATAGCCTCAGTTGCAATAAAAGCATCGTATTCTTCTGGAGCACACTCCAGTGTGTTAGCGTTGAACCACCAGCGACCCGTTCTATCCAGCTTGTGAACATCACCCCTGGGCAGATTGGTATTCTCGAGATTTTTTGAGCGGGTCAACATTTCTTGAAGACCTGCCTCTGTAATTTGATTGTTTGCAACAAGGTCTTTAAGAGCGGCAATGACATTATTTGAGCGCAGTAAAATCTTCTCTAGGGTTGAACCCTGAGATTGCTTTGAAGCTTTATTTAGCGAGAAAAGATCTGAGACGCCCAAGGTATCTCCTTTAACTGATGTAACTTGTTTATTTAAATGCTAGTTTAACGCATATAGATAATTTATTTAGTACCCGTCACACTTTGAAACTATTCTGCAATTTATAAATAGTATAGAACAAGTGTTTCAGTTTTGAGAAGTGGGGTATACTACTTTCACAAGAAAAGGAGAATCTCATGGATGCATCTCATGCTGAAGATCAACATAAAGAATATATAGGTGCTGAACTGCGACGATTTGGTCGTGAAGCAGGAGAAGAGAAGCTCCAGGTAGTATCTCCTTTTGAACCTGCTGGTGATCAGCCACAGGCAATAGAAAAGCTTGCTCAAGGAATTGAGGACGGTCTCAGATATCAAACGCTTCTTGGCGTTACGGGCTCGGGTAAGACTTTCTCTATGGCAAAAACCATTGAGAAGCTTAATCGCCCTACACTTATTATGGAGCCCAATAAAACACTGGCTGCACAGGTTGCTTCAGAGATGAAGGAACTTTTTCCTAACAACGCTGTTGTGTATTTTGTCTCGTATTATGACTACTACCAGCCAGAGGCGTATGTTCCGCAGTCTGATACGTACATAGAAAAAGATGCTTCCATCAATGAAGAAGTAGAGAAGCTTCGTCACCAGGCAACTTCATCGCTTTTATCTAGACGAGATGTCATCGTAGTTGCATCTGTATCGTGTATTTACGGTATTGGTAGCCCTCAAGATTATGCAGGTCTTGCTCCTAATGTAGATAAATCCGTTCCTCTTGAGCGCGATGATTTTATTAAAGATCTTATTGATGTTCAGTACGATAGAAATGATTACGATCTACAGCGCGGTATGTTTAGGGTTCGTGGAGACGTTGTTGATGTGTTTCCGCCGTATGCAGAAAATCCGCTGCGTATTGAGTTCTTTGGTGATGAAGTAGAAAGTATTTCAGAGGTTAGTAATGTAACAGGAGAAGTGCTTAGAGAGTTTGATGCTATTCCAATTTGGCCAGCGTCTCACTACGTTACTGAGCGTCCAAAGATTACCCATGCACTTACAACCATCTCTGAAGAGATGGAAGCTCGTGTTAAAGAGCTAAAAGAAAATGATAAATTGCTAGAAGCTCAGCGTCTTGCTCAAAGAACAAACTATGACCTAGAGATGCTTGAGACTATGGGTTATTGCAATGGTATTGAGAACTACTCGCGCCATTTAGATGGGCGTGCTCCTGGTGAGCCTCCCTATACGCTCATTGATTATTTCCCTAAAGACATGATCTGCATCATCGATGAGTCACACGTTACCGTTCCTCAAATTAGAGGCATGTATGAGGGCGATAGGTCTCGTAAGGTTACGCTGGTAGATCATGGATTTAGACTTCCTTCTGCACTTGATAACAGACCGCTCAGATTTGACGAGTTTGAAGGACGTATTCCTCAGTTCATTTATGTTTCTGCAACTCCTGGAGACTATGAAGAGACGGTTGCTCAGCAACAGGTTGAGCAGATTATTCGACCAACCGGTCTCCTTGATCCAAAGATTGATGTCAGACCAGTAAGAGGTCAGATTGATGATCTTATTTCAGAGGTCAAAGAGAGAGTGGCAAAAAAAGAGCGCGTTCTTGTTACTACGCTTACCAAGCGCATGGCAGAAGATCTTACAGACCACCTGTTAGATGAGGGCATTAAAGTCAACTATATGCACTCGGACACCGCTACGCTTGACCGCGTAGAAATCATCAGAGATTTGCGCCAGGGAAAGATTGACGTACTGGTTGGAATTAACCTTTTGCGAGAAGGACTTGATATTCCAGAGGTTTCTCTTGTAGCTATTCTTGATGCAGATAAAGAGGGCTTTTTAAGAAACAGAAGATCTCTCATTCAGACTATGGGTAGAGCGGCAAGAAACGCTTCTGGCCAGGTCATTATGTATGCCGATAAAATCACTGACTCCATGCGTATTGCTATAGATGAGACAAAAAGGCGCCGAGAAATTCAGGAAGCGTTTAACAAAGAACACGGTATTGTACCTAAGACCGTTAAGAAATCCATTACGGATATTGCAGGCTTTATTGCTGAAGCTTCAGAAAACATTGATAAGCGTAAGCGCAAAAACGGAGAGTTCTATACCGCCTCTGATGACGAAGAGTCGCTTGAAGAACAGCAAGAATCGATTCTTGAGATGCCTGCAGAATTGCTTGCTGAAGAGCTTCAAAATCTTCCGCGCTCAGAGGTTGAGGCTATGCTTTCTGGTATGGAAGCAGAGATGGCAGAAGCTTCTGCGTCAATGGATTATGAGCATGCAGCAGAGCTCAGAGATCAGATTGTAGCCATTAGAAGCCAGCTTGAAGGTACTACGTCAGATGATGTTATCAAGAGGCTTAAAACAGGAGCTAGAAAGGGCAGTGCTCACGCAACTCGCAGACGTTATAAAGGCAAGCACTAAGCGTTGTTGTAGTGCTCTACTACAAGTTCAGCCATTCTAATGCCGTCTGCAGCTGCACTCATAATGCCGCCCGCATAGCCAGCGCCTTCACCTACAGGCCATATTCCTGGTGTGTTAATACTTTGTCCCGTTTCATCGCGGGTAATTCTTACAGGAGAGCTTGATCTTGTTTCAACTCCAGTAAGAACAGCATCAGGATGAGCAAAGCCATGGAGTTTTTTGTCCATAATTGGAAGAGCTTCTCGCAAGGTTTGTAGGATATAGGGCGGCAGACAGCCTTCAAGTGAGGTCCAGGTAACGCCACGTGGATACGTTGGTTTTACCGAACGCGGTCCAGTAGAAGCTTTCTTGTTTAGGAAATCTCCTACAAGCTGAGTAGGAGCAACATAAGCACCGCCACCTGCTTTAAATGCTGCTTGCTCACAAGAGCGTTGTAGTTCAATGCCAGCAAGCACATCGTCTCCTGGTAGATCTTCTGGATATACGTTAGCTAACAGTCCGGAGTTGGCATTTTGGCCCGCACGGTCAGACAAACTCATGCCGTTTGTAACCACACCGTCCTTCTCGCTTGCCGCAGAAACAACATAGCCACCAGGGCACATGCAGAACGAGAAGGCACTTCTACCAGAGGGAAGATGAACAGAAAGTTTGTAGGGAGCCGCTCCAAGTACGGGATTGGTTGCTTCGGGACCGTACAGCGATTTATTGATTTGAGACTGAAGATGCTCAATTCTCACGCCCATAGCAAAGGTCTTTCTCTCCATAGAAATACCTTTGTCTTTAAGCATGACGTACGTGTCTCTGCTGGAGTGACCAGTTGCAAGAATTGCCGTGCGAGTATGTATGGTTTCAGTTTGAATGGAACCATCGGGATTGGTTTTCTGAATCTGAACTGCAGAAAGAGAGCCTTCTGAGGTTTGCTCAAGGGAGGTGAGCTTTGTCCTAAATAAAACAGTTCCGCCAGCGTCTTCAATCATTTTGACAATGTTGGTAACAACGGCGGGAAGAATATCACTTCCTACGTGGGGTTTTGCATCCCACAAAATGTTTCTTTGTGCTCCTGCTTTAACAAAGGTTTCAAGAATAAAGCGGTGTGCAGCGCTTTTGGTACCCGTGTTGAGTTTTCCGTCAGAGAATGTACCAGCACCACCAAGACCAAATTGGATGTTGCTCTCAAGATCTAGCTGACCTGTTTGGTTGTGATGCTCTACCGCCGTAGTTCTTCGTGCTGCATTATCTCCGCGCTCAATAAGCAGGGGATTGAGGCCAGCTTTGGCAAGCGTAAGCGCACAGAACAAGCCCGCACATCCTGCTCCTACAACAACAGGGCGATTTTCTAAGGGAACAGGTTTTGTTGCTTTGGGGAGCGTAAAAGTATTTGGCTCAGCAGGTTTAATGTGCTTGGCTATAGGTTTTCCTTGAATCTTGCTAAGAAGTTTTTGTTCCGCAGCAGGCCCACCTTTAAGGCTTACGTGATAGGTGAGAATAAGAACAATATCGTTTCTTTTACGGGCGTCAATTGAGCGTTTATGCAGCTCATATGAGTCAATGTCATCTGCTGAAACCCTAAGGATACGAAGAAGCGCATCAAATCCCACCTTTGATTCTTTAGCGGGATGCTTACGAAGAGGAGCAACATGAAGTTTAATGTTTGATACTTCTAGCATGCTAGTTGTCCTCTTTCAAAGGTGCATTTTTCTGACAAGTGCGTTTAGCGGCCGCCACGCCCGCAACCATACCGGTTTTCCATGCCCACGAGAGATTAAATCCTCCACATTGCGCGTCAATATCAAGGGCTTCTCCTGCAATAAACAGACCAGGAATGTTGTACGCCTCAAGTGTGTTTGTACTCACTTGCTCAACGGAAATACCACCAACACAGACCTGTGGTACAACTTTGGCGGATGTACCTGTTACGGTAAATGCTATTTTGTGAGCCTTGGTAATAGTGCTCTCTACTGAGTCATGAGCACCTAGATAAGCGGCAATCTGTGGGTCGAGAAGACCGTCGGTGGTGTGAGCTTCTATAGCTGCCGCAACTTCTTCATCTGTAAGCTGAGGGAGAAGGTCAATCTCAAGAATATCTCCAGGTAGAGCAGTACGGGACAGGTTGAAAATCATGATTCCCGAGAATCCAAACGGTCTAAAGAGTAGCTCACCTGATTCCTGTTTAAGGATATTGCCGTTCCTTAAAAGCGTTGCATGAGCACGAACGCGCTTTCCATCTAGACTTGCTGGAGGCTGGGGAGTGCAGGTGAGTGCACAAAGTCCCGGTCGCAGTGAGGTGGTCTGCAACTGAAGGCTTTCAGCAAGTTTTGTGGTTGTGAGTCCACCAGTAGCTAGAACTACCGATGAAGCGTGGACCTTGTAGGTTTTCTCGCCAGCAAAGCATTCTTTGAAGACAACGATGAAGCTGTTGTGTTGAGGTTTGACTGACGTTACTTCTCGTCCCAGGGCAAATTGGACACCAGCTTTTTGGGCTCGCTTAAGCAGCAATGATTGGATGGAGCTTGCTTGCCTGGTAAGAGGGTACATTCTGCCTTCGTCTTCTGTAGCCCACGCAAGACCGCTGGACCTAAAGAAAGCCAGGATGTCCGCAAGAAACGTGTCCCTGTCTTTGCAGACAGCCTGAACAAACTCTGGATGAGAGAAATTCTCAAAGCTCAAATCTGCATTGGTAAAGTTACAGCGACCTCCGCCTGTTGCCAGGATAGTTCTGCCACTCTCTAGTGCTTTTTCAAAGACAACAACGCGCTTATTGGCACCAAGAGCCTCAGCAGCAGTGATGGCAGCGCAGAGTCCTGCTGCGCCGCCACCTAGAATTGCTACATCAATGTTGTCTGGCACCATGAACGCCTGAGCTTGCTTGATGCGCAGAGCTTGTGCTGCTTGTCGTTCTTTAACGCGCGTTGATTGAGCCATAGTAAGAACTACCTTTTGTGTTGTGTAAGTACCAGCTTCTAGGGCTTACAGATCAAGAACGCTTTGTGTGGCGTCAGGGACAAGACCTTGAGGAAGCTCGGTACTAAAGGTTCCCTTATCGGCGATCTGCGCAAAGGTTGCATCCATAGGAAGCTGTCCCAAAGGTTTGAGGTTAAATGCTGCTGCGGTCTCGGCAAGCTTTGATGGACCGTAAGGCTCAATGCGCTCGTCGCAGTGAGGGCAGGTGATATATGCCATGTTCTCAATCAAACCAAGCACAGGTACATGCATCATTTCTGCCATGCGAACTGCCTTGCCCACAACCATCTGAACAAGATCTTGTGGAGAAGAAACAATCACAACGCCCTCAACAGGAAGGGACTGGAATACGGTCAGTGCAACATCGCCTGTTCCTGGGGGCATGTCGATGAGCAGGTAATCAAGGTCACCCCAGTTGCACTGGCTATAAAACTGCTGGATAGCACCAGCAACAACAGGGCCTCTCCAGAGAACAGGGTCGGTTTCGTTTTGAAGCACCAGATTGGCGCTCATAATCTTGATACCGTTTGCATCCTCGATAGGAATAAGCTGCTCTTCAACGCCGTAAGAGCGCTCATCAGAGATGCCAAACATGCGAGGAATTGAAGGTCCGGTAATATCGCCGTCAAGAATACCAACGCGCTTACCTGCGCGAGCGAGGTTAGTAGCAAGAATGCCAGTGACAAAGGACTTACCAACACCACCTTTGCCAGAAACAACGCCAATAACGTGCTTAACGCTTGAGTGCTGATTAAGTTCAAAGCCTGCTGGTGGCTGTGGCTCTTTCTTTTTGCCGTGAAGTGCGGCGTCAACTTCTTTACGAAGTGCCTCTCTATCAATATCTACGTCTGCCATGTCTCTCCTTATGTAGCAGTTGTATGCAGTAACTACTTAATTCTACCCATAGAAGTTTATGGCAAACGAGATAGCTATAATCTTTTCGGCGCACTTTAGCTAAACGTAGGAGGTTCACATGATTTTCTCGTCAATTAAGAATTTATCTGAGAATGACTTTGGTCAGAAATATATGGCTTGTGCTGCGGAGTTTCTAGCAACACACAATCTGGACGAGCTGTTTTTGGGCAAAACAGAAATTGATGGAGATAACGTCTTTGTGAACGTCATGGAATTTGAGCCTGCTTTGCCTGGCGAGAAGGACTATGAGGCTCATAAGATTTACGCTGATATTCATGTGGTTATTTCTGGCACCGAAAGCATCGCTGTTGCCCCTCTTGAGCAGTGTATTCTTAAGGGTGAATTTAATGCTGATGCTGATTTTGGCGCTTATACCAATCCTGGAGAAGAGACATGGATTACCTTACACGCAGGTGATTTTCTGGTGACACCTCCATCTGATGCTCACAAACCAGGCTGTACGCTGGAGAAATCTGGCTCAAAGCTCAAAAAAGCTGTGATGAAGGTTCGCATTAAATAGGGAAGCGCGCTTGCCGTGTTTTGGCGGCACTATCTTGGGTATACTAGAACATCAGTACGCACAAATCACATCTGTGTACTGATGTTGTTTTCTAGTGTTTGGCAGTTGGCGCATAAAAGAAATGCGCATGTCAAACTGGTTATGTGAGGAACTATGGCTTCAAGCAAAATTGCTATCCGTGGTGCACGAGAGCACAACCTGCAAGACATTGATATTGATATCCCTCGTGATCAGCTGGTAGTTATTACAGGACTTTCTGGTTCGGGCAAGTCAAGTCTTGCCTTTGACACCATTTACGCTGAGGGACAGCGCCGCTACGTTGAGTCCTTGTCCAGCTATGCCCGTCAGTTCTTGGGGCAGATGGATAAGCCAGATCTTGACTCTATTGACGGTCTTTCTCCAGCTGTGTCTATTGACCAGAAGACTACTTCTAGAAACCCTCGCTCTACCGTAGGTACCGTTACAGAAATCTACGACTATCTGCGCCTTTTATATGCTCGCATGGGTACTCCTCACTGCCCTGAGTGCGGTCGCGTTATTGAGCGCCAGACAACAGATCAAGTTGCCGATAAAATCCTCGAGGCTGGTCAGGGACGCAGAGCCTATGTCCTGGCTCCTGTTGTTTTGGGTCGCAAGGGCGAGTACGTCAAGCTCTTTGAAGATCTGCGAAAAGAAGGTTTTTCTCGCGTTCGTGTTGATGGCGTCGTGCGTGAACTTGATGAAGAAATCACGCTGGGTAAAACGCTCAAGCACGATATTGAGGTGGTTGTCGACCGTATTGTCATCCGTCCTGATTCTTTGGGCCGCATTGTTGAAGGCGTTGAGCAGGCAACTAAGCTTGCCCAGGGCAAGGTAGGCATATTGCTTCTGGCTGATAAATCCAATCCAGAGACTATGCCAGAAGAACTCCTGCAGTATTCACTGGCGCTTGCTTGTCCTATTCACGGTCACTCCATGGATGATCTGCAGCCTCGCGATTTTTCCTTCAACGCTCCTTACGGCGCCTGTCCTGACTGCGACGGCCTAGGAACTCGTAAAATTATTGATGCAGCAGCACTCATTGCTGATCCGAAGTTGTCTGTTTCCGAAGGTGTTTTTGGAAGTCTCTTTGGCCATTCAAACTACTATCCTCAGATTTTGTCTGCAGTCTGCAAGCACTTTGACGTGTCTGATACAACGCCTTGGAACAAGCTACCAAAGAAGGTACAAGACGCCCTTCTCGGTGGCCTTGGTTCAATTAAGATTCGCGTTGACTACAAAACGCGAGACGGCCGCAATACACACTGGTTTACCACGTTCTCTGGTGTCAGAAAGATTCTTTTTGACAAATATCAAGAGACCACGTCAGAGAATATGAAGACGCATCTTGAGAAGTATATTCGCGAGATGCCCTGTACTACCTGCCACGGCGCCCGCCTAAAGCCAGAGATTCTCTCCGTTACGGTTGGCGAGAAGAACATCTGGGAGGTCTGTGAACTTTCCTGTAAAGAGTCGCTCCAGTTCTTCAAGCAGCTGACTATTACTGATCGTCAAAATGTCATTGCAGGTCCTATTGTTAAAGAGATTGTGGCAAGGCTACAGTTCTTGGTTAACGTTGGTTTGGACTACCTCACGCTTTCTCGTGCGGCAGCATCACTTTCGGGTGGAGAGGCCCAGCGTATTCGCTTGGCAACTCAGATTGGCGCTGGTCTTATGGGCGTCCTTTACATTCTGGACGAGCCTTCTATTGGCCTGCATCAAAGAGACAACAACCGTCTTATTGAGACCCTCAAGCAGCTCAGAGACCGTGGTAATACCGTACTTGTTGTCGAGCACGATGAAGACACCATTCGCGCAGCTGACTACGTTATTGACATGGGTCCCGGCGCTGGTGAGCTTGGTGGTCATGTTGTTGCTGCTGGAACTCCAGAAGAAATCATTAAGAACCCTGATTCCATCACAGGTGCTTACCTTACAGGAAAGAAGCAGATTAGGCTGCCAGAGGTTCGTCGTAAGCCTGGTCGCGGAAAGATCAAGATTACGGGGGCTAGCGCTAACAACCTTAAAAACGTTTCTGCCACTATTGAGCTGGGCACGTTGACGGTAGTCACAGGCGTTTCTGGTTCTGGTAAGTCTTCTCTGGTTACCGATACCCTTGCGCCTGCGCTTACTAATGCAGTCCAGCACTCAAAGCGCGTGGTGGGAGAGTATAAAAAGCTTGAAGGCGTTGATCTTATCGATAAGGTCATTGATATTGACCAGAGTCCTATTGGAAGGACGCCTCGTTCTAACCCAGCAACCTATATTGGCCTTTGGGATGACCTGCGCGCACTGTACGCTTCCGTTCCAGAGTCTCGTGCACGCGGCTACTCAGCTGGACGTTTCTCGTTTAACGTCCAAGGAGGCCGCTGCGAGGCTTGTAAGGGCGACGGTCAGATTAAAATTGAGATGAACTTCCTGCCTGACGTCTATGTTCCTTGTGAGGTCTGCCACGGCAAGCGTTATAACCGCGAGACGCTAGAGATTCTCTACCACGGCAAGTCCGTCTCTGACGTGCTTGACATGACGGTTCATGAGGCACTAGCGTTTTTTGCAAATATTCCTCGCATTAAGAACAAGCTGCAGACTCTTCACGATGTGGGCCTTGGCTATATTCATCTTGGCCAGCCAGCAACTACGCTCTCTGGTGGCGAGGCGCAGCGCGTTAAGCTTGCAAAAGAGCTTCACCGTCAGCAGACTGGTAAAACTCTTTATATTCTGGACGAGCCAACAACTGGCCTTCATTTTGAGGATGTCAGACAGCTTATTGTTGTTCTTGAGCGTCTTGTTGATGCGGGTAACACCGTTCTTGTTATTGAGCACAACCTGGATGTCATTAAGATGGCTGATCGCATTATTGACATGGGTCCAGAGGGTGGCAACGGCGGAGGAACGGTAGTTGTTTCCGGTACGCCAGAAAAGGTTGCGGCAACTCCAGAAAGTCATACCGGCAAGTTCCTCAAAGAGATTCTAGACCGTGATAATGCACGTCTAGCTGCAGAGAAAAAAGCTCAGAAGAAGCGCGCATAACATGGCGAGAAAAACGGCAAAGGTTCAAAAGACAAACGCCATGAGGGAGCTTGATGCTGCCGGCATTGCTTACGAGCTCCAATCTTACGAGGTGGACGAAGACGTTCCTTCTGGCGAGTTGGGAACTCATATTGCAGAGATGCTTGGAGAAGATCCAGACGCTGCGTTCAAAACGCTTGTCTGCGTGTCTTCAAGCGGAGAGCATGTGGTGTGCTGCATTCCTGTAGATCAAGAGCTTGATCTTAAGAAAGCGGCAGCTGCGTCCGGCCAAAAGAACCTTTCCATGCTGCCTGTTAAAGAGCTTGAGGGTTTAACGGGTTATGTTCGTGGTGGCTGCACTCCCGTTGGTATGAAAAAGCAGTTTCCCACTATAATTGACGAGACCGCTCAGCTTTTTGAGCTCATCCATATCTCTGGTGGAAAACGCGGACTCAGTTTGACGCTTTCTCCAGAAGATTTAGCTTCATTTGTATCGGCTACGTTTGCAGATATTGTTCGCGAGGTGCACTAGTGGCATATCAGCCCAAACATATGCGACTTTCAGCAGAGTCTTCTGATAAAGAGGACGCTTCTAAGCAAAAAGACTTAAGCCGTTCTACTTCTATGATGAGCGTGCTTGTTCTGATTAGTCGTATTACGGGCTTTTTAAGAACTTGGGCCCAGGCATTTGCTATGGGTGCTACTGTTCTTGCTAGTTGCTACTCCATTGCAAACACCCTTCCTGACCAGCTCTATGAGCTTGTTGGTGCGGGAATGCTCACCACAGCTTTCTTGCCGGTATATCTCTCTATCAAGAAAAAAGTTGGACAGGATGAGGCAAATGCTTACACCTCCAACCTGCTTTCCATTGTTGTTGTCGCAACTGGACTTGTTGCTGTTCTAGGTTTCTTCTTTGCTGCAGAAGTGGTGTATACACAGTCCTTCTCGGCAGGTGCTGATTTTGACCCAACGCTGGCAGTGTACTTCTTTAGGTTCTTTGTTATTGAGGTTATGCTGTATTGTTTCTCCACCATTTTCTCTGGTGTTTTGAATGCAGAGCGAGACTATCTCTGGCCAGCCGCAGCCCCTATCTTTAATAACTTTGTGACTACAGCATCGTTCTTTGCGTATGCTTTCTTGGTTAACACTAACCCTGAGCTTGGTCTTCTTATTCTTGCACTGGGAAATCCCCTGGGCGTCTTAATTCAGGTTCTGATTCAGGTTCCGTCACTTAAACGCAAGGGGATTAAGCTCTCGTGGAGAATTAACCTCAAAGACCCCGCACTTAAAGAGACGCTTAAGATTGGTGCACCTGCTTTGATTGTTGTGGTTGCCACGTTTGTAACTATGTCAGTTCAGACAAGCTCGCAGCTGAGTGTTTCTGCGTCCGGCGCATCCATTGCAGCATACGCTCGCCTTTGGTACACGCTGCCATATTCCATTTTGACGGTACCTATTACCACGGCTCTCTTTACCGAGCTGTCTGATAGCTGGGCAAAAGAGAATATGGATCAGTTCAAGAAAGACTTTAAGCACGGTATCAACCAGATCCTTTTCTTTACCGTACCGTTCACGATGTATCTGATGATTTTCTCGATGCCTCTTGTTTCTATTATTGGAGCAAGCAAGTTCACTGAAGATCAGCTGCTGTTAACCCAGCAATTCTTGATTGGTCAGTCTTTAGCCCTGCCTCTGTATGGCATTGGTATGTACCTGCAAAAAGTCTGTTCTGCTATGCGTCGCATGACACTCTATGCTGTATCTGCAACGCTCGGTTCTGTTGTACAGGTTTTGGTGCTGCTGGTGGGTACTTCTCACTTTGGCATGATGTTTGTAGCAACTACCTCGGCTATCTTCTACGTGGTCATTGACACCATTATGTTGATTAGCCTGCGTAAGCACCTTGGTCAAATTGGACTTACGTCCATGGTGTTTGCGTTTGTACGCTCGGTTGGTTTTGGTCTTGCAGGATCAGCGGCAGCACTTCTTATTATGGTGGGTCTGCACGCTGTTATTGGCGTACCGGATGGACGAGCACTTTACGGCGTGCTGTACTGCATCTTTGCAGGTATCCCAGCTGTTTTGGTTACCTATGGCTTGGCAATTCTCTTCAAATCACCAGAGTCCGCCATGCTTCGTTCACTGGTTTCTCGCGTAAGGTCATAGCATGACCAAAAGCGGTGCCAGAGGTGGCAAAGATAACTCTCAGAACAATCTTGACCCCAACTACGTGCCTTCGGGCGCGCCGGGACTCGCGCCGCTCTTTTCTTCCGAGCCTTCAGATGACCTGGTATCCATTAGAGAACAGGTTGATCAGGTTCCCACTGATCCAGGTTGTTACCTCTGGAAAGATGGTTCCGGCAAGGTTATCTATGTAGGCAAAGCTAAAAACCTGCGTGCTCGCATGAGGCAGTACGTTACGCTTCAAGATGATCGTGCCAAGATTCCTCTGATGATGCAGGTTGTGCGCAGTTTTGACTACATCGTGGTAGAAAACGAGCACGAGGCATTGGTGCTGGAGCGCAATCTTATTGCTCAGTATCGCCCGTACTTCAACGTAGACTTTAAAGACGATAAGAGCTACCCCTACATTGCCATTACAGAGTCAGATACCTTCCCAGCAATAAAATACACGCGCGAGAAACACAAGAAGGGGACACGTTATTTTGGTCCCTACACTGATTCCTACGCTGCGCGCCAGACTATTGAGACACTCAGAAAAGTAGTACCTATCTGCTCCGCTACGTGCGTAGAGTGGAAGCGTGCTAAACGTCTGCTAGAAAAAGACCCTGATGGCGCAGCCGTTGCTAACTTGCTGCTTGCAAAGAAGGGACGTCCCTGTTTCGACTACCACGTAGGCAAGGGTCCTGGTGTGTGCGTGGGAGCCATTGATACCGTTTCCTATGCAAAGAACGTTAGACAGGTAGAGAACTTCCTCCGCGGAAATCGCTCCGAGATTGTTTCTGAGCTCAAAGACCAGATGCAAGAAGCCGCCGCTGACCTGGATTTTGAAAAGGCAGCTCGACTCAAATCCCGTCTGACTTCACTCTCTGATCTCGATGACCGCCAGCAAGTCACGTTTCCTACCTCGGTCAACATTGACCTTATTGGCATTTATCGAGAAGAAACCATTTCCGCCGCCTGCGTTTTTGTTGTGCGAGAAGGTCGTACCATTCGCTCAGTTGAGTTTATCCTAGACAAAGGCTTGGACGTTTCCGAGGAAGAGCTGGTTTCGGGCTTCTTGAAGCGCTACTACGACGAAACCGCTGACATTCCCGCAGAGGTTAACCTGCCCATCGATCTTCTCGACGCAGAGGTTTTGTCCGAGTGGCTGACGCAAAAACGAGGCCACAACTGCGTGCTTCACCACCCACAACGCGGCGAGAAGTTCCGTCTTCTCCAGATGGCTTCTGCTAACGCTCGCCATGTATTAATGCGCCATATGATTCGCACGGGCTATGCCGATGATCGCACTAACCAAGCGCTCCTTCAGCTTGAAAGTGCGCTTGCGCTTGATGCGCCACCGCTGCGTATCGAGTGCTTTGATATCTCCACACTTCACGGCAATTTTACTGTTGCTTCGATGGTGGTCTTTACTAACGGAAAGGCTGATAAAAGCCAGTATCGACGCTTTAAAATCCGCGCTGAGCTTGACGAAGCAAACGACTTTGTCTCAATGACAGAGGTCCTGGGCAGAAGGTATAGTCCGGAGCGTATAGCAGATGAGCGCTTTGGTTCACGGCCCGATTTGCTGGTAGTTGATGGTGGTAAGCCTCAGCTGACCGCCGCTATCAATCAGCTTAACGAGCTAGGCTTGGATATTCCTGTCTGCGGCCTTGCCAAGTCTGATGAGGAAGTCTTTGTACCTTGGGACGACACACCAATTGTGTTGCCTACAGGATCGGCTTCTTTGTACCTTATCAAGCAAGTCCGTGACGAGTCTCACCGTTTTGCGATTACCTTCCATCGTGAGCTTAGAGATAAGGCAATGACTGTCTCCATTCTGGACGAAATCCCTGGTGTAGGACCTAAACGCAAAAAAGATATCATGCGCCATTTTGGCTCTTTTAAGCGCTTAAAGGCTGCAAGTGTTGAGGACATCTCTCAGGTAAAAGGTGTTTCTGTGAATTTAGCAGAAACTATTTATGAAGAACTCAAAGCCTGGGAAGAATCTTCAACAGCTGTACATGAGAAGTTAGATGCAAGGGGAGGAACTCATGAGTAAAACAGCAGACGAGAAGATTTTGGCACTAGTAAATCCTGAGTACATTAAGCGTATTCCGTTCTTTGTTCGTGGTCATGCAACAAGCAAGTCTTGCGAATATATTGCTCAGAAGCATCCAGAGCTATACGCTACATTTGAGGGTGAACCTAGTACTCAACAAGTTGAAGAGATGACAAAGATTATCAACGAGCTCTTTGAGCAAAGGATGAAGAAACATAATCTCTAAAGCCCAATTATGCAATAGATTTATTTGCTTTAAGAATGGCAGCTATGTCGTATTAGGATGCCATTCTTATTTTTTTCATTCAACGCTGAAATATGACCATTAACTGGCGGATGAACTGTTCAAGCACGCTCTCTCGGAATATCATTAGAGCTACCCAGTCATTACTCTTACGTCAATTGCTACATGCAGCTCTAATGAGGTGACTGAAGATGCAGCGTAGGAAAAGGTTTATAAAAGGTCTGTCATTATTGGTAGTTTTTGTTATTTGTGGCTTACTGATTAACAACTGGTTTTTTAAGTTGAATACTATGAGGCTACCAGAGTTAAAAAAGCAGGCAGCTCAGTATGTTGTGCAACAATATAATGCTTGTAAAAATGGTTCAAAGTCAGATTTTACTTCTGTTGATAACATTAACTTGGAAGATACAGAGATTGCTGGCCCGTTTTTGGGCGTTAGTAAAGCTGGTCCAGCAATATTGAACATAGACCTCTATTGGACAATAAGTTCTCATGGAGTTCTTATTGGAACTGTTGAGCAAGATTTAGGACTATTTGCCATTGGGTCTAATTTTGGAACTCCAAAAATGTGGATTCAAACAAGGAACGCTGGACTGCTACAAGAAATGCATAAGCAAAAATTACCGTGCTTGGTTTGGACAGTTGCAGGAACAAATGGATGGCCTCCATGCTACCGATCAGATGGTTATTTAGGATTTTATAGCCCAGCAGATGGAAATTTTCACATCGAGAAAAATGATGAACAAGTATCAGAGATAATCGAATCTCATTTAGGGGAAGAACATCTAGATTTTATGGCGAACCCTGAACGAATTTTGGATTTAACCAAGTAATCTTGAGGTGTTTTCGCTGTTCTAAAACAAGAGTTGGTCCGATTTTGGACTGACTCTTGTTTAATCTCCACAACATATCCGTAATTTCTAAAGGCAAACGGTAGTAAAACATCGGTAAACGGTAGTTGACAATGATTACTACTTATGTAGTTAGTTAAATAATTTATATATTTGATAAGGTAAAATAATAGTAAAGCCCGCTAACTGCGGGCCTTCTTAGCTGCTATTAAGATTTATATGCAGTAAATAATACAACAAAACACGTTTTCATATTTTGAGCAGCCAATGAGCGAGAAATTAATACCGTTGGGCGAACTGTCTTCAGAAGAAATATCTTTTCTTCATATAGTTATGTAGATGTAAGCCACACAAGTGGCATTGGTGCCACGTTGTGGCAAGGAGAGTTTTTAGAAAGAGGCAGAAATGAGCGAGTTTATTAACCGTCCACTTTCGCGTCGCGGCTTCCTTGGTGGAGCAACTGTTGCAGCTGGCCTTGGTCTCACCGCTTGCGGTGGTGGACAGCAGAAGGCAGCTGAGGCTCCATCTGGAAAGGAAGGCGGCGGCACAATTACTGCTGGTACCGCTTATTCAACCCAGAATTATGATCCATCTACTACTTCATCAGCACTTGCTCTTGGTGTTAACTGGCAGGTAGTTGAGGGTCTCTATGGTCTTAACTTCCACGACTACTCTACATTCAATGAGCTTGCTACTGCTGATCCTAAGAAGGTTGACGATTACACCTTTGAGATTACCCTCCGTGACGGCGCAAAGTTCTCTGATGGTAACGAGGTAAAGGCAGATGACGTTGTTGAGTCCTTCAACCGTTCCGCTGCTAAGGGTAGCGTCTACGTCCCAATGCTCTCTCCAATTGCTTCCGTAGAGAAGAAGGATGACAAGACTGTCACCGTTAAGACCACTATTGCTAACTTCTCCCTCCTCAAGGAGCGCCTGTCTATTGTTCGCGTTGTTCCAGCAAGCAGCTCTCAGGATGAGATGAAGAAGCAGCCAGTTGGTTCTGGTCCATGGCAGTTTGAGTCCATCTCTGACAACACTCTTGACCTTGTTCCTAACAAAAACTACAACGGCGCAACTCCTGCTAAGGATGAGAAGCTCCACTATGACGTCCTTAAGGATCCAACCGCTCGTCTGACCGCACAGCAGGACGGAACCACCCTTGCTATGGAAATGGTCCCTGCAGACGCTGTAGACCAGCTCAAGGGCGCAGGCTGCACCGTTGACGCTGTTCAGGGCTTTGGTGTCCGCTTCGCAATGTTCAACCTTGGCAAGGCTCCTTGGGACAACGTTAAGGTTCGCCAGGCATGCCTCTATGCACTTGATACAGACAAGATGCTTGCAAACGCATTCTCTGGTCAGGCTGAGGTTGCTACCAGCTACCTTCCTTCTTCCTTTGCTAACTATCACAAGGCATCCACTGTCTATGCACACGATGTTGATAAGGCTAAGAAGCTCATTTCTGAGTCCGGTATTACCCCAGGTGATGTTGTTCTCCGCACCACCGATAACGAGCAGGTTAAGTCCATGGCAACTCAGGTCAAGAACGACCTTGATGCACTTGGCTTTAATGTAAGCATCGTTTCCGATACTTCTCCTGCAACCTATGCTGCAATCGACGCAGTTGACGGTTCTTGGGATATCCTGCTTGCCCCTGGCGATCCTTCCTGCTTCGGCGCAGACGTCGACCTGCTGCTTAACTGGTGGTATGGCGATAACGTCTGGATGACCAAGCGTTGCCCATGGAAGGAGTCTGCTGAGTGGACCAAGCTCCACGACCTTATGACCAAGGCTCTTGGCCAGTCTGGTGCTGATCAGCAGTCTACTTGGAACGAGTGCTTTGACATTATCGCTGAGAACGTGCCTCTGTACCCAGTTCTCTTTGCTAAGACCTTCACCGCTTCTTGGAGCGAGAAGCCAAACAGCAACGGCGTTGCTCTCAAGGGCTTCAAGGGCATCGGAACCACCGGCCTGTCCTTCATTGATGTCAACACAGTTACTGCTAGCTAATTTGTTGCCATCACGCGCTTAGCATCTCATACATTGGGGCCCGAGCGTTTTACTTATAACGCTCGGGCTCTTGTTCGCAAAATTCAGTCCTGAGATGTGCAAAGTCTCATCAAATTTTATTTGTACGGTTTGTTTTAAAGAGAGAGGGGGAGATAGTGAACAACCTATTACGTCTTATCGGACGCCGTCTTATTGCGCTGCCGATTATGGCTCTAGGCGTCACCTTTCTCGTATTCTTCCTAATGTCTTTCTCGCATGTTGATCCTGCATACAATGCCTTGGGAGAGTCTGCTTCTGAAGAAGCTATCCAGCAGTATCACATTGAGAATGGCCTTGATGATCCATGGCCTGTGAGATATGTACGCTATATCGGTGATGTTGCTCATGGAAACTTGGGTACCTACGGCACTTCTCACTATTCAGTTGCTGCAAGAATTTCAAAGGCTCTGCCAGTAACTATGCAGTTGACCTTTATGGGTCTCTTTATTGGCGCAATAGTTTCGTTTACGTTGGGCGTTATTGCGGCTCTCTATAGAGATCAATGGCCCGATCAAATCATCCGCGTATTCTCAATTGCCGGTCTTGCAACGCCATCATTCTGGTTGGCAGTTCTTTTGATTCTGGTCTTTGCGTCTACGCTTAAGCTGCTACCAGCCTCTGGAGCACTACCAGATCCTACGGTAAATCTTGGCGGCTACTTTGCTCGTATGATTATGCCGGCATTTGCGCTTGCGGTTCCAATGTCTGGTCAGATGACTCGTATTGTTCGTACCGCAATGGTCGAGGAGTTGGATAAGGACTACGTCCGTACTGCTCGCGGCGCTGGTATTCCAGAGCGAATCGTCATCGCAAGAAACGTACTGCGCAACGCTCTTATTACCCCTGTAACCACACTTGGTCTGAAGATTGGTTACCTCATGGGTGGTGCCGTTGTTATTGAGGTTATTTTTAACCTTCCTGGCATGGGTACCGCTATTCTTGAGGGCATTCAGGGTAACGAAGCAATGCTTGTTCAGGGTGTTGTTGTTGTCGTTGCACTGTCCTTCATCATCATCAACATTGTTGTTGATATGTTGTACATCTTGATTAACCCACGCATTAGGACGGTGTAGTGCGATGGTACAAATTAGAAAAAAACAAGTCGAGAAGCTCGAAGAAGCTGCTGCAAAGGGTTCAACCTTTGGTGGCTTTAAGAAGATGAAGACAGCTTCCAAGATTGCTCTTGTCATTCTTGTCTTTGTTGTTCTTGCTTCTATCTTTGCAAACTTTATTGCTCCACATAACCCACTTGAGATCTTCAACGCTCGTCAGGCTCCAGGTAATGGATTTATTTTTGGTACTGACGATAAGGGCCGCGATATTCTTTCTCGTATGCTCCATGGTGGTCAGTATTCACTGGTCATTGGTTTTGGTGCTACAGGCATGGCACTGCTATGCGGCTCAATTATCGGTGCTATTGCAGCTGTTTCTAGAAAGGCTGTCTCTGAGGTTATCATGCGTGTGCTCGACATTATTATGTCGTTCCCAGGCATTGCACTTGCAGCAGTCTTTGTTTCTATTCTTGGTAACAGCGTTCCTTCAATCATCTTTGCCATTGGCTTTATGTACACGCCACAGATTGCGCGTATTGTTCGTGCAAACATCGTTAGCGAGTATGGTGAGGATTACGTAAGGGCAACCATTGTTTCTGGTGCTCGTGCTCCTTGGATTTTATGGAAGCACGTTCTTCGTAACTGCATTGCTCCCATCATGGTCTTTACCGTTACGCTTGTTGCAGACGCAATTATCTTTGAGGCATCTTTAACCTTCATTGGCGCAGGTATTGCAGAGCCAACTCCTACATGGGGTAACATCTTGGCTGATGCTCGTGCTGGCGTTCTTGCTGGTCGTTGGTGGCAGGCATTCTTCCCAGGCTTGGCTATTATGATGACCTGCCTGGCACTGAACATCCTCTCCGAGGGTCTTACTGATGCTATGGCAGCAGCGCCTGGCGCTCCTGTTGACACTGAGAACTCTGATTCCAGGCGTGCAGATGACATCTTGGCATCTGATCCAGTTCGCGCTTACGCAGAGCAGGCAGAGTCCCTTGAGCGCAGACTTAATGCACTCAAAGAGGTTGAGCTGTCCAGAACAGACAGACGTAAGCCAGACTTTGATGTTGCACCACTGCTCAGCGTTAAAGACCTGTGCATCAGCTTTGAGTCTCATGGAGACGTCAAGGTTGTTGACCACGTAAGCTTTGATGTTCGTCCTGGTCAGTGCATGGCGCTGGTCGGCGAGTCTGGCTGCGGAAAGTCTATTACCACCAAGGTCATTATGGGCTTGACTGATCCAAAAGAGACCATTACTGGTCAGGTTCTCTACAAAGACCAAGACCTCCTGAAGCTCTCCAAAGAAGAGCACCGCAAGCTGCTTGGTCACGAGCTTGCAATGGTGTACCAGGATGCTCTGTCTTCGCTGAACCCTTCCATGCTTATCTCTTCTCAGATGAAGCAACTTACCAGCAGGGGAGGCACTCGTTCTGCAGAGGAGCTTCTAGAGCTTGTAGGCCTGGATCCAAAGCGTACGCTTGAGTCTTATCCACATGAGCTTTCTGGTGGTCAGCGTCAGCGTGTTCTGATTGCTATGGCACTCACCCGCGATCCTTCATTGGTTATCTGCGACGAGCCAACAACCGCTCTGGACGTTACTGTTCAGAAGCAGGTTATCAAGCTCTTGAATGACCTCCAGCGTCGTCTTGGCTTCGCAATGATCTTTGTTAGCCACGACCTTGCACTTGTTGCAGAGGTTGCTTCTGAGATTACCGTTATGTACGCAGGTCAGGTTATTGAGCAGGCAGCTACTACTGAGCTTCTGACCAACCCTGTTCACGAGTACACCCGCGGTCTTCTCGGCTCTGTTCTTTCCATTGAGGAAGGCGCACAGGATGGTACTAGGCTTCACCAGGTACCAGGTTCTGTTCCTTCTCCGGAGGACTTCCCAACAGGCGATAGGTTTGCTCCTCGTTCAAGCCACCCAGATTTGGGACTTGAGGTTCACCCTGTTATCAAGGAGATTCCTGGTAAGCACCATCGTTTCTCCGAGCTGCCTGATGAGTATCTGAAGGAGCATGGTCTTGTGCCTTATCTTGAGCGTTCTCAAAAGGAGGTGAGGTAAATGGCTACAACAACTGAAGAGCAGCCAATTATCTTCCTCGATGACATTTCGGTTACGTTTAAAACGCGTACGGGTTCAATCTTTAAGCCTAATAAGGTTCACGCTGTACAAAATGTTTCGCTTAAGCTTATGCCTGGTGAGACCATTGGTATTGTTGGCGAGTCTGGCTGCGGAAAGTCCACTACCGCAAATGTCATGTGTGGCCTTCAGTCACCAACGTCCGGTCATGTGTACTTCAAGGGAATGGATGTTACCAAGCGTACTCCAGAGCTTAGAAAGCAGATTGGCCGCGTTGTCTCTGTTGTCTTCCAGGACCCAGCAACTGCTCTTAACCCTCGTATGATTGTTAAAGACCAGCTTATGGATCCACTGCTGGTACACAAGGTAGGAACAGAGCAGGAGCGAGAAGCCCGTATTAATGAGTTGGTTAGCCTGGTGGGACTGCCACATTCCGCACTTCGCGCCCTTCCTGGTCAGCTCTCTGGTGGTCAGCGTCAGCGTGTTGCAATTGCACGTGCGCTTTCTCTGAACCCATCGGCAATCATTGCTGACGAGCCTACTTCCGCACTGGACGTTTCTGTTCGCGCACAGATTTTGAACCTGCTCACCGACCTCAAGTCTGAGTTGGGTCTCTCGATGATTTTTATTTCGCACGATATTCAGACTGTCCGCTATGTTTCTGACCGCATCATTGTTATGAATCACGGCCAGATTATGGAAGATGGTCCTGCTAAGCAGGTCTTTGAGCATCCAACAGATCCTTACACTAAGACGCTCTTGGGTGCTGCACCATCTTTGCTTCATCCTAAACTGGGTGAGTAGCGCTTTTTGTTTTTGTTTGACCAGAGCGCAGCTTAGGCTGCGCTCTTTTAGCTTGTTAGGTGGATCAATGCACCAAGAAACGCTTGAGCTTGCAGAATTGAAGGCAGCTCATGCTCTGACGCCTTATCCTCCAGATTTTGAGGCATTTTGGAAGGCACGCATGGAGGAAGCGGATAACGCTCCTCTCAGCTGGCAGATTGTGCCTTCAACAGAGGTTACGTCATCTGCTTCAGCTCACTTTTTTGATCTTATATTTGTAGGTATTGATGGCGCGGAAGTCTACGCAAAGTACTTGCGTCCACAGACTGCCTCAGGCGTACAAACTCCGCTTGTTTTACAGTTTCATGGCTATCCAGGATCTTCTCGCAGTTGGTTTGAGCAGAGCTCATTTTTGGGCTTGGGCTGCTCGCTGATTGCGCTTGATAATCCTGGGCAGGGTGGCCGTAGTTTGGACGGAAGCTCGTACAAGAGCACTACTGTCTCTGGTCACTTGGTGCTCGGACTAGATGGACCTGTAGAGGACCTTTACTTTGTTCATCTGTATCAGAACATTCGCTTGCTCTGCAGAATTGTTTGCCAGCTTGAAGGCATTGATACAGATCGCGTTTTTGTAAACGGTGCCTCTCAGGGAGGCGGTATTGGTATTGCTACCTGCGCACTCAATCAAGACCTGATTAATAGGGCAGCAATTCTTTATCCCTTCCTCACTGATTTTAGGTGTGTGTGGGAGCTTAATGCTGATGAGGTTGCCTACGAGGGCATCCGTTATTATTCCCGCTGGTTTGACGCAGATGGTTCTCGCGTTGATGAGGTCTTTACAAAGCTTGCCTATATTGATTCAGCTAATTTTGCACGCCTGGTTATCTGTCCTGTGCTTTTTGGCACCGGACTTGATGATCCGGTAGTTCCTCCAGAGGCTCAGTTTGCGGCTTACAATGCCTTGACCTGCCCAAAGAGACATCTTCTTTATCCCGGATATGCGCATGAAGAGATTGGCGATTTTGACGATAAAATCATTGATTTCTTCTGCTCAGACGATGGTGCTTATGCGCTTGAGTTTTTGGATTCGTCATTTCCTAATCAGGCAGAGCACGAGGTGAGAGCATGAAAGGCTTAACACAGAGACTCGAAGCTGCTCGCTTTTATCGCGGTGCCTGGCTGAGACCATCAAACTTTGAATCATTTTGGGAGACATCTGTAGCGTTTGCACAAAATGTGCAGGTAGAGAGTGCGGTTGAGCTTCCGTCTGCTACCCAGGCGGCAACGTTTAAGCGCATCACATTTGCCTCAACTGACCAGACACAACTGAGCGCTCGCGTCGTTCTCCCAGCGGCTGCATCGGTGGCAGAACCGCTAGCTTCGGCAGAGCTGTCCGCCTCGGCAAAGCTGCCCGCGGTGGTGCTCTTCTCTGATCTTGGTCGGGGAGTGCGCAGCTGGCTGCACCTTTTGCGCTTCTCGGCACTTGGTCTGCCCGTTGTGGCCCTGGAAGCTCGTCCATGCGAAACCCAGCTCAAGGACGCTTGGAGGGGAGCGCCTGCCGCAGAGGAACTTGCTCACGCGCTCATCAACCCAGATGACGCCGCATCCTCCACGCTCAAGCAGCTCATCGATGACGCGCTGGTAACCACCGCGGTTGCCTCGCGCTTCCTCGAGCGCACAACCGTCACCTGGGGAGAAGGTCTAGGCGGCTCGCAAGCATTGTTTGCGGCTGCACTTCTACCCAAGGCAGTGAGCGCTGCCATAGCTCTAAACCCTCTCTTTGCTGACAACGCAACAACCCTGCGTGCGGTTGTCGGGTGTGGAGATACTCTGCAGTCAGATGCAGCCATCGACGCGGTCGGTCTTCTCGACAGCGCGTGCGCGGCCGAGCTGGTGCGTGTACCTGCGCTTATCGGCACGGCTCTGCTGGACCAGAGCGCTCCAACTGAAGGAACGTTTGCGCTGTACAATCGCTTGCCAGGACAGAAGGAAATGCGCGTGTACCCCAAGTATGGCCACGAGCGCATCAATCAGTTTGAGAACGAGCAAATCAACTATCTCTGCGAGGTTATATCAGGGCTTTGTCATAACTAAGCGGACTATAATTACGTAGGTTCTTTGAAGTTGCTTTTGATCAATGCTTTGGTCGGCTACTTCAGTACATTGTTGTATGAAACCAGTTGGATTTTCCAACGTGTGAAAGGATAAAGCATGTCCAGTAACGTACCATTTAGCGGTGTTGTTCCACCAGTTGTAACCCCAGATACCCCAGACCATCAGCTTGATGTTGTGTCATTTGAGCGCTCTGTTAATCGTCTCATTGAGGCTGGCGTAGACGGCCTGTTCTTCCTCGGCTCTTCTGGCGAGGTTGTCTTTGCAACTGATGAGCGTCGTGATCAGATTGTTCGCGAGGCTGTTCGCATTGTTGACCACCGCGTTCCGGTCCTTGTGGGCATCATTGATACCGAGACCGAGCGTGTTCTGGAGCACGGTCGCCGTGCCCTCGCACTGGGCGCAGATGCTCTTGTAGCAACCGCTCCTTTCTACGCACTTGGTGGCTCAGCTGATATTGAGGAGCACTTCCGCATCCTCCACCAGGAGCTGGACGCACCTCTGTTTGCGTACGATATTCCTGTCTGCGTTCACACTAAGCTTCCTTGGAAGATGCTTGCTCGTTTGGGCGCAGAGGGCGTTCTTGCAGGCGTTAAGGACTCTTCTGGCGATGACGTTTCCTTTAGGTATCTTGTTCAGGAGAACGAGAAGAACGGTCATCCTCTAACTCTTTTGACTGGCCACGAGATTGTTGTTGACGGCGCTCTTCTCTCTGGCGCTGACGGTTCCGTTCCTGGTCTTGCTAATGTTGAGCCAGAGGGCTACGTCCGTATGTGGAAGGCAGCTCAGGAAGGTAACTGGGCAGAGGTCAAGCGTGAGCAGGACCGACTCAACGAGATTTCCCATATCTTTGATGTCACTACAGGCGTTCGGGGCTATGGTGCTGGCGTTGGTGCATTCAAGTGTGCACTTAACCTCATGGGCATTTTTGATTCTGACCAGATGCCTCGCCCTGTTAAGCCACTTGATGGTCAGAACCGTGAGGCAATCAAGCAGGTTCTTATTGCAAATGGCCTTCTCTAAACAAAAGGGGACACCATGGACTCTAAGTTTGTTTCTCCAACACATGTTTGTGCCGTTGATATTGGCGGTACAAAAATCGCCTGTGGCATAGTCACCCTTAACGGCACCGACGCTCCAAACGTTCAGTCCGTAAAGAAGGTTCCTACTAACGCAAAAGAGGGTGGCAAGCAGGTTCTTGCCACCGTTCTACAGGCAATTAGAGAGGCACTTGCTTGTGCAGAAGAGCTTGGCCTTACCGTCTCTGGTGTGGGCATTTCTTCTGCTGGTGTTGTTGACCCTCGTACGGGCGACATCACCTACGCAAACGAGCTTATGCCAGGCTGGGGCGGAACTGCTCTTGGCTCTGTAGTTACCAGCGAGTTTAGCCTTCCGTGCAGCGTCCTTAATGACGTTCATGCTCACGCTCTGGGCGAGGCTCGCCACGGTGCTGGTCATGGCAAAGATAGCGTTTTAACCGTTGCAGTTGGTACCGGCATTGGTGGTGCCTTTGTGAACCACGGCGTCTTGATGCTGGGTGCTCATGACGAGGCTGGCCATATTGGTCACGTTGCAACTCCAGCAGCTGCAGGCGTTGACTGTCCTTGTGGTGGAACTTCTCACCTTGAGCCTGTTTCTGCAGGTCCTGGCATTATTCGCGAGTACGTCCGCCTTGGCGGCTCCGACACGCTTGAAGACGGTTCTGCTCTTGATGGCGCGGAGATTGACCGCAGGGCTCTTGCTGGCGAGAAGATCGCGCAGGCTGCAGAGGAGCGCTCGGGTCGCGCACTAGGTGAGGTCTTAGGTAGCATGTGCAACATGCTTGATCCTTCTGTCATCATCCTGTCTGGCTCCGTTGCAGAGTGCGGCAAGTACTGGCATGAGGCACTAGCTGCCGCATTTAAGCTGCAGGCAATGCCGCCCGTTCAGACAACGCCTATTGTGAAGGGCACGCTTGGTGGAGAAGCTCCTCTTATTGGAGCTGCAGAAAACCTTGTTCTACCTGGCTATTTAGAGACACGTCTTTAGGCAAAAGTACCTGGTCATCAAAAGTATGCTGATCCGGCACACCGCAAAGACACACACTTTTAACGTACGTACATTCTTGTGAGGAGAATACCGTGGCACATTCAGAGCTTGTTGAGTCACTTAAAGGAAAACTCATTGTTAGCGTCCAGGCGTATCCTGGTGAGCCTATGAGGCATCCAGAGACCATGGCTCAGATTGCTCGCGCTTGTGAGCTTGGCGGTGCTGCAGCTATTAGGTGCCAGGGTTTGTCTGACATCTCTGCCATTAAAGGCAGGGTTGAGATTCCTGTTATTGGCCTCTGGAAAGAGGGTCATGAGGGTGTCTACATTACTCCTACGCTTCGTCATGCGCGCGCTTGTATTCATGCTGGCGCAGACGTTGTTGCTTTAGATGCAACAGACCGTCCAAGGCCAGATGGCAGAACCTTTGAAGAGACCGTTGCAGCTCTGCGTGCAGAGTCTGATGTCCTGATTATGGCTGACTGCATGACTATGGACGATATTCGTCGCTCTGTTGCTGCTGGTTGTGACCTTGTTTCAACCACACTTTCTCACAACAAGGCTGCTATTGATACAACGCTTGATGATGGCCCTGACATTGCCCTTCTCAAGCAGGCAACCACTGAATTCCCAGGTATTGCCATTATTTGCGAGGGCCACGTCCACACACCACAAGACGCAAAAGATGCTCTGGATGCAGGCGCTTGGGCAGTTGTTTCAGGTACAGCTATTACACATCCAACTTCAATTACCTCTTGGTTTGCTGCAGCACTTGAGGATTAACGCTTGGAGCGGTAAGGTTTTCTCGTCACGTATTTAAGGAGCGCCTGTGAAGAAAAACGATCCTACATCTTCAGTTATTCCCGACATTGTCATTATTACGGGTATGTCTGGATCGGGTCGCACGCAGGCGCTTCATGTGTTTGAGGACATGGGTTATTTCTGCATTGATAACCTGCCACCAGCTCTTATTTTGCAGCTTTCTAACCTTGTGGGCATTAACACAGGTGTTGGCCGCCACTTGGCCGTTACCTGCGATTTGCGCTCGCAAGGTCTTTTTGATGACATCTCTGAAGCTCTGAAGTCTCTTGCAGATCACGAGCTCACGTACAAGATTGTTTATCTAGACTCCTCAGACGAAGTACTTATGCGTCGCTATAGCGAGAATCGCCGTCGTCATCCTTTAGCGCAGGAGGGAGAAAATCTCTCATCTGCAATTTCTAGGGAGCGCGCACAGCTTCAAGACATAAAAGCGCTGGCAGATGTGGTCTTGGACACCTCATCTATGCGTACTAATACGCTCAAGAGCCGCCTTCGTCGCGCATTTTCAGAGCTTGCTGAACAGCAGCTTATGGATGTTAGCGTGTTTTCCTTTGGCTTCAAAAATGGTTTGCCCGTTGAGGCTGACCTTATGATTGACGTACGATTCCTACCTAATCCTTACTATGATCCAGAGCTCAGACCACTTACTGGTCTTGATGAGCCAGTAGCTCAGTTTGTCCTTCAGCACGGTACTACTAAGAAATTCCTTAAGTCTTGGTTTGAGCTGCTTGATGTAGTAATGCCTGGCTATGTACATGAAGGTAAAAGCTTGCTCTCTATTGCGGTAGGTTGCACAGGCGGCCAGCATAGAAGCGTTGCAATCGCACGTGCTACGGCAGAGCACCTTACCAGCCAGGGCTATCGCGTAACGCTTTTCCATCGCGATCTTGACGCGGCTCAGAAGAAGTCTCAGCAGGCTGAGTAGAAGTTAGTTTGTCATGTCCTATACTGCCCTGGTAAAAAATGAGCTGGTCAGCGTGCCAGAAATTCAGACGGACTGTGAATTAGCCCAGCTTTCTGCGCTTATTCGTGTTTCCGGAACGTTATCGATGCACGGTCCTGGTAAATTTGCCGTTCGCATTGTTACCGAGACAGGCACGGTTGCCCGTACGGTTATTAGTTCTTCTCGCCGTTTGTTTGATCTGGGTACTTCCGTTGAGTACCGACGCTCTATCATGCATAAAAAACGTAACTATTTGCTTGAGATTTCTAACCAGGATTCGCTTGCAGAAGCACTTTCCGCTCTTGGTATTTATATACCAGGAGAAGGCCTGGTAAGTGGCATTCCTAAAAGCATTATCCGCACCAAGCAAGCGCAGCAAGCTTTTTTGCGCGGAGCGTTTATGGCGGGTGGATTTTTGGCTGATCCCTTAAAAGATTTTCACCTAGAGATTGCTGTTTCGGGCGAAAGATTTGCCACTGAGCTGGTAAAACTTATGGGATCCATTGGCATAAAGGCTCGCCTTAATCATCGTAATCGCCATACCAATGCGCTCATGCGTACCAGAGAAATTTATGCCGTCTACCTTAAGAGCTCTGACGACATCATCAAGTTTTTGCGAGAGATTGGTGCACCCACCATGGCACGCGCCATTGCGTTTACCCGCGTGCAAAAGCATTATCGCAACAACGTCAACCGAGTTGTTAATGCAGAGATGGCAAATCAAACGCGCTCTTCAAATGCAGCGGCAGATCAGTTGGTGCTCATAGAAAAGGCTGAGAAACTCATTGGACTCAGAGCTCTGCCACCAGCGGTCAGAGATTTTTGTCTTGCACGAAAAGATAACCCTGAGCTGTCATTATCAGCGCTGGGGGAGTCGTTTGTACCACCCGTATCCAAGTCCGCCATGTATCACCGATTGCTTCGTTTAGAAAAAATCGTTCAGGATTTAGAAAAAGATGCATAAGTTATCGGTGAGTGCGGTAAAATACTCGGTGTACGGTTTAAATGTTAATGAATCCGGAGAATGGCTCTGGGTCACCGAAAGGAGCATTACGTATGGCAGTAAAGGTTGCTATTAACGGTTTTGGCCGCATTGGTCGCCTTGCATTTAGGCAGATGTTTGGTCACGAGGGTTCCGAGATTGTTGCAATCAACGACCTTACTTCTCCAGAGATGCTTGCATATCTTCTGAAGTATGACTCTACTCAGGGCAACTATTCCCGCGATCACAAGGTAGAGGCAACTGACCACTCCATCATCGTTGACGGTCACGAGATTGTTATTTACAAGGAGGCAGACGCTAACAACCTGCCTTGGGGCGATCTCAACGTTGACGTTGTTCTTGAGTGCACCGGTTTCTACACTTCTAAGGACAAGGCACAGGCTCACATCAACGCTGGTGCTAAGAAGGTTGTCATTTCTGCTCCTGCAGGCAATGACCTCCCAACTATCGTCTTTAACGTTAACCACGAGACCCTCACTGCAGATGACAACATCATCTCCGCAGCTTCCTGCACCACCAACTGCCTTGCTCCTATGGCAAAGGGTCTCAACGACTTCGCAACTATCAAGTCTGGTATCATGACCACCATTCACGCATACACTGGTGACCAGATGATTCTCGACGGCCCACAGCGCAAGGGTAACTTCCGTCGTTCCCGTGCTGGTGCAGAGAACATCGTTCCTAACTCCACCGGTGCTGCTAAGGCTATTGGTCTTGTTCTTCCTGAGCTCAACGGCAAGCTTATTGGTGCTGCTCAGCGCGTTCCTACGCCAACTGGCTCCCTCACCAACCTCTATGCTGTTGTTGACAAGAAGGTCACCGTTGACGAGGTCAACGCTGCAATGAAGGCATATGCAGAGACCATCCCAGAGACCTTTGGTTACAACGAGGATGACATCGTTTCCCGCGACATCGTCGGCGAGACCCACGGCTCCATCTTCGACGCAACTCAGACCATGTGCTCTGACCTTGGCGATGGCACCACTCTTGTTCAGGTCACCTCTTGGTATGACAACGAGAACTCCTACACTTCTCAGATGGTCCGCACCATCAAGTACTTCGAGAAGTTCGTTGCTTAAGTTCTAGTTACATAGACGCCTTAGGCGCGGTCGCAGCATCTGCCGCGATCGCGCCTTCTTTTGTTGGAAACGTATTTAAAGGAGTGACATGGCTTTTACAAAGAAGACTGTCCGCGATGCAGATGTTGATGGTAAGCGCGTCCTTATGCGCGTTGACTTCAACGTGCCTCTGAAGGACGGCGTTGTTACTGACGACACCCGCGTTCGCGCTGCACTTCCAACCATCCAGTATCTTCTCGACCACAACGCAAAGGTCATCCTGATGAGCCACCTTGGCCGTCCAGATGGCACCGGCTTCCAGCCAGAGCTTTCCCTGCGCCCAGCTGCAGAGAAGCTTGCTGAGCTTCTTGGCCGTGAGGTTAAGTTTGTTGAGGACACGTATGGCGAGAAGGCCCGTGAGGCTGTAGACGCACTCAAGGACGGCGAGGTTCTTGTTCTTGAGAATGTCCGTTTTGACAAGCGTGAGAAGAAGAACGATCCAGAGATTGCAAAGACCCTTGCATCTTATGGTGACATCTTTGTTCTTGATGCCTTTGGTACCGCTCACCGTGCACAGGGCTCCGTTGTGGGACCAGCAGCTTACCTTCCTGCATACGCTGGCTTCCTGCTTGAGAAAGAGGTTGACACTCTTACCTCTATCTTCTCTAACCCAGAGCGCCCACTTGTAGCTATCGTTGGTGGCTCCAAGGTTTCTTCTAAGATTGGTGTTCTTGATCACCTTATCGACTCTGCTGATACCCTTATCATCGGCGGCGGTATGGCATACACCTTCTTCCTGGCTAAGGGTTATACCGTTGGTACTTCTCTTCAGGAGCCAGACTGGATTGAGCGCGCAGGCGAGATGCTCAAGAAGGCTGAGGAGAAGGGCGTTAAGATTCTGCTTCCTGTTGACAACGTTGTTACCGATCACTTTGGTGAGGACGCTGTTGGTGAGGTAGTTCCTTCCGATCAGATTCCTGCAGATCGCATGGGTATGGACATTGGTCCTAAGACTGTTGAGCTTTACTCTGAGGCTATCAAGGGCGCAAAGACCGTCTTCTGGAATGGTCCTATGGGCGTCTTTGAGTTTGATCAGTTTGCAAAGGGCACCGAGGCTGTTGCTCGTGCTGTTGCAGATGCTGATTGCACCTCTATCATCGGCGGCGGCGATTCCGTTGCAGCAGTTAACAAGTTCCACCTTGCTGACAAGATGAGCTGGATTTCCACTGGCGGCGGCGCTTCCATGGAGCTCGTTGAGGGTAAGGCACTTCCAGGAGTGGAGGCGCTTCTCGATGCGTAATCGTATGATCGCAGGTAACTGGAAGATGAATGAGACTTTCGCTGAGGGCGTTGAGCTTGCTCAGGGAATTGTCGATCAGCTTGCTTCCGGTACCGGAAACGTTGATGTTGTTATTGCTCCACCTCTTGTAGACCTTAAGGGCGTCTCTGAGGTCCTTACTCAGGCCGACTCTTCTGTTGCTCTCTCTGCACAGAATGTGTACTGGGAGGAGTCTGGTGCATTTACTGGCGAGACCTCTCCAGCAATGCTGACCTCTGTTGGTGCAACTTACTGCATCATTGGTCACTCCGAGCGTCGTGGCTACTTTGGCGAGACCGACGAGGACATTAACCGCAAGGCAAAGGCACTGATGGCTCATGACATCGTTCCTATTTCTTGCTGCGGTGAGTCTCTTGAGGTTCGTAACGCCGGAACTCACGTTCAGTTTGTTGTTGATCAGATTAAGGCAGATACCAAGGGTCTAGAGATTACAGATCCTTCCAAGTACGTTATTGCTTATGAGCCAATCTGGGCAATTGGTACTGGTATGACCGCAACTGCTGATGACGCACAGGAAGTCTGCGGCGCAATCCGTAAGACCCTGGTAGAGATCTTTGGTGCAGAAATTGCAGATGGCATTCGTATTCTCTACGGTGGTTCTGCAAAGCCAGAGAACGTTGGAGGCTTCCTCGAGAAAGAGGATGTTGACGGCGCACTTGTTGGCGGCGCATCTCTTAAGGCTGACTCCTTTGTTGCAATGGTAAAGAGCGCAATGAACTAAACTCTGGCAAAGGTCCTTACCACCGGTGGGTGCTTGGCTCATCTGTTAAGTTCTTGTTTGTTTTGCAACTTGGCACACGTCATTCCCAAAGGGGAGTGGCGTGTGCTATTCTTTTCTGTTGTACGTGAAAATAACTAGGGCTGGATTTTCTCGCCAGCAAGAGGGGGAACCTCGTGGGCGTTCTGAATACAATTCTTTTAGTGCTATTTGTACTTTCTGGCATTTTGACGGTGCTGCTTGTTTTGGCACACTCCGGAAAAGGCACTGGCGTTTCTGACATGATTGCCGCATCTATGTATAACGCAAGCGCTGGTTCAGGCATTATGGAGAAGAACCTTGATCGCCTTACCATCATCACCACAACCATTTTCCTGGTTTGCGCTATTGTGATGGCTTTGACGTTCCCTGTTGGCGCTATTGGCTAAACAGCTCCTTTTATTTTTTGAATCATCTGCCGAGAAACCCGAGTTTCTCGGCATTTTTTATGTGTGTCCTGCTGGGAGCACGGGAAAATTTGCTGACCGAAATACCGGTAAAAAGGCGGGGCGAGACAGATAGTAGTTATCTTTTACTTCTTAACAGAATTTTCAATAACGTTTCTCATCTGTAAACAAATTTGATTGTGATCTGCACGCTGGACTCAAACAGTCATTATATGTGGATACGTTTTAGTGGGATCGGTATGCATAATCTTAGATATCTAAGAGATATTTTTTTGGTTAGGCATCTTATCCATGGTAAAATTATATCTTGCTGTGTATTCACAGCATAGTTGTTGTAGGAATGCTAGGTTGCCATACCGAGAAAACCTCGCTTATCGGGTGGATAAGCGCAAGGCGGTGAGGAGAGTCAATGGCACGGTTTGTTTGGTACGTTACAAAGAGGATTTTGAGCTACATTGTGATGATTTTTGTTGCAACTTCGCTCACATTCTTTCTCGCATCAGCGTTTATGAATCCACGCTCCAACTTTGAGCAGCGTACTCCACGTCCTCCACAGGAGTCTATTGAGGCCAACCTGTATAGGACTAATTTGAATGATAAAACTCCAGTTATTGAGCGTTATCAGACTTGGATTACTAACCTGTTTACCAAGTTTGATCTTGGTATGACCCCAACAGGCGATAATGTTAACCGTGAGATGAGCTCTAAGTTTATGGCTTCTATTGAGCTTATGACTCCAGCAACTATTTTGTCAGTTATTATTGGCGTTAGCCTGGGTGTTTACACTGCCCAGCGTCAGTATCAGTGGCAGGACCGCTTCTTCAGCGGCGTTGCTTCGGTTCTTCTGGTTATTCCAACCGTTGTTATGGCTATCTTGATTGTTTTTGCGGCAATCGAGATTAACGCACATGCCGGTTCTCGTATTTTCTACGTTACCGATCTTTCCAGTGGAGATACCGGAAACTTCTTCACTTGGCTTATTGACTTCCTGCAGCACATTATTCTTCCAACCATTGTTCTTACTATCGTGAGCTCTGTTGGTTACCACCTCTCTCAGCGTACATACTTGCTTGACGAGATGCATGCAGATTATGTCCGTACTGCTCGCGCAAAGGGACTTACTCGTAAGAAGGCAATTCGTAAGCATGCTCTTCGCGTTTCTTTGATTCCAACCGCTGTTTCAGTTGCTTTCTCTCTTGCAGGTATCTTCACAGGTGCTGTTATGACCGAGAAGGTCTTTGCAATTCACGGTCTTGGTGAGTACTTCATTAACTGTATTAACAACAACAATATTCACGGCGCAGTTGCAGTTGCAGCCTTCTCTGGTGCAATGACTCTTGTTGGCGCACTTCTGGCTGACCTCTTTGCTGCTGCTCTTGATCCACGAATTAAGATGAGCTAAGGAGGCGGACATGTCTAAAGAAGAGCTTCAGAATAAAGACGAGAAAAACGTCTCCGTTGATGCAGGTCTTACTAACGCCGAGCGTGAGCTTCAGGCAGATGCTAAGTCTAACAACAAAGAAGTTAAAAGAATTAGTTATGCTGGCCTGATTGCAAGGCGTTTCTTCCGCCAGCGTTCCGCAGTAATCGGTTTGATTATTCTTGGAATTATGGTTCTTATTGCTGTTTTTGGACCATATGCTACCTCGTTTAATTACACAGACGCTGACTTTACTGCAATTAATGCAGCTCCTAATGCAAAGCATTGGTTTGGTACTGATGGTGCTGGTATTGATCTGTATGCCTGCGTTGTCCACGGCCTTGGTCGTTCTTTGACCATTGGTATTAGCTACGCAATCTTGACCACTATCATTTCTGCAATTATTGGTACTGCTATTGCCTATGTTCGTGGCATTCCAGAGAAGATTGGTATGTGGCTTCTTGATATGCTCATGGTCATTCCTAGCTTCTTGCTGGTTGCTATGATTGTTCGTGCAGCAGGCGGTGAGTCTGGATGGCTTATGCTTATCTTTGGTCTAACCGCTTTTGGTTGGATTGGCCGCGCACGTACTATCCGTACCATGGCTCTGTCTTTGCGTGAGAGAGATTACGTCAAGGCTGCTAAGTACATGGGTGTTCCACCATTCACCATCATTGTTCGTCACCTTATTCCAAACCTTGGATCAATTCTCATTATTGACTTGGTCTTGGCTGTTATTGGTGGCATTAACTCTGAGACTGCATTCAGCTTCTTGGGCCTTGGTATTAAGGCACCAGATACCTCTCTTGGTTATCTTCTGAGTGCTGGTTCTTCTGCAATGCTTACTACTCCATGGATGATTCTGATTCCATCGGCATTTTTGATTGTTGTTTGTGTTGGCCTGCAGCTCATTGGCGATGGCCTTCGCGATGCCTTTGACCCTTATTCACGCGCTGCTGGTAGCGTTAAAGATCAGGAAGAGGATTCTTCCAAGGATGACGCTCAGCTTGGTGATCTTGAGGGCAGCATCGTTTCTGAAGAAACTACGGAGCGTGCATAATGTCTGACACTACTAATACTTCAACAAAGCAGGGAAGTGTAGAGATGGACGATGTCCTTCGCTATGAGCTGCTTGAATCAAACGGTCCAAAGGGTGCACCAACAGGAGATCCAGTTCTTTCTGTTCGTAACCTTAAGGTTTCCTTTAATACTGAGGCTGGTCGTGTAGACGCAGTTCGCGGTGTTAACTTTGACCTTTGGGGCGGCCGTACCCTTGGTATCGTAGGTGAGTCTGGTTCTGGCAAGTCAGTAACCGCCCTGTCTCTTATTGGTCTTCTTGATGACAATGCTCACGTCACCGGTTCTATTAAGCTTGGTGACGAGGAGCTCATTTGCAAGACTGATGAAGAGATGTCAAAGCTTCGTGGCACTAAGATTTCTATGATCTTCCAGGATCCACTGTCTGCTTTGACTCCAATGTTCTCTATTGGAGATCAGCTTGCAGAAGCTCTGCTTACTCATAATCCTCACATGAGCAAGGCAGACGTTCGTAAGCGTTGTATCGAGCTTCTCTCCATTGTTGGTATTACTGACCCAGAGAATCGTCTGGATTCTTTCCCACATGAGTTCTCTGGCGGCATGCGTCAGCGTGTTGTTATTGCAATTGCTATTGCAAACAATCCTGACATCATCATCGCAGACGAGCCAACCACTGCTCTTGACGTAACTATTCAGGCTCAGATTCTTGATGTTTTGAAGGTTGCACAGAAAGAGACTGGTGCGGCAGTTGTTCTGATTACTCACGACCTTGGTGTTGTTGCAGGTACCGCTGATGACATTATGGTTATGTATGCAGGCCGTGGCGTAGAGCGCGCAAGCGTTGATACACTTTTTGCTGAGCCTCGTCATCCTTATACCATGGGTCTTCTGGGCGCTGTTCCAAAACCTCATCTTCAGGCAGAGCACAGACTTGTTCCTATTAAGGGTAATCCACCATCACTTGCTGCTATTCCAACTGGTTGCCCTTTTAACCCACGTTGTCCTATGGCTACCGAGGAATGCTCCAAGAAAGAACCAGTACTTCTTCCTGCAAATGCTGCTGAGGGTCACTTGGCATCTTGCCACCACCTTCAGGAGATTTGCGAGAAGAACCTCACCTATGCTGAGGTGTATCCAGACTTTGAGCCAATCCTTCCAAAGTGGGTTGATGTTCCTCGTAACGAGCGCCCAGTTGTACTTAAGGTTGAGAACCTTACCAAGACTTTCCCTGTTCAGGGTAAGGGCTTTATTAGGCGCAGCAAGGGCACTATGACTGCAGTTGACCGTGCAAGCTTTGAGATTCATGAGGGAGAAACCCTCGCTCTTGTTGGTGAGTCAGGCTCTGGTAAGTCAACTACTCTGATGCAGATTATGGATCTGCTTAAACCTGAGGATGGTCGTATTACGGTCCTTGGTAAAGATGTTGCTGAGCTTAAGAGTGCTGCACAGCGTAGAGAGCTTCGTAAGGATCTTCAGGTTATCTTCCAAGATCCAATGAGTTCTCTGGACCCTCGTATGCCTGTCTATGACGTTTTGGCTGAGCCACTTCAGGCACAGGGTTGGAACAAAGATGATATTAATACTCGTATTGGCGAGCTTATGCGTCTGGTTGGCATCAACCCAGACTATGTTGACCGTTTCCCATCTCAGTTCTCTGGTGGTCAGCGTCAGCGTATAGCTATTGCTCGTGCTCTTGCAACAAATCCAAAGATTCTTCTGTTGGATGAGCCAATTGCATCTCTGGATGTTTCTATTCAGGCGGGCATTATCAACCTTCTTGAGGACCTTCAGGTTCAGTTAAAGATTTCTTATCTCTTTGTTGCTCACGATCTTGCTGTTATTCGTCACATTTCTGATACTGTTGCTGTTATGCACTTGGGCAAGATTGTTGAGTACGGTGATACTGAAGATGTCTTTACTAATCCACAAGATCCTTACACCAAAGCGCTTCTGTCTGCTATTCCAATTCCTGATCCAAAGATTGAGCGTACTCGTGAGCGTATGATTTATCAGGATGGTAAGTTGGTTCCTGCAACTCATATCTCTAACGAGTAACAAAGATTCAATAAAATTTTTATAAACCCGCACTAAAAACTAGGTGCGGGTTTTTATTTGTTACAAATAGTGAACGAGGTTGTTACGGGAATGTTTCTGCTATGGAGTATTTTCAGGCAATTTCGTATAGTTAATTGAACATCTGTAGGCCTTTAACGAAATGGGTGATTATATGGCTGACAGTTTTTCCCGTCGTTCGTTTTTTGCTTTGACTGGTATCACCGCTGCAGGTCTTGGCCTTGCTGGTTGTGCACCATCAAACTCTCAGGGCGGTTCTTCCAATGCTGGAACTGAGCCACAGGACGGCTCTCCTGCAAACACTCCTCTGGATCAGCTTCCACTCCCAGAGAAGGGCAAGACGTACAACAATCCTAAGTCTCGTGATGAGGTTAAGGATGGCGGTACTTTAACTCAGCCAATTGTAGAGATTGGCCCACAGTGGAATTACTACAATCTTGCTGGTAATACCACTTACATGAACGTTCTGCACGGTCTTATAAATCCTCGTGATCTCTTCTTGGGTAACGCTGCTGGTGATAAGTTTGAGCCAAACAAGGACTACGTTAAGGACTTTAAGGTAGAGGAGAAGGACGGCAAGCAGGTTGCTACCCTTACCCTTACTGATCAGGCTACCTTCAACGATGGTACTGCTATTGATTGGACTGCAATTCAGACTGCATTCATCACCATGAGTGGTCAGAATGAGAAGTTTGAGGTTTCCTCCACTGATGGTTATGACAAGATTGAGTCTGTTGAGCAGGGCGATACCGTCAAGACTGCTGTTGTTACCATGAGGGAGCCAGTTTATCCAATTGAGAGTGTCTTGAGCTATGCTTTGCACCCAAAGCTTCAAGATCCAGATTTCTTCAATAATGGCTACAACAATGAGCCACACAACGAGCTCGGTTCTGGTCCTTATGTCGTTGATTCTTTCGATGATTCTGCTGTCACCTTTAAGCCAAATCCAAAGTGGTGGGGTGATGCTCCTAAGCTTGATACTCTTGTCTACAAGCAGATGGATACCCAGGCCTCTATTAACGCATTCAAGAACGAAGAGGTTGATACTACCGGTTGTACTTCCGTATCTGGTTCTGCTGAGCTTCTTTCGAACTTCTCTGGTCTTGGTGATAAGGCTCAGATTCGTCGTGGTCTTGGTATGTCCATTGCTGTTATTGAGATTAACTCTACGCGTGGCGTTCTTCAGGACGCTGCAGTTCGTAAGGCATTCTGCCAGGTTGTTGATCCAGCAACCATTGTTTCCATTGTCTTCCAGGGTGTTAACTGGAAAGAGGACGCACCAGGCTCTATGCTTTGGCCTTACTGGGCAGCTGGTTATGACAACAACCTTCCAGACGATGTCAAGAACCTCAAGTCTACTGATGAGCGCAAAAATGCTGCTAAGAAAACCCTTGAGGATGCAGGCTACAAGCTCAATGGTGATTACTACGAGAAGGACGGCCAGCAGGTAACCTTCGCTTACACTTTGTTCGGTGATGGTACCACTACTAAGAACCGTGCTGCAGCAATCCAGAAGATGTGCAAGGATGCAGGTATTAACCTTACCCTTGATTCTCACCCATCTTCTGAGTTCTCTAAGGTTCTTACCTCTGGTTCTTGGGACGTTTGCCTCTTTGGCTGGTCCGGCACCGCTACTTCTTATGACAACGGTGGCCAGCTCTACGGTAGTGAGTCAGGTTCCAACTTTAGCCAGCAGGGCTCGGCAGAGACTGACGCAATGTTTGCAAAGGTTGTCTCTACCAAGGACTTTGATGAGCGTATGAAGCTTATGAACGAGGCAGAGAAGAAGATGATGGCAACTTATGCATATCTTCCTGTCTACACTGGTCCAGACTGCTATGTTGTTAAGAAGGGTCTTGCTAACTTCGGCCCTGCACTCTTCGAGAGCGTACCTGCAACTATTGTTGGTTGGCAGAAGTAAGCAAGGGATAAAGCAATTTTCTTACAAGTTCTTTTGAGAAAAAGTTTTAAATTTTCTCACAAATGTAGCTTGAAGATGTGTTAGTATATCCCTCGCTGCAAAGCAAGTCGGAGTGGCGGAATTGGCAGACGCGCTAGCTTGAGGTGCTAGTGGCCTATTAACGGCTGTGCGGGTTCAAGTCCCGCCTCCGACACCACGAAATTTCGGCGGATCTCTTCGGAGGTCCGCCTTTTTCGTATACTTAGGCTATGCGATTTGTTTTCCTTGCTGGTAAGGAGTTGCTGTGGCAGATAACAAGCTGAGCGTAAGGCGTGTTGAGGGAGTTGTCGACGGAACCGTTGCTGCAACTCTGTCTCAGTTGCTACGGCTGACCAGCGATGCGGTTATTGTCTTTAATATGGAGGGCATAGTTCTTCTCGCCAATGAGGAGGCTGAAAGCTTATTTGCTAAGGTAGACGGTACCATTGCTGGCCTAGACGTTCGCTTTTTGTTTACCCCTGCAAATCAAGAGAACCTGCAGAAGACGTTTTCTGTAGAGTCGTTGCCGTTTGCGATTGATGGCTCCACTTCTATGGTGGCCGCTCCTGCCCAAGATGGCACGTCGCAAGTGCTGAGTGTGCGCGCAGATTATGTTGGCGCTCCTACACAGGCTATTGTTTTGACTGCCTCTAAGCTTCGTGACATGGCTAGTCCTATGCATGATGATGAGCGAATGGTGTTGGACCTTCGTCGAGCCAACAGGAGGCTCTCAGGAGCGCTTCAGATTGTTTTGGATACGCTTGACTCGGAAGATATGGGTCAGCTTATCGAGCGCGTGTTAGAAGAGCTCTCAGAGACTGTCGAGGCTGATGGTTCGCTTATCTATCTTGCCGAGCAAGACGGGTATCACCTTCATGGTGCTACGGAGTCACTGAAGGATGTTTTGTTCAGTGCAATTCCTCGCTACTTTGCATTTAATAACTCCCTGGAGCGCTTGACGTTTTATTCCGAGCACGCACTTCGCTTGCATACCATGCCTTTGAACTCCAGCACACTCAAGCAGGGAAGAGTTAAAAAGCGCAATCTTGTTAACGAAGAAACTCGTGAGGTTATAACCGTTGACGCAAGTCATTTGCCTCCGTTTACCAGCTTTCTTGTGGTACCCGTGTGGTTTGGTGGTCACATTGTTGCCTTGATTGAGGTAGGCTGGGAGCGCAAACGCGCGCTTCTGGTTGAAGATGCAAGACTTCTGGACTCCATTGCAAATTACCTCTCGGTGCAGCTTGTAGGCGCGTTGTCGGCCATGAGAACTCAGCGAAGAGACACGCTTCGCGAGGCATTGGCTCGCGTGCGTCAAGGTTTGCTCCATAGCGCTGCAGAGGGCGAGAAGATTTCTGGAGAGCGACTGCAGCAGGTTATGAGGTCAGTGGGTACCGATTTGAATGCGCAGGTTTTCTCGGTAGATTGCTGTGAGGTAACGGGTAACGTCACACTCCATGCGCTTGGCGCTGAGCAAGCCGTAGCGGCGGTTGACGGTGCACAGGGCGCAGCGGACCAGCAGGATGGAGCGCAAGCTGCAGCTGGGACCGGCGGCGTGCTGGATGGCGGCAAGCAGATTACGCTTCCATCGACGGTTGAGGGGCTCAAGACAGGGGAGGGCGAGGCGTCAGTCAAAGAAGTTGAGCTGGATTCTGCGCTGAGTCGCGCGCTTGCTGCACAAGGTTTGCCGTGCAAGGGAGCTGTGCTCTTCTTGGGTAAGTTTGCAGGTGAGCAGCATACTTGGCTTTTCTTGCGAGAAGAAAACGCTGAGCCTCTGAGCGACATTGAGCTTGATTTCTTGGATCGCGTGATGCTTCTGGTCCACTCATTGGCTGTCGGCGCTGAAGAGAGCCAGCAAAACAAACATATCTCGCAGGCGCTGCAGTCGGGCATGAAGAATGAGCTGCAGCAGGTTGAGGGAATCTCTGCCGAGGGAATTTATTCATCCGCAACTGCTGATGCGTTTGTCGGCGGCGATTTTTACAGCATGATTAAGCTGCCTGGTCGTCGCGCGTGCATCATTATGGGTGACGTTTCTGGCAAGGGCATTGAGGCGGCTTCTATTTCGTCTGCAGTTAAAACGGCACTTTCTGCCTACGCGTGGGAGGGAAGAACTCCTGCTCGCATGGTGGCAACACTGAACGAATTCTTGCTGGGCTTCTCAAGGGTAGAGACATTTGCAACGCTCTTTGTTGGCATTGTTGACCTTGCAACCTCATCGCTTATGTACTGCTCAGCCGGCCATCCACCAGCGATTTTGGTGTCTGCTCAATCGGGCGACGCCGAGCTTTTGGACGTACAGTCGGGCGTTGTTGGAGCGTTCCACGACATGGAGTACAAAAACGGCACGGTTCGCTTGCACGAGGGTGATATCCTGCTGCTTTACACCGACGGAACCACGGAAGCTCGTAGTCCTGAAGGCGCTTTCTTTGGCGAGACCGGACTCCGTGACATGATTATGAATGAGGTTCCTCAAGGCTTTGACGGCCTTCTGAACAGGTTCTTGAGCACGCTCGACCGCTATACTGGTCGAAGACTTGATGACGACGTTGCCATGGTTGCCCTGCGCTTTGACGAGCTTGGCGGCGCCGACTCTGACGTGTCTGGTGGCGGCGACTCTGACGTGTCTAGCAGCACCGACTCTGGCGAGAAGAGCAACTAGATGGTCTTCTCGCCAACTAGATGATTTTCTCGCTAAAAAATGCAGATATCTGAAATTCTTGTTGCTGCGCGGGAACAAGAAACGTATGTATATGCAGCCAAACATAGCAGTTGTTTCAGTCAATACTGACCTTGACGTGAGGGGAGTTCCTCGCGTGAAGGCCCAGATTGAGCAGCTCATTGATAGCGGCTGCAGAAGAATTGTGCTGAACATGTCGGAGGTTTCGTACATCGATTCTTGTGGCATGGGCTTTATCGTGTGCGCCGTTCGACGTATGAAGACGCTCGGTGGCCTTATAAGCCTTACCAACGTGCAACCAACGGCGTTTAAGGCGCTGGTGCGCATGGGTCTTATCGACTTCATGCCTATAAGCACGTGTGCCGCTAAGTCGCGCGTGACCCCGCTTGCGCCGGGTACGCATCCGTCGTTCCAGACAACGTTTAGAGTTGACCCCAACAGGATGTGCGATGCTCGCTCAAGGGCAGTTGCGCTGTTAAAGATGCTCCCGTTTACCTCGGATCAAAAATTTGATATCGAACTCGCAGTTGGCGAGGCTATTGGCAACGCTATTGATCACGCATGCGAGAAGGGCGTGCTGACCACGGTTTCTGCGTATCCAGACAGGGTAGTCATTGACGTCTCGGATTGTGGCGGCGGCTTTAGCATCTCCGACGAGGAGGAGCCTCCCGAGACCGGTCAGTTTGCCGAGCGTGGTCGCGGCGTCAAGCTGATGCGCCTGCTTATGGATGCTGTGTCTATCCAGGAGAAACCTTCCGGCAACGGCACTGTTGTCCGCCTGGTCAAGATGATGCGCTAGGTTGCGCGAGTACAGGTTGCAAGTCGATTTCAACCCGGTATCTACTTCGTGTGGATACCGGGTTTCTTGTGCGGAAACGCTGGGAGTGGACGGGTTTCTCGCCAGGTGGGCGGTGCGAGTTGAGCGTACGCTTGAGCGCGCCTGATTTCTTCAAAGAATCTGTAACTTTTGCCTAATTACATAAAAGAATCTGTAGATTTGCCTGATTTTGCTAAAGAATCGGTGACGTAAACACAGATTCTTTGTACTTTTCAGGCGGACTTTTCTAGACGTAAGTAGATTCCGAAGTTGGTTTTACGAACACTCTTATATAGCCCGATTTTCTCGCCAAGTCTGAACGATTTGCCTGAAAAGCTCACCTTGTCTGAGCTGTTTTATTCAGACATGACGTGTTTTTCAGGCTCGAAATAGGCTCGCAATCTAAAACCCAAGCAAGCACGGTTATGCGCGACAAAAAGAAACCCCAGCCGAAGCTGGGGTTGTCAATTCACTGGAGGCGAGACCCGGATTCGAACCGGGGATAAAGGCTTTGCAGGCCTCTGCCTTACCACTTGGCCATCTCGCCAAAGATGACGTATAAAAAAGGCCGAACAAGTCCGGCCGAAAAATCATGGAGCGGGCTACGGGGTTCGAACCCGCGACCTCAACCTTGGCAAGGTTGCGCGCTACCAACTGCGCTAAGCCCGCGAACGCGAGGAATAATATACGCAAGTTCACGGCTGAGTGCAAGTATAAATTTCAAAATCGTCAAACTTTTTTAGAAAAGTCACGAATCCTAATGCGCTCAAGAGGTGGATTTTTCTTGCAAATCTTACAAATAAGAGCAGGTAGATTGCCAAGTGTGGTTGCTTGCCGTATCATAGGACAAGAACTTTTGAATGAGGTTGTATGTTCTTTATTGTCGCGTCGCTCATAGCTCTTTTGACGCTTGCGTATCTTGTCGCAAGCGGTTTTGTTCGCGTGGTGCGCTATTTTTGGGGCTGGCTCTCGTCTGGCGAGAAGATCGATGGGCTCGCAGGCGACGCTCCTAGCGCTGCACCGGACGCACCCGGCGCCGCACCAGCCGCATCGTTCTCCAAGTCAAAACCAACGCAAGCCGAGCTCTCGGCGTACTTGGACAAGATGCATCTTGGTTGGTATCAGGTGGTTATTCTCTTTATTGTGGGCTGCATGGCCGGCCTTCTTATAGAAGAAATCTGGATGCTCATTACCGCTGGCCTGACCGAGAGCAGGGTGGGACTTATTTGGGGACCGTTCTCTCCGCTCTACGGAACTGGCGCGGTTTTTCTGACTGTAATTTGCTACCAGTTGCACAAGCATCACGCCAATAACCTTGTCATTTTCCTGGTTTCAGTTGTTGTCGGCGGCACGCTGGAGCAGCTTACCGGCTGGGGAATGCAAGAGGTTTTCCACTCGGAATCATGGACGTATGCCCATCTTCCAGACGCCATCACACAGTGGGTGGCCTGGCGATTCTTGGGCTTCTGGGGAATTTTGGGCCTGATTTGGTGTCGCGTCATCATGCCTCGAGCGCTCTATAAGATTGGCGAGCCAACATCAAAAAGGCAAGCAATTTTTGTTACCCTGCTTACGGTGTATCTTGTTGCCGACATCACTATGACGGTGGCGTGTTTGGCGAGAAAAGCTCAGAGAGACGCTGGTGTTCCTCCGACAAATGCGTTTGAGATGTGGGTAGATAATCACTACGATGACAGCTTTGTATCTGCTCGTTTCCAGAACATGACGTTTACGTCGCCAGATTCGGCTGACAAGTCGTAGCCACCAAGCACCGTCCACCGGCTCGCCCGACAGCAAGTCGCTGATCGCCGCAAGACCGCCCGCTCGGCAGTAAGTCGCCGATTGCCGCGCAGTACGTCCGCAAGACCGCGAGAAACCCAAAGGATTTGTAATGCACATTCCTTCTGTAAAACCAGAACATCCAACAGGCAACGTGTACCTGGACTTTGCCGCAGCTACGCCCATGGATCCGCGTGTAGTTGATGCAATGATTCCGTACTTCACGGAAAAGTTCTACAACCCTTCAGCTCCGTATGCTCTGTCTCGCCAGGTTCGTGACGAGGTTGAGCGTGCTCGTGCTGTCTTGGCGCATGCCATTGGCGCTCGTCCGGGAAACGTGGTGCTTACGGCTGGTGCTACAGAGGCCAACAACCTGGCGTTTGCAACGGTCTCGGAAGATGCGCACGTCATCGTTGATGCTATTGAGCACGAGAGTGTCCTTGCGTGTGCAGGGATTTTCTCGCACAAGACACTACGCGTAGAAGCAGACGGTCGCGTGAATCCAGAACGGGTTGCAAAAGCACTCAAACCAGAGACCGAACTGGTTTCCATTGAGCTTGCAAACGGCGAGATTGGCACCATTCAACCCATCCGAGAGATTTCGCAGGTACTTGCCAAGGAACGCTCGCGCAGACTTGCAGCAGGGGAGACTCGTCCGTTGTACTTGCACGTAGACGCCTCTCAGGCGGCGGCATACTTGAGCGTGAACGTGTCGTCGTTGGGCGTGGACATGTTGACGCTTTCCGCAGCAAAGCTTTCTGGTCCAAAGCAGGTAGGCCTCTTGTGGGCCTCCGACGATGTGCGCTTAAGGCCGCTGGTACTCGGTGGCGGACAAGAAGGCGGTGTTCGCTCGGGTACGGAAAACGTTGCGGGCGTCATTGGATTTGCGTGTGCCTTAACGCTTGCAGACGAGACTCGCGCTGACGAGGCGAAGCGGGTTTCTCGCCTCAAAGATCAGCTACAGGAGCTGCTTTGCACAGAGTTCCCGCAGATGATTGTCTCGGGACCAAAGAACGCCAAGCTAAGGCTTCCTAACCTGCTACACGTTTCTTTTCCGGGACTTGAAGCTCGCCGTTTGGTCATCCTGCTGGAGCGCCTAGGCGTGTCGGTGGGAACAGGCTCTGCCTGCGCCGCATCAAAAATGCAAATATCTCACGTGCTTGAGGCAATTGGAGCACCGCGAGAAGTAGCAGCGGGAAGCTTAAGGCTAACGCTTGGAAGAACTACCACAGAAGCTGACATCTTGTACGCAGCTTGGGCAATTGCTGAGGCCGTCAAGCAGGAGTCTGCTCGCGTAGGAGTGATATGGGAGAACTAGTTTACCTTGGCATGAGTGGCGGCGTTGATTCGGCGCTGTCCGCGGCCTTGCTTCTTGAGGCAGGCTATAACGTCAAGGCTATCTATATGCGCAACTGGTCAAAGGACCTGCCAGGCTTTAAGTGCCCCTGGGCGGACGATTTGGCTGACGCTGAGCGCGTCTGTGTGACACTTGGCATTGATTTGGACGTGTGGGACTGTGAGGCCGAATATAAGGCTACCGTTGTAGATTACCTGCTTGATGCCTATGAGCACGGTCGTACGCCTAATCCAGACGTTATGTGCAACCAGACGGTAAAGTTTGGCACCTTTGCAGAACGCGCTTTTGCTGAGGGCGCCGATTTTGTTGCAACAGGTCACTATGCACAGAACGTCCCGGGCACCAAAAAACTTTTGCGCGCCGCAGATGCTCACAAAGACCAAACCTACTTCCTATGGCGTGTACCAGGTTATTTGTTTGAACGTACGCTTTTTCCTATTGGACACATTGCCACTAAGGCAGAGGTTCGCGCCATGTGTGCAGAGCGAGGTCTGGGCATAGAAACTAAGCCAGACTCTGACGGCATTTGCTTTATTGGCCCCGTTGGTCTGCGCACGTTTTTGCTGGACACTTTCCAGAAAAAGCAGGGCAACGTCATTGAGTGGGAGACAGGTAAGGTTCTTGGCACCCATGATGGAGCGTTTCTCTTTACCGTTGGTCAAAGAAAAGGCCTGAACATTGGCGGAGGACCTGCTCGCTATGTGGTAGCAACCGACACGCTCAAGAATGTTGTCTATGTAACCTCTGACTTAAACTGTCCCGCGCTCTGGACTCGTCGTATGGAGCTCTCGGACATGCATTGGATTTCCGGAGAACCTGCAGCTAACGGTAGGTATGTGGTCAGAACTCGTCACACAGGTGCGCTGGTCCCCGTAACGTTTACGCTCACGGACAATCAATGTGGATTTGTTGAATTTAACCAGCCGGTAAAAACTGTTGCAGCAGGTCAATCGGCGGTTTTGTACGATGGCCAGGAAGTTTGTGGCGGTGGCATTATTGAGGCTGACAAGAGTATACTTGAGCGGTTCATGTAAAATAAAAAGTAGGTAGGTGGCGAGAAACCCATTAAGGTTGGCTCGTTTACCTGCAAAGAGTGTTGTTTCTGTACACGTATTGTGATCCAGAGTCCAAGGAGGTGCCCATGGATCGCCCAGATGGCGCGTCTGAAACCGAGCACCCCTCATCTGCACCGAAGGTAACGGTGAAGATTGGATCTACTACCGTTAAGGGTGTTTCAACCAAAAAGCCTAAGATTAGCGTTGCTCCAACTTCTTCATCTGAGCAGGTAGAAGAGGCAAAGGAGAGCTTTGGGCAAGTTAGAAAGAGCATCCTCTTCCTTTTTGCGGTCGTAATACTGTACGCATTCTACATCGTTTTTTCTGGTCAGTTTGATGAGTTTGTTGTTGCCCTAGCAGATGTAGATACAGGATGGCTCATTGCTGGCGCTCTTTGCTATTTTGTCTACTATTTCCTGGGTATTCTCGCCTATGTAATTTCAGTCATTACAGACCCCGAGAGTCCCGTTGGTGTCCGCGACCTGATGAGCGTTGAGGCATCGGGCATCTTCTTCATGAACCTTACGCCAAACGGCGCAGGAGCTGCTCCTGCACAGATTTATCGCCTCACTCGTGCAGGAATTTCCGTTGGTCAGGCAGGAGCTTTGCAGTTCACACGCTTTGTTATGTACGAGGCGGGCGAGGGCATCTTTGCAGCTCTTATGCTTATCTTTAGGGCCAATTATTTCTACGAGCAATTTGGCGACGTTACGGTCATTGGCGTCATTTTGTTTGGTGCAAAGATAGTGATGGTTGCAGTTATCTTGGCCATTTGCCTGCTTCCTAAAATGGTAAAGACCGTGGGCAACTGGGGCTTAAGACTGCTTTCACGCCTACGCATTGTAAAGCGCTACGACCACTGGCATGGCATCATTAACACGCAGGTAGATGAGTTTTCTAACGGCTTTAAAACTGCGGCAAAGAACATTCCAGAGATGTGCGTTGTTTTGCTTGTAACACTGCTTCAGCTTGGGTGCCTCTATGCACTGCCATACTTTGTTTTGCGAGCACTTGGCCAGCCTGCAGATCTTCTGACTTGCCTGGCTTCTGGATCAATGCTTGAGCTCTTGACCTCAGCGATTCCACTTCCTGGTGGTACTGGTGGCGCTGAGGGCGGCTTTGCCTTCCTGTTTGGCCATATGTTTGGTGAAGAAATTGCCGCAGGTTTTGTACTTTGGCGCGCTATTGAGTATCTGCTTCCAACTATGGCCGCAAGCATGCTCTTGGGTCTCAGATCTCATGATCACGAGCCTATCTATCACAAGTGGAACCGTTTCCGTCAGCGTTTCTCGGCTTTTGTAAATGGCGAGAAACCCGCTGTTGCTTCTACATCGTCTCGTCCAGATACTTCTGGCATTCAAATTAAGGTTAAGCGTAAGAAGTAGGGAAGAAGTAGGGAAGAAAAGCCTGAATGTGGCTTGATGCATGACTTTGCCTTATTGGACTGTGCATTTGCAACACTGGGAAAAGGAAACACTCTCATGCGCAATACACTAAAGCCCATTCTGATTATTCTTGCACCAATCCTCATCGCTGTTGCCGTTGGCCTTGTCTATGATTTGCAGAATTTCTTACAGGACATTCCGGAAGTGCGTGATAATCCAATGCTATTAGCAGTGGTAGCTGTACTCATACCAATACTTGTGGCACTAGTTAAGGACACGTTTGACGCACATGGACTCTAGGTGAAGGTTATTTTTGTTGTGTTGGTTTTGAGAAAAAGAACAGGTATATTCCAAAGCCAAGTTTAATTGCCGCATCAATGTAGGCAGTTATTGTCAGTGGGATATCTGGAAAAATATAACCTATACCAACATTGACAGCACAGAGTATTGCCAGATAGATCATCGATTTTCCGTGCACAAAGTAATAGAGGAAAAAGTGCAGCGCCGTGGCCATTAACGCACCTATCCAAATAAGTCTCCAGTTTTCAGTTGCAAAAAATGGCCCACCTAATAAAAACATCAAAATGAATAAGAAAATTACAGCGTATAGAGACATTTTGTTCTGGAACTTACTTGAAGGACCATCGGAAAATTTATTGAGAACTTTCTTATTTGTATTTATGGATAAGAAGGCTGCAACATATCCAAAGCTAAATACGGACATATTGATAATCTGCTTTCCACCTATTACGGTAGCTGTAAAAATGATGAGAGCTACAACAATTAACCAGAGACCGCATGATTTCTTATAATTAAAGCATAGCTTCTCGTCTTTGTTATATTCCAAAAAGTTCATAAGTTTCTCCCTCAATTGAACGACTTGCCATAATACTTCTGACCATATGCTTTTACAATCCAGTTACCTATTTTTTAATAATTGAGGTGCAGAAGACGTACGGGTTTAAAAGGCGGTCATTCTTTTGATAGCCCGCGGTATTTAAATAGCCATCAATGCATTGACGAACCGATCTTTTGCAAATTTCTAAAAAAGTTGAGTTTGACGGTTGCAAGAGGGGCGGGTTTCTCGTAATATATCCCTTGCTGCATCCCCAGCAGCAAACATATTCGGGCGTTTAGCTCAGGGGGACGAGCGCTTCCCTGACACGGAAGAGGTCATAAGTTCAAATCTTATAACGCCCACCAACTGTTCACAGGTCAGAGTAATCTGGCCTGTTTCTTTTTGTGGATATAAATAGTAATCATTATTGTTATTGACAAAAGAGTTAAAGAGAGTAAACTTCTAACTAGCACGTTTTACAAATTGTTTTACTTACAGAAAGGAACTGACTATGTCTCTTATTGGTAAGCAAATTGGTGATTTTAAGGTAAACGCATTCCACAACGGTGACATCACCGAGGTAAGCAAGGAGTCCACGCTGGGCAAGTGGAGCCTGTTCTTCTTCTATCCAGCAGACTTTACCTTTGTCTGCCCAACTGAGCTTGAGGATCTTGCAAACAACTATGACAAGTTCCAGGCTGCTGGCGCAGAGGTTTACTCTGTTTCTTGCGATACTGAGTTTGTTCACAAGGCATGGCATGAGGAGTCCGAGCGCATCTCTAAGGTAACCTACCCAATGCTTGCTGACCCAGCTCACGTCCTTGCAAGGAACTTTGAGGTCCTTATTGAGGATGCTGGCCTTGCTGAGCGCGGTGCTTTCATTGTTGACCCTGAGGGTGTCATCCAGGTTGAGCTTGTCACCGCTGGTGGCATTGGTCGTAACGCTGAGGAGCTTCTCCGCCTTCTCCAGGCTGCACAGTTTGTTGCAGAGCACGGCGATCAGGTCTGCCCAGCTAAGTGGCAGCCAGGCGCTGAGACTCTGAAGCCAAGCCTTGACCTTGTTGGTCAGCTCTAAGATTTAGGAGCTTACAATGACCGACGTCAAAGACCTCTACGACGCGGTGATTATCGGCGGTGGGCCAGCTGGGCTCACCGCCGCCCTCTATCTGGCCCGCGCTCGCTACCGTGTTCTAGTTGTCGAGAAGGACCATTTTGGCGGACAGATCACCATCACTAATGAGGTTGTTAATTATCCGGGAGTTTTCTCCACCAGTGGTTCTGAGCTTTCGGAAACCATGCGCAAGCAGGCTGAAGCCTTTGGTGCAGAGTTTTTGCTGGCAGAAGTCACTGACCTGGACATGTCCGGAGATGTCAAGGTAGTTCACACTACTAAAGGTGAGCGTCCTTGCCTTTCTGTTCTTCTTGCCACAGGGGCACATCCACGTCATATCGGCTTTGTGGGAGAAGAGGATTACCAGGGTCATGGAGTTGCTTACTGCGCCACCTGCGACGGCGAGTTCTTTACCGGCAAGGAAGTCTTTGTTATTGGTGGAGGCTTTGCAGCTGCAGAAGAAAGCGTATTTCTAACTAAGTACGCAAAGCACGTCACGGTTCTTGTGCGCGAGGAAGCATTTACCTGCGCCCCTGCGTCGTCCGAGGCTGCTCGCACTAATCCAAATATTACGGTTCTGTACAACACACAGGTTGAATCCGTTGCCGGAGATTCCGCACTTAGGTCTATTACGTACAAGAACCTCAAGACGGGCGAGAAGACCACGTTTGCTCCAGAAGATGGCGATTCTATTGGTGTCTTTGTCTTTGCGGGTTACGCGCCTGAGACTGACCTGGTAAAAGAACTGGCTCAGACTGATGACTACGGCTATCTGATTACTAATGAGCACCAGGAAACAACCTGTGAGGGCCTTTTTGGCGCTGGCGATGTGTGCCAGAAACCACTGCGTCAGGTTGCAACGGCTATCGGTCAGGCGGCAACCACCGCTACTGAGATGGAGCGCTATATCAAGCGCGCTCAGGAGAAAACTGGCCTTGTTCCGCAGATGAACGTTACGCGTATCTCGTCTAAGAAGGAGGCTTCTGAGACCTCAGTGACCAAGATAGTCTCTGATTCTGGAGAGCTTTTCACCGACGACATGAAAGCGCAGCTTAACGCTGTCTTTGAGCGTATGGCTCGTCCGCTTGTGCTTCAGTTGGAGCTAGATCAGAGACCTGTCTCTGAGGAGCTCGTAGCTTACATGGAAGAGCTTTCTTCTATGACCGACAAGCTGAGCGTTCAGACGGTTTCAGGCACGGACGAGAAGAACCTTCCTGTTGTTCGTGTGTGCGCACAGGATGGCACTCCAACAGGTCTTGCGTTCCATGGTGTTCCTGGCGGTCACGAGTTCACTTCGTTTGTTCTTGGCCTCTACAACGCCGCAGGTCCTGGTCAGCCTATTAGTGACGAGGATAAGGCATCCATTGCCGCCATCGAGTCAAAGACACATCTGCAGGTCTTGGTAGGACTTTCTTGCACCATGTGCCCAGACGTTGTTGTAGCTGCACAACGCATTGCTGCAGACAACCCTCAGGTCATCTGCGATGTCTATGACATCAACCACTTCAAGGAGCTCAAAGACACCTACGATGTCATGAGCGTTCCATGCTTGGTTATCAACGACGGCCAGAAGGTCGACTTTGGCAAGAAGAATCTCTCTCAGATTTTGTCGCTGATTCCTTAAAATTCATTCGCGTCAAGGAGAGGGCAACGCTCATGAATATGCCGAGAAGATCAACGGTCTTCTCGGCATTTTTTGATTTTTAAAGTGGACACATATAACTAGTTTAGAAGTACAAGGCTACCTTTTACAGAACTTTTTGCTGGTAGAGACCTGCATCGCTAAAGCCTTGCGTACGATAGTAAGCGCGCGTTCCAATTGAGCTTATAACGTTAAGACTGGTATAACCCGCCTCAGCTGCGATAGAGGAAGCTTTGGCGAGAAGCTTTTGGCCCAAGCCCTGGTGTTGAGCAGACATTCCTTCTGAGCCCAGCGAAAGCGCCTGTCCGTACACGTGGAGCTCTCTGATCATGGCCTGACCTGGCTGTACCAGCAGCTCATTGGCGATAACATCACATGCGCCAGCGGTCAGTTTATCCCAGTGGGGAAGTGAAAGCCTACAGAAACCTGCGATTTTATTGTCAGCGGTTACCCATTGCAGGAAGTGCTCGTCACTGACTGCGGTAGTGTAAACAAAGTCTTGAAGGGTAAGTTCTGCGGCACTTACCTGCTGCTGGTTAATCTCTCTAAAGCGAATCTCCTGCACGCGGCTTGCAACATCTTCAGAGGTAAGTTCCTGCTCAACCATCTGACGAAGGTTGGTATGTTTGTTTCCCACCAGAATATCGGTGGCGCTAATGTCTCTAATCATGCGAGAAATACGCACGTATGGAGGCGTTGCAAGCACGTCTTGAACAAGCACGTCTACCAGCTCATCTTTGGCGTATGGTTGCCATGCATCCTCGCGGTATTTTTGAACTAGTTGCGTTCCAGACACCAGGGCACAGGGGTAGAGCTTAATCTCGTCAGGGAGAAATCCTGGATCGGTAACAAACGTTTTAAAGTCCTGTTTGTCTGCTTCAGGAGTTGCTCCAAGAAGATTGACCATCAGGTGAGAGTGGATTTTAAATCCGTACAAGCGAATCAGCGAGAAGGCTCGTTTGATCTGGGCAACACTCATCTGACGCTGGTTTGCGTCAAGAATTTCTTGGCGCGTGCTCTGAATGCCAATTTGAATTTTGGTACATCCAAGCTGCCTAAACATGCGTAGGTTATCCGGCGTAATAGTGTCGGGTCTGGTTTCTATTACAAGGCCAACTACGCGAGCAGCAGCTGTTTCATTAACGTGTTGTTGCTCCACCAGCTCATCATAGGTACTTTGCATCTGAGACCATGCGCTTTGGTGAGGCTGACTAGTGTCGTAGAGCTTATGAAAAGCCTGGTTATACGTGGCAGTGTCATCAAAGACCGCCGCCTGCTGTTCAGCAACAAAAGAAGAAAGTGCTTCTTCAGAGTTCTGCAAGCCAAACGAGGTGTACCAATTCAGGCGCTCCTTGATGTGATTAGGAGAGTTTGGCCACTCGTTGAGTGCACGGAAGAGATCTTTGATAAACCAGTACTGGTAGCTCTCTGGATAATCGCTCCAGGTGCCACCAAGCACAATAAGCTCTACTTTGTCGGTTGAGTGTCCCATTTGATGGAGTGCCTGAAGGCGGGCTGCAACCTGGACGTATGGATCAAAAAACGTGAGTTCAGCGCGCTGGCAGGCAGGCTCGTTAGCAAGGTAGCTTTTAGGCATACGTAGATCGCACGGGCAATAGATGCAATTACTCGAACATGTGTGAGGCCTGGTGATTACGGTAATAGTAGCCACGCCAGAAGCGGTACGGCGAGGCTTCATGCGCACGGAGTGGATAAACCTTTCTTCCAGCTCAGGCGTTACATTCCACGATTGCCACAACTCATCATTATTCTGCTTGACCTGCAAAAAATAGGGAAGAATCGCTCGCTTGGGGATAAGTTTCTCGCGCTCTGTACTGTGGGCGCTGGAGTCAATTCCGCTGTTGTGCGAGTTAATGAGCATCTCAAGCTGATGTGTATCAAGAGCACCTTGTGAGCCATCTCTGAGCTGCTTCAATATGTCCAAAATGAGTTCATCCATACAAACAGTATAGGCAATAAGGTGAGCTTCTGACCTTTGGGAGCAAGGCGATGACGTAAAATCTCTGTATGGAAACTTCTTCAAACAGAACATATATGCAATCTATCAGCACATCTACCGCTGAGCAGCTGAGCTACGTAACCTCTGAGTTTTACGCTCAGCAGACGCAGAGTTTCTCGGCCACACGACAGATGCCTTGGCAGGGGTGGCAGAAGTGCCTAGACGCCATGCTTCAGCTTTTATCTGGCGAGAAACCCTCTGTACTTGATGTGGGTTGCGGCAACCTGCGCTTTGCTCGCTTTTTACGCGATGAGCCGGGGATTGTCCCTGAAAAGTATTTTGCTGTAGATAATTGCAAGCCACTGGTGGAAAGCGGGGAAACGGACGCCCAGACTCCTCAGGTAACATTCATCGAATTAGATGTGATAAAGAGTCTGCTTGATAACACGCTTTCTTCCCGTCTGACTGTTCCGGCCTGTGATTTAGTGGTTGCGTTTGGCTTTTTGCATCATGTTCCAGGTGCAAAGAAGAGGATCGAGCTTCTGCGCACTCTGTTAGATAGGACTAAACCTGGCGGTTTTGTCTGCGTTTCTTTCTGGCAGTTTATGAACAGCCAAAAACTTGCTGCTAAAGCTCAAGAAACCACTGCTCAAGGGCTGCGTGCGCTGGGTATAGATGCATCAGAACTTGAGGAGCATGACTATCTGATTGGTTGGCAAGATAAGGCGGATACCTGGCGTTATTGTCATCACTTCTCGCAAGAGGAGCTTGATGAGCTTCTTGTAAACCTTGGCTCTGGCGTGCGCGTTTGTGCGCAGTTCAGCGCTGATGGCAAAGACAATAATCTTAATCGCTATGTGATTTTGCAACGTGTATAACTGTCCAGACAATATCTTGCTAAAAATGACCTCGTACAAGATAATCCCCCGCACAGAAATTGAACTGCCTCCCATTTCTTGGACACGAGAAATAGAAAGCAGTTCAAAACACACCTAAGTCGGATATTCTGCCAAAAAGACGTATACATTACGCTGAAAATACCTCAATCATGCAGATTATCGTCATTAGGTGTGTAAAATGCCCGCAATTGAGCAGAATATCTGACTTAGGTGTGTTCCGTAGATACAGAATTTATCGATAGTTAAATTTCTTATATAAGTCTATTCATGTTTAAGCATATTAGATGAAGTTTATGCATAGAGATGCATATCGGGTGGTGCGGCCGCCTAGCTGCCTGGCTATCTTGATTAGGAACATGTCGATTCTTCGGCAAAACCTACCAAAGCTGCGCTATTTTGTGGGCCAGGCCTAAAAGCCGACGCTAACACGCTGCAGAATCATAATCACCCGCATAAGAACTGCCTCCCATTTCTTATGTCCAAGAAATGGGAGGCAGTCAAATCAAATGGAATACAGAGGCTTTGTTTTAGCGTTTCTGCTGTTTAATTAATTTACAGGTCAAGTTGCATCAGGCGAGCAATACTGACAATGTAAATCTTGAGCGCGCGCTTGAGCCACTCCTCAGAGACTCCCTCGTCAGGACCGTGCTCCATGCCAACCCACTCAGGTAGGTCTTTTGCAGCCTTGCTGTCATAAGGGCCAAAGGCAACGGCACGCTTAAAGTGACGTGCGTAGGTACCGCCGCCAATAACAAACGCCTGTTCATCGCTACCGGTATACTCATGGAACGTATCAAGAAGGGTAGTAATCTCAGGAGAGCTTGGGTTAATGTAGAAAGGAACTGCATCAGAGAGTACCTCAAAGGTGCAGCCATGCTCAGCACCCAGTTCAGTCATACGAGCAGTAATTGCCTCGCCGGTGGTTGAGGTTGGATAGCGGGAGTCAATGGTCTGCACGTAGACATCACCCTTGGTACGGATGGTACCAGAGATGCAGGTCAGAGGACCAAACTTGTCATCAGAGCTTTGGATGCCAGTACCAGTACCATCAGAGGTGGAGCAAAGTTGCTGCGAGAAGGTTAGGAAATCGCGCTCAGCCTCACCGCAGATGTTGTTATCAAGCAGGTAGGTTACAAGCAGGCCAATTGCGTTGACAGTTCCCTCAGGCATGGAAGCGTGTCCACCCTTACCTGTTGCGTTAATGCGAGCAAGCTTGGTGCCATCATCTTCAATACCTGCGTCTTCAACCTTGATGGAATCAGTATCAGCCAAGGTAGAAGCGTCAGCGCGAACAAGTGCGCTTGCAAGTCCTGGAATTGCGTTAGGTACGGTACCGCCGTCAAGCTCGACGATCTTCTCGCCGTTTACACCAGCGATCTTTGGAGAAGTGAACTGTGCATGGTACACGCCCTTCTCGCCGCAAATAAGAGGGAACTCAGCGTCTGGAGTAAAGCAGAATGCTGGCTCTGGATATTTGGAGAGGTAGTAAGGGACGTCACCCATGCCGGTCTCTTCGTTGTTACCAACAATGGCGCGCAAGGTGTAAGGAAGCTTCTTGCCAGTCTTTTTAACCTGTTCAACAAAGTAGTGAGCTGCCCAGAGGGAGAGGGCCAGAGGACCTTTGTCGTCCAGAACGCCGCGACCCAGAATAAAGCCTTCGCGACGGGTAACGTCAAGCGGGTCTACCGTCCAACCCTTGCCCAAAGGAACAATATCGGAGTGAGCGATAGTAGCAAGGTACTTCTCGGACTCACCGGGAAGGTCACCAAAGCCCAGGTAACCATCTACGTCTGTGGTCTCAAGGCCCAGACGCTTTGCAATCTCAAGACCGCGGTGAAGTGCCTCATAAGACTTAGGACCCCAAGGCTTACCAGGCTCTGCAAGAGACAGATCCTCTACGGACTCTACCTGCACAAGATAGCGAATATCCTCAATAATCTCTTCCCAATGCTCGTTAACAAACGCCTCAGCGCTTGCTTTGAGTTCTGCATCAGTCATGAAAAACTCCTCTAATTCAAACGTTTGACCCTGAAACATATGGAGAACAGCGGTTTTAGCGACATCTCGCGTATGAAACAGCCAAGGTCGGGAACAAGGTACTAGTTACACTATACTTAATACCCCTTCTCAAAGGAGTTAACTATGACGAAAAATAATTTTATTGGAAACGCATCATTTCTTGGTGGTTTAACGGTTTTGGGAATTGTTTTGATAGTTCTTCGTCAAACGCTGCCTCAAGACCCTTCCACACCGCTGTTCTATTCCTATTTTGTTGCGCCAATCATGTTGTATTTTGGCATTGCTGGCCTGGTAGGTCTGCTCATTGCACGCAATACGGGTTTCTCGCTGACTAGGACAGTGGCAGTTGTACTTCGCGCGCTTGCAGCAGTCCTCTTTGTGCTGCCATTCTTTTTCTTCCTGATTGTAGTGCTTCCTTGGGCATTGCTTCGAGGACTTTTTGCAGTCCTTATGGTTGTCATGCTCTATGCTCCATGGTTCTGGGCGCTCTTTGGCCTGCTCTACGGCTTGAGCTGGGCTCAGCAGAAGGTTATTGAGGACGTCACTGCTGATCCATTTGCTGAGGATGCGGTGGCTCAGAAGACTACTGGCGAGAAAACCGATGCAGCTGATACAAGTACGGCTAACGAGGACACAGCCAACTAACGCTACATTCCAGCGCTCTATGCGGCCCTATAAGAAAGAAGCAACGCGTGCTTGAGCTTAAAGGTATTTCAAAGCGTTACAACACTGGTGGATTTGAACAAACTGCAATGGACCATATTTCCGTTGCCTTTAGAGATAACGAGTTTGTAGCAGTTCTGGGACCCTCGGGTTCAGGTAAGACCACTATGCTCAATGTTATTGGCGGTCTTGATCGCTTTGATTCTGGAGACTTGCTGGTAGATGGTATTTCTACTAAGAAGTTCAAAGAGCGAGACTGGGATACCTATAGAAACAACCGCATTGGTTTTGTATTCCAGGCCTATAACCTTATTCCTCATCAAAGCGTGGTAAGTAACGTTGAACTTGCATTGACACTTTCTGGCGTTTCTAAGTCAGAGCGTCACGAACGCGCACTTGAAGCGCTTGATAAGGTTGGCCTTAAAGCACACGCAGATAAGCGCCCAAATCAGCTTTCTGGCGGACAGATGCAGCGCGTGGCTATTGCTCGTGCGCTCGTAAATGACCCAGAGATTCTACTGGCAGATGAGCCAACAGGCGCACTTGACTCTTCAACATCCGTACAAGTTATGGATTTGCTCAAAGAGGTGGCCAAGGACCGTTTAGTTATTATGGTTACGCATAACCCAGAGCTTGCACACCAATATGCAACACGTATTGTTGAGCTGGCAGATGGTCAGGTAACTGCTGATTCAGATCCATTTGATGTTGCAAGCGTTTCTCGTCGAGAAGCCAAGCCTTCTCGCAAGACCTCGATGTCGCTTCTGACTGCACTGGGTCTCTCGTTTAATAACCTCATGACCAAAAAGGGTCGCACGCTTATGACGGCGTTTGCAGGTTCTATTGGCATTATTGGTATTGCGGCAATTCTGGCGCTGGCAAATGGTACAAACGAGTACATCAAGAAGGTTGAAGAGGATACGCTTTCAATGTATCCGCTCACTATTTCTGAGCAGTCTGTTAATATTTCTTCCTTTATTTCTGGAAGCGGAAGCAGTTCTGACTCGGCTGATTCTCAAACGCAAGATGTACAAAGCGAGATGACGCAAAATCAGAAAAACGCAGAAGCTGCAAAGCTCGAAAATCAACCTGCTGAAGGCGCTATTCCTACTAACAACAGGCTAGGAATGCAGGCAGAAAGCATTGGTTCTAATGATTTGACCAGCCTGAAGGCATTTCTCGACAACAATGGCGGGGGAATCAACTCCTACGCAAGCGCCATTACGTATGGTTATTCTGTAAGCCCCTTTATTTACCTGCCAGCAGGTGCGGATTCCACCTCTTCTGATCCTGTTCAGGTACAGCCAGACGTTACTTTCTCTAAAGTGTCGCCTAAGATTCCGTCATATAGTCCGCTTGCTTCTTTTGCGAGCACCTCGCTTTTTAATGAGCTTCCAGCCAATCCTTCTATTTACGAGGACCGCTATACAGTTCGCGCTGGTAGATGGCCTTCTGCTTGGAATGAGGCTGTTCTGGTCTTGCGTCCAAACGGTACCATGGATGACTTTTTGGAGTACACGCTTGGCCTGCGTGATTACGCTGGTCTGCGCTCTACTGTTGATAAAATTGCAAGTGGAGAATCAGGCACTATCGAAGAGTCTAATAGCACGTACACCTATGAGCAGCTGATGTCTCCAGCATTTAAGTTGGTTATGCCCAACCAGCGCTATGTTTGGGACGGCAATCTTGGCGTCTGGACGGATAAGTCTGACGACCAGACGTACATGAATAACCTTGTTTCTAATGCGCCCGACCTGCATATTGTTGGTGTTGTCCAGGCAAAAGACCCAACTACCACAGGAGCACTCTCAGAGGGTATTTACTACACGCCGCAACTGACTCAGAAAATGATTGCTGATGCGGCAGCTTCTCCCATTGTTCAGGATCAGATGAATCGTCCAGATATTGACGTTTTCACTGGTAAAACCTTTGAGGACGAGAAGAACGGTCAAACTTCTGAGGGACTTTCTATTGGCTCTCTCATTTCTGTTGATTCGAATGCGCTTTCCTCGGCGTTCAACTTTAATCCACAGGCGCTGAACTTCTCGTCAATTAATCTGTCTGGCTTAGATATGTCCTCGCTTGATCTTTCTGACGTGCAGTTACCTGCTTTTGATCCGTCACAGCTTAATTTGTCTGATAGCGATGTTCTGTCTTCCGTTACGTCTTCGCTTGATCCAGCTGCGTTGGCGGCGGCTTTCCCAGAGCTCTCTGCGGCAGATATTCAGCAGATTCTTTCTGGCATTACTGTTAATTTCAAACCAGGTGGACAAGCTGCTATTTCTTCACTCATGGGCAACATTGCTCTGGGATGGAATTCTTGGAGTGCTGCTAACCCTGGCAAGACCATGGCCGATTACTTAGCAACGGACCAGGTACGCACGCAGATAGTAACTACAGTTTCTTCTGCAATTGATACCGATGACTTGCAGCAACAGTTGGTTACTGCTTTGGCAAATAAACTGGGCACCAATCCAGACCTTCCAAGCGTCCAGGCCGAGGTTTCCCAGAGGCTTATGAGCGCTTATCAATCACAGATTGCAAGTGCACTTTCTACAGCTATTACGCGTGCTATGAGCGCATACGTACAGTCTGCGTTGACAAGCGTAATGACGCAGGTTGCTTCGAGGATGCAAAATCAGATTGCAGGAGCTCTCAATGCAGCAATGCAGGGCGTTGCGGCAAATATGTCTAATGCTATGCAGGTAGATCAGTCAATTCTGGCAAGTGCCTTCAAACTCAATGCAGATCCATCGCAGTTGGCAGCTATTGCTGCGTCAATGTTGCGCACAGCACCCGCAACGTATGAGTCAAATCTTACCAAGATGGGATATGCGGACCTTAATAAGCCCACGTCAATCAACATTTATCCTAAAGACTTTGCAAGTAAAGAAAAGATTGTTGAAATTCTTAATACGTACAACGCCGACGCAAAGGCTGCTGGCGAAGAGTCCAAGGTAGTTACGTATACCGATATTGTCGGCGCGCTGATGAGCTCTGTTACGCTGATTGTTGATATGATTTCGGCCATGCTGATTGCGTTTGTTTCCATCTCGCTTGTTGTTTCGAGCATAATGATTGGCATCATCACGTTTATCTCGGTCCTTGAGCGTAAAAAAGAGATTGGTATTCTGCGCTCTATTGGTGCTTCCAGGCGAGACATTGCCAACGTATTCAATGCTGAGACGTTTATTGAGGGCCTTATCTCTGGTGTTATGGGCATTGGCATTACGCAGCTGCTCATTTTGCCCGCAAATGCTGTGGTCAAAGCCATGTTTAACGTGGACAATCTAGTAATCTTGCCGCTCAACGGCGCACTTATCTTGATTCTGATTAGTGTTGTTCTGACGCTTCTTGCTGGCCTTATTCCTGCAGGTAGAGCAGCTAAGTCCGATCCAGTTCAGGCGCTGAGAAGCGAGTAAGGCGCCTGGCTGAGCGCATTGCTTGGCGAGAAGAACGTCTAGTACGATCCTTGTTTGTATAAGCGAGGATCGTATATCCTACGCTGGACTTTTTACTTATTCAGACACAAGTTCTCTTGGCCAATTTCCATACATTTTGCGCAAAAAGAAGGCCACAGTAAGTGGCCTTCTCGTATGTAGAACATACATCTTTTTATAAAGTGGAAGCTGGTATCAAAAAGACGCTATCTTCTACTCTTTAAGCATACGTGTCTTACCTGTAAAAACAAGTACACAGAAGTTGCGCACTTCCTATTCATAGTGGTCAAAGACTTGTCGAGACTCCCAATGGCCAACTTCTTCATGGTATACATTCTTATATACCTCACGAGTAGAGTAAGAAAGTTTTGTTTTTTTCTGGTATTGCCAAGCAGCACCACTATCAGTAAATACTGTGCCATCAGTAAAAACGATCTCAGAGTGATCCCAAACCTGCTCAGTCCAAGCTTCTTGATCAACTACCCAAACTTGTTCTGTACGGTAGATAGGCTTACGCTCACGGGATGGGGCAGAAGAAGAGCTAGAAGAGCTAGAAGAGCTAGAAGAGCTAGAAGAGCTTGAAGAACTAGATGATGAAGACGAGCTTGAAGAACTAGAAGCTTCTGTTGTCTCAGAAGTAGCTGGCTTTTCTGGCTCAGTTGCATCTTCTGGCTTTGGAGCTGGGGCAGCAGGTACAATCTCAGTTCCTTCTGGATCTGTGACCTTAACACCACCTGACGTTCCTACATTTCCCTTTTCTTCTTCAGTAAGTCCCGCGTGTGTGTCCTCACTCATTACAAAGCCGTCTGAGTTATTAAGAACCTTGTCGGTTGTAGTCTCAACAACGGGAGCTGGTTTTTCCTCTTTGGTGGAATCATTATTTTTTGTCTCGGAAGATGAATCTTTGCTATCGTTTTTCTTCTCTTCTGAGGGCTTTGTATCAGCGTTCTGATCATTCTTTTCAGGAAGGGGAGTCTGCTTCCCAGCTTCTTCCACAGCCTCAGCTTTTGGGGTATCTACGACAGCGATTTGTACCTGTGAGTTGGTATCAGCGATTACATAAGTAACATCAACTACATCAACTGGTTTATCCTCACTTGATCCCTTAACGGTAGTCTCAGCAATACGAGCTGCAAGAGCAGCAGCGCGGCGAGGCGCAAACCAAACATTGTTTACTGCGGTGTCTGAAGTGGTTTCTACGACCATTACATGACCGTCTTTAATAGAAACACTTACAGGGTTTGTAACAGAAACATCCTTACCGCCATAGGATAGCTCACTTGTAGCCTCAGCTACAGCTTCCTGGCTCAGCTCAACCTTGTTTTCCTTTGTAGCTTTCTGCGTGGCCACAGCAGGAGGAGTTGGGGCTGCTTTAGGTGTAAATACACCGTTAGCGTATGCCACACCGAATCCAAGTGCTGCTGCTACCGCTACAGAGGCAAGGCTCATTCCGAGTGCTTTCTTAGGAAAAGGCTTATTTTTAGTTTCAGTAGTCTCTGTTTCTTGCTTATCCGTTGTTGGCGTTTGCTTTTCTGTAGTCATGGTGATTTCTTTCTATTACATGATTCGTTACTTAGCTGAAAGGCATGCAATTCTTATTTAATAGATTTGAGTATTTTTGGAACTAGGATAAACCAGGCCACCATTACTATAACGAGGTTAGAAATTCCAAATATATGCCCATCTCCTGGATGAATTGCACCAGTTGAAAGACTGTAAATAACAATAAGTGGAATTATTCTTCCAATGAAGAATTTTAGAATACCCTTAATGAGTTTTTTCGTATTCTCTTGTTCAATGTCCTCATCAGAAACTTCATTGGAGTCATTTTCATCTTGGCCAATCATGACAAAAGGATTCTGATTTAAGGTCTCAACTGTTATGTAAATCGAAGGATCAAGTAAGTCAAGATAAGGTTCGATTTCTTCATAGCTATAAGGTGCTAGGTAGTCTTCTAAATACATTTTGCATCTAAGCACGTGATTCTCGTCGTAAATGTTCCGCCAAACCTTCATAGTGAATTCCTTAGATTTTATCCTTCATTTGTCCGAAGGAATGATAAATATGAACGTTAGAAGAAAGATTAGATTAATTTGATAGATAAAATTAATCTAAGAATCAGTACACATAAAGAGTTCATATTCTCAGCAAGTCTCTTTATTGAGAATATAAATTTAGGGGATACAGAAACTTCTGCATCCCCTTAATTAGATTTTTTTGTTGCAGCTACCAGGCCTAGTTCTCCTGGTCGTCAAAGAGGTCGACAACCTCAAGATCAAGCTTGGAGGCTTCAATGGCATCCTTGGCGCCAAAGACAACAACCGAGAGGTCATCATAGCTTTGAGGCATGGTGCTTCCCAGTTCTTTGATGTCCTCAACCTGGGCGTGAAGGATTTTCTCGCGAAGTTTAAGAAGACGCTCTGGATCACGTCGGTTGAAGTGCTCAATGTCTTGCCTGCGAGCAAGCATACGAGCAGGAACAGGAGCGTCAACGCCTGCCACAGAGGCAACTATGTAGCCCTCAAACTCGTCAGCGTCTGGAGTCCACTCAGAGAGCCAGCTACCTGCACCAACATAGCGGTCGAGGGTCGCATCAAGGGCAGGGTCTCGGTAGGAGACAAAGCTCTGCAGGCCAGCGATGGAATTTCTGAACATGACGCCATAAGCGCCACCCTTGACGCGGACCTCGTTCCAGAGATAGTCAAGACCCAGAACTCTGGTGGCAATGAGCCAGTTACCCTGCTGTTCATTAGTTGCATGGGCAACGTTTGGATAAGAGAGACCAACGTAGGAGACGTTTGATGGAATGATATACGCTACGTGCTGCAGCTTACCCTCGGGGACAACAAGCGTTGGCGCAGCGTTGTCTGCCTGAGATTCATTGTCGCTAACAAAGCCAAGGTCTCCCGCTGCTTGCCAGAATGCCTCGCGGCTCTGAGCGGAGCCAGTAAAGCTAACAGTAACATTGTCTGCGCGGAAGATCTTGTGGGTGAGGGTCTCCAGGTCTTTTGCAAGTTGAGGCGCGCGTTCATCCCAGTTGGCAAGTAGGTTCTTTAGGTACTCATAGAAGCCAACGCCTGCGAGCGCATCGTTTACGCGATTAGCTGCAGAATAGGCGGTCAAAGCCTTATTCTGCGCTGCAGTATGACCAGCACCAACAAAGTACTGCTCCTGCGCAATGCGACGCTGAATCAAGATGTTCTTTAAGCGGCTCAAATCGTCAAAGCGCGTGCTGGACCAAACCTCAGAAGGAATGCTTGAAAGTCCCTGGGTTTTCTCGGCAAGGGCACTTGCGGCAACAATGAAGGCAGGGTGTGCCTGGTCAAGCGTGTCTTGGTCGTAGATATCAGTGAAGAACGAGAGGTGACCAAGGTTGCTCTCAATAAGGATATCCAGCTCAGATGCGGTGTGTGATGCTGTATCAAGCTTGCCGAGCGCCTCAGCAAGAATGCCCACAAGCGGCAGCTCCTCAAAGGTAACCGCGCGGGTCAAATCAAAGTAATGGTAGACGTAGTCAATGCCGTGAGTGTCCAGCTCATGCGCAATGCATGGCAGGGGAGCCTTAACCTCAAAGCCAGCAGGACGCTCTCTACCTGCACCGATATCACTGAGCGAGAGGGACGGCAGCTTGGCTAAGTCTTCTGGAGCGTCAGGTGTTTCTTGCTCCAAACGGAGTGCCTCAACTTCTGCACGGATCTTCTCGACATCCTCATCGGTGAGCGTAGAGCGAAGTTGCTCCAGCTCAGCAGCCTCTTCTTGAGCGTCTCCCTCGTCTGTGGGGATAAGTTCAACCTGAGCTGTGTGTTTGCTGTTGCAAATGAGCTCCAGAAGCAGCTTCTCAAAGCCCTTCTGAGCTGCTAGTTCTTTGACGTAGGCAATGGCGTCCTCGTAACGGATGTAATCCAGGGGACGTGCGTCGTCGTAGAGCCAGCTTGAAAGCGAACGCAGCGTGTACTCAATACCGTTTGAGTAAGGCTGGTCATTCTCGCGCAGGTTAAACTCTGCAAGTGCAATGGACGCGTTAAGCTTCTTTAGATCAATGCCTTCGGTAGCAATCTTCTGACAGGTGGTCTCTACCAAGTTGCGGAACTTCTGAGCTGCTCCTTCTTTGAGACCCTTGAGCTGCAAGAAGAGCATTGGCTGTGCAAGGTCATCGGAGAGATAGTAGCTAAAGTCATCGCCCAGCTCTGCGTCAAGAATTGCACGCTTGAGCGGGGATTCATTGGAGCCCATGAGGGTGTCAAACAAGATGTCTGCTGCCATCATCTTGTTGCGCTGATCAGGCGTTCCAAGCACGTAACCCAGGCCAACGCTGGAGTTGTCGGCTGTGGTGTTCATGCGGACCTGGCAAGGCTCGGGCAACACGGGTGCCTGCAGGTTGAGTGGATTAGGGGCACCTGCATCGCGTTTCTCGGCAGATGCAAACCTCTGGGCAATAAAGGAGAGCTCACGCTCGCAATCAAGGTCGCCGTAGAGGAAGGTGTAGCTGTTAGAGAGGTCGTAGTGGCGTGCGTGGGTGTCCAGGAAGTTCTCGTAGGTGAGCTCGGGGATTGCGCGAGGCTTGCCGCCAGACTCTTTGCCGTAGGCGGTATCAGGGAAGAGGGCCTCACTGACAGAATCGTAGAGCACGCGATCTGGGTCAGAGAGCGCGCCCTTCATCTCGTTGAAGACAACGCCGTTGTAGCTAAGATTGCCCTGCTCGTCAGCCTCTAAGTGCCAGCCTTCCTGCTCAAAGATGCGCTTGCGCTTATAGATTGCAGGATGCAAGACAGCGTCCAGGTACACGCTCATGAGGTTTTCCAAGTCGGCTACGTTAGTGCTTGCCACAGGGTAAACCGTCTTGTCAGGGTAAGTCATTGCATTCAAGAACGTTTGCATAGAGGTCTTGAGCAGGTTAACAAACGGCTCCTTAACAGGATAGACATCGGAGCCACAAAGAACTGAGTGCTCCAGAATGTGGAAGACGCCCGTGTGATCTACAGGAGGTGTCTTAAAAGCAATGGCAAACGAGCGGTTATCATCGTCACAGGCAAACCACATAAGGCGGGCACCTGTGGGAATGTGCTTAAAGATGTACACGTAGCCAGAAATCTCGTTAACCCACTCAGCTGAGATTACCTCAAAGCTCTTGTCTTCTGCATGAAGCGTGCCAACAGAAAATGCGCTGTTCATCTGCGAATACTTGGATGTCATAAGCTGCCAATCTATACGAAAACTTACGTGAGCATCATTGCCGTTTTTGGGACCATCTTGCCTTAATGGGACCGTTTAGAGACCTAAGGCTCTGCACGGAGCAGGGTAAGGTGGATTTTTGTTATTGTGATACTACCGCGTCAGAGAAAAAGTGACACTTGTATCCGTATTTTGTAATGAAAGATTTATACCCAGATGAATGATTTCATTTCTAATGAGAGTAGTGTGGAGTCGTCTAAAGCCACAGACGTCGTGGAGATTTCCGCAGAAGATGAAGCATTTGGTAGTGATGATGCTGAAATAACCCCTGATAACAAGAAGAAAATCTATCGAGGAATGCTTTTTGTCTTGATTGGCGGAGCTTCCTGGGGCGCATTTGGAACTGCCGCAAAATACCTGCTTAACGTGTATCACGTAGACCCCATGTGGCTAATTGATATCCGTGAGCTTTGTGCCTGCTGGTTATTCTTGGGAACTGCTTTTGCGTTTGATAGAAAGAATCTCACAACTGTCATGAGGAAGCCAAAAGAGCTGACAAAAATATTTGTGATTAGCTTGTTTGCTATTCTTTTCTCGCAGGTAGCCTATATTTATGCAGTTAATGCCACTAATTCTGGGACTGCAACCATCATGCAGTCGCTGGGTATGTTGGGGGTATTGGCTTTTGTCTGCGTGGTGGGCAGACGCTGGCCTCGCCGCCGAGAGATTCTTGGTATTGTTTTGGCGCTTATTGGTACCTATCTCTTGGTAACAGGAGGAAATCCTGGCACGCTTAACCTGCCAACTGCAGGTATTTTCTGGGGCGTTATGTGTGCGTTTGCCCAGGCAGCTCTTTCAATTTTGCCCAAGCCTTTGATGGAGAAGTGGGGAAGCTTTACCGTTAATGGCCTAGCTTTTCTGTTTTCAGGCACGCTGATTGCTGTGTTCTATCAACCCTGGAATCACATGCCTCAGCTGGATGCCTTTGGAATCTTGCTGGTAGTTATTGGTGTGCTGGTGGGAACCTTCTTGGCATACGGTCTTTACCTGCAGGGTGTTAAGGATGCAGGCTCGCTTAGAGCTGTCCTGCTGGGCACTATCGAGCCCGTTATGGCAACCATTACCACCGTACTGGTCCTTGGAACTACCTTTAGCGCTGCCGACCTCATCGGCTTTGTCCTCATCCTAGCGATGGTCGTGCTCACCGCCTAGTCGCGATCAGGCGCGCCGACCGACCGTCTGCTCGCATCACCCGACCGTCCGCATGCGCCATCTGGCGAGAAACCCGTCCACTTCAAGCTCAACTTAACCCACAAGCACCTCTGCACCAGACAACAAAACCCCGCAGGTAAACTGCGGGGTTTTAATGTTCTCTAAAGGTTGTGTGACCAGAGGCTTAGATGAGCTCCATCTGCGTGAGAACTGCCGAGTACCAGCCGTTTGGATTAGCTGGGTTGTATTTTGCAGCTCCAGAAACAGAAAGCCTTCCGCCATAACCGGCAGCAAGACCAGCCGTGTGATCCCAAATAGCCTCTTCCCAGCTACTCCAGCTTGAAGATCCCCAGCCCCATGCGTTGTAGGGGAGGAAGTTGTATCTACCCTTTGTACTCTCAACTGCAGAAATAGCAGGCGATAAACGCGGATCAACGCCGTAGGCCCATGCAGCCTCGGCAAAGGTTGAGCCGTAGCCAGCAAGAGGGGAGCCAGCAAGATAGGCGTCAATTCGAGCGCCCCAGCTGCTTACAAAGTTGGTCTTATCGCTTGACCAGTCAACATTTTGAGCTGAAGGAGTTGATGGGGTAGTGACCTCAGCAGTATTACCAGACGCATTGGTAAAGGTAGTCTCAGTAGAAGCTTGTTTCAGCGCCTCTTCTGCAGCAGCTGCTTCTACTGCTGCTTGCTGAGCTTGCTCCGCCTGCAACTGCTCTCTTGTTGCAATTGCTGCATTCATAGCATCCTCAGCAGCTTTTTTCTGCTCTTCTGCTTCTGCCATCTGTGCATTTAAAGATGACTGAGTCTCAGAAAGCTCTTTACTAAGATCAACCAGGTGGTTGATAGCATCTGAATTTTTGTTTTGGATAATCTCAAGATACTGAACAACAGCAATCAAATCATTAAAGTTATCTGCCGATAAAAGCAAATCAATAATTCCCATGGAGCCCTGCTGCATGCGATACATTGCTCTAATAGACTCTGCAGCTTTTAGGCGCTGCTCTGGGAGTTGCTGTTCAATCTCTGCAATACGCGCCTCATTATCTGCAATCTGCTTTTGCAGCTCAGCTACACGCTGATTGGCGGCATCGTAATCAGAATTGGTTTGCTCTACCTTGGCCTGGAGCTCTTCAAGAGTCTCTGCCTGAGCTCTTGAGACGCCAAACAAAAAGGTATTAACAACAAGCACTGCTGCAAGGAGTGCTGTCATAAGGGTAGAGCATGAAGGTAAGCGTCTATGACGCATATATTTGTTCAAATCGACCTCCGCGATTGGGGCTTCCGATTAGTGCGCAGTTAGTGCCATCCGCTCATTACTGGCTTCAAGCGCAAGGTCAGATAATACTTGACCTCAAAAATACGCATAATCGCTTCTCTCCGCTCGTGCGAGGGTATCAATTCTACTTGTTTTTGGCTCCAAATGCCAACTTTGCAGAAAACAAGGCACTTTTAAAGTAGTAAAGTCGTTAGGTAAAACCGTGAACGGTAGGAAAAGAAAGGGCGAACGGATTGCGTACAATAGGTTCGTAATCAGTCCCCAAGGAGGTTTTAGTGGAGTCGGCAATTTTGTGGATTGAAGCGCTTAAATCAGCGTTATTTGGCGTAGTTGAGGGTATTACCGAGTGGCTACCTATCTCATCAACAGGCCATATGCTGCTGCTCAATCAGTTTTTACCACTCAATGTCTCTGAAGACTTTTGGAATATGTTTCTAGTAGTTATCCAGCTTGGTGCAATTCTTGCAGTATGTGTAGGCTTTTTCCACAAGCTCAATCCCTTCTCGCCAAAAAAATCCAAAGACGAGAAGCGCTCTACCTGGAAACTCTGGGCAAAAGTGGTGGTCAGCTGTGTTCCTGCTGCAGCAATTGGCCTACCGCTCAATGACTTCATTGAAGAGCATCTTGGAAGTCCTTTTGTTATTGCTGCCACTCTTATTTTCTACGGCATCATCTTCATCCTGCTTGAGCTCCATCGCGAGAAGGTCGCTGCTGCAGTAAAGATTGAGGTGCCCCGAGGCAAGCACATGAGCCCAGATGCTGCAGCATCCCTTAAGGCCCCCTCTGCCGACAACCTGGCCCGTGTGCAAGACATTGACAACCTGGACTGGAAGACCGCGCTTGGGATTGGCGTTTTCCAGGTACTTGCAATTGTTCCAGGTACTTCAAGATCTGGTGCAACCATTCTGGGCGGTTTAGCACTTGGTTGCTCGAGGGCAGTGGCTGCTGAGTTTACGTTCTTTCTGGCTATTCCTACTATGGCCGGCGCTTCTGCGTTGAGACTTGTACGCTACTTTATGAAGGGCAATACCTTTACCATTCCCGAGGCAGTTATTCTGGGTGTAGGTTGCCTGGTAGCCTTTATTGTTTCGCTGGTTATGGTTCGTGCGCTTATGGGTTATGTCCGTAAGCATGATTTCAAGCCTTTTGGTGTGTACCGTATTGTTTTGGGCATTGCTGTTATTGCATACTTCCTGTTTGTTAAGTAGTTTTTGACTTACAAGCATTACTACCTATGCATTTACGCGCGGTGAGTTTCTCGCCGCGCTTTTTTGTGGAGCCAACAGAAACGAGCGCAATTAATGTCCGGTTATCGGGGTACACTTTTATTCTAAGAATGATTGACACAAGGATGGCGTAATGCAGATTGATCTTGAAGGTTTGAATCCTGCCCAGCACCAGGCGGTTATGACAACTCAGGGACCTCTGTTGGTTCTTGCAGGAGCTGGCTCGGGTAAGACGCGTGTTTTGACGTTTAGAATTGCGCACATGATTGCTGATGAGGGCGTTCGTCCTTGGCAGATTCTTGCTATTACGTTTACTAACAAGGCTGCAGCAGAGATGCGTGAGCGCCTTGAGGCGCTGCTTCCTAACAATATTCGCGGCATGTGGGTCTGCACGTTCCACGCTATGTGTGTTCGTTTGCTCAGAGAAGATGGCGAGCGTCTTGGTTATGGCTCCAATTTTGCCATCTATGATGATGACGATTCAAAGCGCCTGGTAAAGACCATTCTGTCTGATTTAGACATTGATGTTCGTCAGTTCCCACTCAATTCTATCCGCTCTAAGATTTCTGCTGCTAAGAACGCACTTCTGTATCCTGATGATGTAGAGGCTCAGGCAGCAAGTCCTATGGATCACGTGGTAGCTCGTGTGTATCGTGCCCTCCAGACGCGTCTGGACAAAGCAAACGCTATGGATTTTGATGATCTTCTGGTTAAGGCATTTGAGTTGCTCTCCAAGTATCCAGATGTCCTTGCAAAATACCAGGAGCGTTTCCGCTACATCAATGTTGACGAGTATCAAGATACCAACGGCGTCCAGTACGCAATTACCAAACTTTTGGCATCCAAGTATCGCAATCTTATGGTTGTTGGCGATGATGACCAGTCCATTTATTCGTGGCGCGGAGCAGACATCAAAAACATCTTGGCGTTCGAGAAAGACTATGAGGAAGCAGTTGTAGTTAAGCTAGAGCAAAACTACCGCTCAACGAGCCATATTTTGGCCGCTGCCAATGCGGTTGTTGCGCACAACTCTCACCGCAAGCCAAAGCGTCTTTTTACCGATGAGGGAGATGGCGAGAAAATCCAGGTGTATCAGGCATCTGATGAACGAGATGAGGGCGCTTGGATTGGCTCTGAGATAGAAAAACTGCACGATAAGGGTACATCATACGACAACATAGCTGTGTTCTATCGTACTAATGCACAGTCCCGTATTCTTGAAGATATGCTGCTCAGAGCTGGTGTCCCTTACAAAATTGTTGGTGGTACTCGATTCTTTGATCGCGCAGAAATCAGAGATGTCATGGCGTACCTCAAAGTTGTTGTCAATCCAGATGATGATATGGCTGCGCTGCGCGTTATTAACACGCCTCGACGCGGTATTGGCGCAACCAGTATTCAGAAGATTCAGACATACGCACTGCATAACGGCTTGTCGTTCTTCTCGGCATGCGAAGCATGTGTGATGGAGGAGAGCCTTCTTACCGCAAAGGTGAGAAATGCGCTGGTAGAGTTCACGTCAGCTATTGAGCATGGCCGTCATATTGACGGAGAGCTTGATGAGGTTGTAGAGGCAATTGTTGACCGCTCAGGTCTTATTAGGGCACTTGAGGCGGAGCATACCATTGAGGCTGATGGGCGTATTGAGAACATTCGAGAGTTCTTTGGGGTTGCAGCAGAGTTTGATGAGTCTCACGACGACGTTGAAGAAACGCTTGAGAGCCTGCAGCAGCTCAGGGAAGCTGGAGCGCTTGATGCGCAAGATGCAGCTTCGCTGAGTGAGGCTGGTTTTGATGCTGCTACTGGCGCACTCGCTGGTGCTGCTGTAGAGACGGCTCCTGCGCCTCAGGAGGAGAGTTTGCATCCACAGGTTGTAGCAGAGAAGCTCCCGGCCTTTATGGAATGGCTGGCGCTTCGCTCTGACCTGGATAGCTTGGATGGTTCCACCTCTGCAGTAACACTCATGACCATTCACGCTGCAAAGGGTCTGGAATTTCCTGCAGTTTTTGTTGCTGGTATGGAGGAGGGAATTTTCCCTCATGCAAATTATGAGGCAGAAGCAGCTCAGTTAGAAGAAGAGCGCAGACTTGCCTATGTTGCTATTACGCGTGCGCGCAAGCGTCTGTATTTGACATACGCTTCTACCAGAAGGACTTACGGCTCTGTTCAGGCAAATCCTGTATCGCGTTTTGTGGGAGAGATTCCTCAAGAGCATGTAAAAGCTATTGGTGTTGGTTCTGCAGGTTTTTCTGGAGTTGGTTGGGCAAAGCGAGGAGACCGTCATGGAACCTTTGGTTCTGGTCGCGGCTCCGAGGTCTATGGTGGAAACGTTTTTGGTTCTCGCACGCGCTCTACCGGCGGTGCTCCAGCTCCACGTACAGCTCCCATTCAGAAAGACCCAGCCCGCGCTTCTGCAAGTTTTGCTGTGGGAGACCAGGTTTCTCACAAGACCTTTGGTCCAGGTGTTGTTTTAGCAGTTCAGGGCGATACTATTGAGGTCAAGTTTACGCGTACTAATAAGACAAAGAAGCTCATGAAGGGCTTTGCTCCAATAGTCAAAATTGAGGGATAACCATGGTGTTAACGCATGACGGCTTGATCTTGGGCCTCACTCCACAAGATTTTATTTTCAGAGTAGTTACCTTTGTAGTGGTGTTTTTCATTGCATTTTTGATTGAGCATTTTTCAGTAAAACTCTCAAAAAAGGCCTTGGACTCTTCAAAGCTGCCGTCAGCATCTATTTTTGTCAACATACTACGTGGAGTTATCTGGGCGTTTGCCATTCTCGCGGTATTGCAGCCTGTTTTTGGTATTCAGCCAACAGCATTTGTAACCGCCTTGGGAGTCACCTCCATTGCTTTGTCTTTTGGCCTGCAGGATACCATTTCTAACCTGGTAGGAGGCTTGGGCCTCATGCTGGGAGGTGTAGTTAAGCCAGGAGATCAGGTAAGCATTGGAAACATTTCCGGCGAGGTCATTGACATGAACTGGCGCTCTACTATAGTTCGTGCTCGTGGAGGTAGGGTAGACATCATTCCTAATTCAGTACTTAATAAAACAGCACTTGCGCGTCGTACCAGGTGGGATATGACAGAAGTGCCCATTACTATAGTGCTTAAACCAACCGTTGATCTGAGTGCGGCAACGCAAGAAATATCAGAAATTATTCAAGAGGTAGTTGCACCTCAGCTTGATAGAACATTTCCTATTGAGGTTGAAGCATCAAGCATTGCTGAGACAGGCATCAAGGTAATCATTCATGTTCACGTTAAAGATGATGCGAGCGAAATGAGTGTACGAGACAAAATTGTAAGAGCCCTGGCTGGTTCTAGTTGGCTTGCAGGAGTAGGAGCTTAATATGAAGATTGGCATCATTGGAGCCATGGAGTCTGAGGTTGCGCTGCTAAAAGAGCAGATGACTATTGAGCGCACCTATGAGCAGGCTCGTATGCAATTTGCTGAAGGTCTTTTGGGAGAAGTTCCTGTAGTTGTTGTACAGTCGGGAATTGGCAAGGTCAATGCGGCGGCATGCACGCAGATCCTGATTGATTCGTTTGCAGTAACACACGTTATTAATACTGGTATTGCAGGGCTTTTAAACTCTGAGCTGCAGGTAGGGGATATTGTCGTCTCTTCAGATTTAGTTCAACACGATATGAACGTTGGTCCTCTCAATTTTGCCGCTGGTCAAATTCCAGGCCTTCCGGTCTTCTCGTTTACAGCAGATGAGGGTCTTGTTGAACATGCTCTTGCTTCGGCTAAAGAAGTAGCTCCTCACCTGCAGGTTGTTTCTGGCCGTGTTGCTTCAGGAGATCAGTTTGTAAGTTCATCAGAGTTAGCAGACCACATCTACACAACGTTTGGTGCTGACTGTTGCGAGATGGAGGGCGCTTCAATTGCCCAGGTTGCTTGGCTTAACCACACACCGTTTGTGGTGATTAGGCTTATGTCCGATAAGCCTGGTACTACTTCAAGCGTTGATTATTTGACGTTTGAGCGTGAGGCTTCTGAGCGCTCTGCCAGAATTACTGCAGCTATTATCAAAAAGCTTGCCTAGTAACCTGAGGTATCCTTTTGAGGCAACTCTTCTGGGATAACTGGGCAGCTCTCCCGGGTCAGTTTGCATTTTTCATAAGAGGGAAGGCAGGGCGTAAGAAACAACTCGCGCTTATTTAGCTATTCGAATGTTTTTAAACATAATTGAACGATATATCGATTATCATTGTCCCGTTATGAAAGTGGTTTGAAAGGTACCGAATGATAACCCTCGGACACTTTTTTGAGATGTTGGTTGCCAATCCGTTTTTGGCCCTCGTCATTGTCCTTGTTTTTGGGTGCATCTTTGTAAATGGTGCAACCGATGCGGCTAATGCTATTGCAGAGGCTGTTGGAACTCGTTCAATTAAAGTTAACCATGCAATTATCATGAGTGTTGTATGCAACTTTGTTGGTTTGGTGGCTATGTGCCTCATTTCAACTGCAGTTGCAGACACAATTCTGGGTATGGTTGACTTTGGCAACAATAACCATGAGGCTCTTGTTGCTCTTGCCGCAGGCTGTGTTGGTATTGTTACTTGGGCAGTAGGAGCTTGGGCTTTAGGTATTCCAACTTCTGAGTCACACGCCCTTATTGCAGGCCTCACCGGTGCGGCACTTGCTATTCATGGTGATTTTGGAGCTGTTAACTGGGGCGAGTGGAGCAAGGTTTTAATTGGTCTGTTCTTCTCAACCACATTAGGTTTTGCCGCTGGTTGGATCATTGTTAAAGCAATCAACAAGCTTTGCGTTAACGTTGATCGACAGCGTGCTGATGAGATGTTTGGCCATTTGCAGGTTGTTGGCTCAGCATTTGTTGCGGCTATGCATGGTGCACAGGACGGTCAGAAGTTCATGTCCATCGCCATGCTTGCAATTGCGCTTTCCGCAGGTCATGGAGCTGCTGGTGCAGATGTGTTCCCGCTCTGGCTGCAGGTACTGTGTGCTGCTCTTATGTCTATCGGCACCGCAATTGGCGGAAGAAAAATTATTAAAAAAGTCGGAATGGAAATGGTAAAGCTTGAGCGTTATCAGGGCTTTGCCGCGTCCTTCTCGGCATCTGCATCTTTGCTGCTTTCCACGCTGACCGGTCTTCCTGTTTCAACAACTCATACAAAAATGACCGCCATGATGGGTGCGGGTGCTGCAAAAAATATTCGTTCAGTTAACTGGGGCGTTGCAAAAGAAATGGTTGCAGCATGGGTGTTTACTTTCCCTGGCTGCGGACTAATTGGTTTTCTCTTTGCAAAACTGTTCCTGATGATTTTCTAAGTACGTATAACTGTCTTTTACGAGTTCTATTGAACCACTCAACTTTATTGGAGGATTCATGCTAGGTAAGCCAAAAGAGGACGTCTTCTACACCATGTTCCGCGAGTTTGGCGACAAAATTGTAGAAACCGCTGAAGAGTATGCGGTCATTATGGAAGGCTATCCTGAGACTGCCGCGCGTATTCCTCAGATGAAGGTATATGAGCGTGAGTGTGACGAGAAGGTCCAGCACATTATGAAGGAGCTTTACGCATCCTTTGTTACCCCATTTGAGCGTGAGGATATCTCTGATTTGGCACTCCGTCTTGACGACATTGTTGACGGAATGAATTCTGTTGCAGAGCGTCTTGATCTCTTTAATGTTGATGACACTCGTAAAGAGGCTATGCAGCTTGCTAAGCTTACTCTTCGTGCATGCAAGACAGTTCAGGAGATGTTGAGTGTTCTGAGCGATTACAAAAAAGATCCTACTGTTATGGAGAAGGCCATCGCTGTTGGACACGTCGAGGACGAGGGCGACCTAATTTACCACAACGCACTCTCTCGCTTGTTCCGTGATGAGATGCCTGGTCGTCACACCGTTGCTTGGCTTCGTATTTTTGACCGCATGGAAACTGTTCTGGATTCCTGCGATGATGCAGCAGGAGTTGTTCGCTCCGTTGTTATGAAGAACGCTTAAGTTCGTTTTTTGTAGATGATACATAAATACTAAAAACTGCCTTCCACCGGGAGGCAGTTTTTATATTCTGTTTTTATTTGATATTGGGGTTAAACTGTTTATATAAAAGAAAGTGGAGGTGCTATGAGCGGCTTCAAGCGTTTTTGCTACATACTCTATGTTCTAGCAAGTACATTTGTGTTTTTAGCTCTTGCATTAACGTGGTTTGGTTCTTGGACACATCAGGCAACTAGCCTCTTGTTTACTAAGCCATATCTTATTGCTCTTAACGTTTGTGCAGCTATTAGTATCTTTGGTCTTATTGTGGTTCTGTTTAGAGCTCTATTCATTAGAAAGACTGTAAAACTTATTGTTGCAACTGTTGAAGGCGGAACAATTTCCGTTACTAAAGACGCTATTTCTTCCCAGGCAGCACATATCATTGAAGAAGACGGAACTTGCCTTGCGCACCGTGTTAACGTGAAGATTTCTAAGAATAATTCTGTATCTGTACAGATTGATATTCTTCCTAAAGAGCCTGTCGATGTCACCGCAAAGGGTTCTGAGTTCTATAGTGCTCTTCAGTCTGGTCTTGCTATCGTGTGCGGACCTTGTGTTTCTAACATTAATCTATCTTTTATCAAGCCAAGTTCCTTCTCGCCAAAAGATGAAGAAGGTACGTCTCTACTTCAGTCAAAAGACGTTGTAGCAAAATCAGAAATTGTAGAAGAGCAAATTTGTGACCAACTTTCTGAACAAGCCTCCGCACAGCAGACTGGTAAAGACATTCGATTGAACATTTCAGAGCCAGAGGCAAAGGAGGTCAAAGATAATGGATAAAAGCTTCTTTCAGAAGATGCAGGAGAAGTGCAAAAAATACGTCCTTGATCATCCTGGTGCTATTGTTGGTGGATTTGCAGGTCTTTTGTTTGCAATTCTTTTGTTTACATTTGGTCTTTTTAAAATGCTGATTGTTGTATTGTTTGTACTGGTAGGAGTTGCTATTGGTCAGATTTTTGACGGAAAGGCAACTATTTTGGCAAAGATTCGTTCCTTATTCACGGATAGAAACTAGATAGGAGAGAGCTGTGGCAGAAGAGCTTACTAATTCACAAGAGACAACCTCTGAAGAAATTATTCCTGCGGAAGAAACAACAGATGTTCTCTCCGATGCAGATCTTGAGGATACAGATTCTCTTACTTTCTCTGGAGGAGTTGTCGAGAAGATTGTCTCACTGGCATTGCGTGATGTCCCTAATGTAGTGGGTGCTCGTGGAAATTGGCTTAACAGGGTTCAAGACGTACTTGGTGCATCTGATACGGCTAAAGGTGTCACTGTTGAAGTGCTGCCTGATAGTTCGCTAAATGTCACCGTTTCTGTTCTTATTAAATATGGCTCTTATGCTCCTCAGATTTTTGAAGACGTAAAGCATACGATTGTTGAGAAAATCACCGGTATGACAGGACTTGAAGTTTCTGGCGTTAGCCTGCGTATAGAAGATGTTTTGACTGACGAGGAGTACGACCGCTTAAAGCATCGTTCGGAAGAACCTGAACAGTTAGATAAAGAAGAGTAAAGCATACTAAAGTTTGTACTTTTTTACGCCTTTATATTAATTGTTTGTCAGAAGATTGATTTCTTATTTTACCTGGGAATGTTTACGTTCGCCGAATTTGCCAACCGTTTAACCAATAAGAGTGTTCTTCTCGCTAGGGAAGGTTAGAGAAGAACGACAATACTACTAGGTGGATAGTGAGTATCTGCATGAGTACCTTATTGGAGGTTGTTATGGAGCTCAAAGCTGATAAAAAGGTAATTGTCGAGCGTAATAACAAGGTTGTGTACGACAACGGAGACACAGTCGTTAAGGTGTTCAGCGGAAGCAAACCTTCTGCTGATATTCTGAATGAGGCATTAAACCTCACTCGTGCTGAGCAGGCCGGCATCAACGTTCCTTCTCTTGTAGAGATTAGTAAGGTTGGTAATTGCTGGGCTGTTTCAACCAGAAAAGTTGCAGGCAAAACAATTAGGCAGCTTATTGAGGAGCATCCAGAAAAAGAGGATGAATATCTCAATAAGTTTGTCAATATTGAGTTAGCTATTCACGCTCATAAGGCACCACTTCTTACTCGTCAAAAAGACAAGTTCACCCGAATGATTAACAGCATTCCAGACATCCTTGATGAGGCCACAAGATATGAGCTTCTGCTTAAGCTTGATGGCATGAAGCCTCACACTAAGGTTTGTCACGGTGACTTTGTTCCGTCCAATGTTATTCTCGCTGAGGATGGCACTCCTGTAATTCTTGACTGGGCTCATGCAACACAGGGCAATGGTGCAGCAGACTGCGCTACAACTTACCTGCACCTGCTTCTTCATGGTGATGAGGAACTTGCCGAGAAATACATCAATTTTTATTGCACCAAGCAGGGCTGCACTCGTCAGTACGTAAACGAGTGGCTTGGCATTATTGCTGCAGCAGAGCTTGCTCGCGGTCGTGTAAAAGAAACAGAGTTCCTGCTTAAGTGGGTAAATGTTTTTGATGCAATGTAGTTGGTTACAAGAACTTTAAACTAGCTGGGAAGAGCCTCGTCAGGGGCTCTTCTTTTATTACACTTCTAACTGCTCAATAAAGTAACGTGAGGAGTTAGCTATGTATGATATTGATCCAAAGCAGACCACCGTAAACTCAGATAATAAGAAATCAAAGCTTGAGCGCATGAGTGCGGGAGAGTGGTGTGGCGGCTCTGACGAGGAGCAGAGCGCTGCGTTTTGGCGTGCAAAGGATCTTGCCTGGGAGTTTAATCAGACTCGTCCAAGCGATAAAGAAAAATGTCGTCAGATTTTGACCGAACTTCTCGGTGAACTAGGAGAGGGAAGTGCAGCAGTTTCTCCTTTTAATGTTGACTATGGCTTCAATATCAAGATTGGCCCACATAGCTTTATCAACCACGGTGCATACTTGATGGATTGTGCGCCTATCACTTTTGGTGCTCATAGTTTTGTCGGCCCTCAGTTTAAGGCGTACACTGTTCAGCATCCTTTAGATGCTGAGGAGAGAAACGCTTGGTATGAGCGAGCTCTACCTATTACGGTAGGAGATAACTGTTGGTTTGGCGGAAATGTGACGGTGCTTCCCGGTGTAACTATCGGAAATAACTGTGTTATTGGTGCTAATAGCCTGGTAACTAAAGATATTCCAGATAATTCTCTTGTTGTTGGTTCTCCCGCAAAGGTCGTACGTCAAATTACCGAGGCAGATAAGCTGGGACTTAAAGACCTTTTGGGCTAGTTCTGTTAGGCTAGGAGCGCGTGGCTTTGGGGCATAGGACTTCAGAGTACTCGGTTTCAGAGCGCACAAAAAATGCGCGATTTAAGAAAACGCTGCTAGATTAGGACTTTTAGGGAGATTGTTTAACTATTTATTTGATGTTAGAGGCATCCGCGCTATAATAAATATACGGGGAGCTGGGAAATGGCCCGGCTGAGAGGCAGCACCTTATGCTGCGACCCATAAACCTGATCTGGGTAATGCCAGCGTAGGGAGCTAATGCCGTCCTTACGCACTATAAGAAGGAGGGCATATGAAAAAACATTCTCAGTTTGCATTGCAAGCCATATCCCTTACTTCTTTTCTTGTGCTTTGGCAGCTTGTTATTGTTGCGGGAATTATTCCAAATTACCTTGTTCCAACTCCTATTCAGGTTATATTTGCGCTTGGAAAAGACTTCCAGCTTTTGATGACACATACAGGGATTACGCTTCTAGAATCCCTTATTGGCCTGGCTATTGGAGTGCTTATTGGCTTTGCGCTTGCGGTTCTTATGGACTTCTTCAAAACGTTGGACAAACTGCTCTCTCCACTTGTTACTATCTCGCAGACTATCCCTATTGTGACTATCGCGCCGCTTCTGGTGCTTTGGCTGGGTTATGGTCTTTTGCCAAAGATTGTTCTTGTGGCCATTTCAACGTTTTTCCCTATTACTGTGGCGTTGAACTCGGCATTTAAGGCTATTGATCCCGATATGATTGACCTTATGACCACCATGGGAGCTAGTCGTGTGCAGATTTTCTGGCACGTCAAGTTGGCTGCTGCTGCACCACAGTTTTTCTCGGGGCTAAAAATGAGTGTGACTTACGCCGTAATTGGTGCAGTAATCGCAGAATGGCTGGGAGGCGATGCTGGTCTTGGCGTCTACATGACGCGCGTCAGAAAAGCATTTGCGTACGATAGGATGTTTGCGGCAATCGTGGTGGTTTCTGCGTTGTCGCTGGTGTTGATGAAGTTTGTAGAATTTATCCAAAAGTGCGCACTTCCTTGGGATACGTCTCAAAACGTCAAAGAATCTGCACAATAACCTTAACAAACTCAAAGAAAGAAGTGATTAGACGCATGAATGCATCAAATTGCAAGGGCATGACAAGAAAAGGCTTTCTAGCTGCGATGGGTTTCTCGGCAGCAGGACTTTGCACAGGTTGCTCGCTTGAACAACCATCTGCTCCGTCAAACGGTGGCAACAATGGCACGGGCCAAAAAGCTAGTGGCACTACAGAGATTACGTTTGCCCTGGACTATACGCCAAACACCAACCACACCGGCATTTATGTGGCTCAGGAGAAAGGCTACTTTGACGAGGTTGCCCTCAAGGTAACTATTCAGCAGCCACCTGCCGATGGCGCCGATGCGCTGATTGGTGCTGGTGGCGCACAGATGGGCGTTACCTACCAGGACTATATTGCTAACAGTCTCTCGTCTTCTAATCCGTTGCCGTATACCGCGGTGGCCGCTATTATTCAGCACAATCTTTCGGGCATTATGAGTCGTGAAGAGGATCACATTGTTCGTCCGCGTGATCTTAATGATCATACCTACGCAACGTGGAATCTTCCTGTTGAACAGGCTACTATCAGGTCTGTTATGGAGTCTGACGGCGGAGATCCCTCAACGCTTAAGATGGTACCTTATGAGGTAGATGATGAGGTATCTGGCCTAAAAGCAAAGATGTTTGATGCTGTTTGGGTGTATGAGCAGTGGGCTGTTCAAAACGCTCGTGTTCAGAACTTTGCGTACAACTACTTTGCGTTTGCAGCTATTGATCAGAATTTTGACTACTACACGCCAGTTATCGCAGTAAATGATGGCTTTGCAAAAGAGAATCCAGACGCTGTTAAGGCCTTCTTAAGCGCTACCAGAAAAGGTTATGAGTTCTGCGTCTCTAACCCAGACGAGGCAGCAGAGATTCTACTCAAAGCCGTTCCAGAACTTGACGCTGACCTGGTCAAAGCATCTCAGAAGTTCTTGGCTGCCAAGTACATTGACGACGCTGAGAAGTGGGGTGTTATTGACTCTGCCCGCTGGCAGCGTTTCTACACCTGGCTCAATAGCCAGCAGCTGCTAGAGAACAAGATTGATCCATCCGCGGGATTTACTAGTGAGTACCTTGGATAAGAAGCTTACTGACATAACAGAAGGCGGTGTGGTGGACGCTCTTAGCGAGAAAAGCCTGGGGGTTGCACCTGCACATGAATCGCAGCAGAGCACATCTGCGCTTGAAGCACGCCACCTTACGCTGGTTTGGGGAAACGGCCAGGTAGTTGCTCAGGATATCTCGATTGAGCTGCAACCTGGCACCATTACCTGCTTGGTTGGTCGCTCGGGCTGCGGCAAGACAACACTGCTCCACGCACTTGCGGGACTTCTGGAACCGCAAGAGGGCAAGGTGCTGCTACATGGTGCTGACGTTACAGGGCGCCCGGGACATATTGGCTACATGCTCCAGAAGGATTTGCTCATCCCAAGCAAGCGTATCATCGACAACATAGCGCTTCCGCTTGAGCTGAAGGGTGTCTCGCGTGCTGAGGCGCACGCACGGGCCCAGGAGATGCTGGAGCGTGGCGGACTTGAGCGCGTGGCGCAAAGCTGGCCTCACGAGCTCTCAGGCGGTATGAGACAGCGTGTTGCGTTTCTACGCACGGCGCTCATTGGCTCAGACATTATGCTGTTGGACGAGCCCTTCTCGGCACTAGATGCTCTCACACGGCGAGAAATGCGTGCATGGCTCATGTCTTCCGTGAAAGAGTTTGGCCTCTCGGTACTGGTGATTACGCACGATGTTGACGAAGCAGTTGCCATGGCTTCGCGCATTTTCGTGATGGCAGGAAGTCCCGCGCAGGGCGTAGTGACCAAGATTGTGGGCGTTGTTGAGCCGCAGGACTGCGCCGATGCGGAGGAGGCAGGTTTTGCTCAAGCTACTGACCTGGCGTCGTTTGACTTGAGCGAGGAGTTTTTGGCTGCCAAGCGAGAAGTGCTTTCATTGCTGGGATAGGTGTTCTGTACGTGCGCTGCGGGCTGGATGAGTTTCTCGCCTTGAATTTGATACAGAAAAAGACGTGAGAGTTTGTCTCTCACGTCTTTCTTGTAAGCATGATTTGCGTGCAGGATTTGTTTATGTGGCGCACTTACTCACTAAACTCGAGGAATGCGCGGTATCCACGATATGCCTCGTAGATGTCGGCTTTGTTTGCAATCTCCCAAGGTGCGTGCATAGAGAGGACGGGAACGCCACAGTCGATGACGTGCATGCCGTATTTTGCCAGCATATATGCGATTGTTCCACCGCCACCAGCGTCAACACGACCAAGCTCAGCGGTCTGGAACTGGACGCCAGCATTGTCCATAATGCGACGAATTAGAGCAACGTACTCGGCATCAGCATCGTTGGAGCCACCCTTGCCGCCACTACCAGTAAACTTGTTGAACGCAAGTCCGTGACCCATGATGGCGGAGTTCTTGATTTCAAAGCTACTAGCAAAGTTAGGATCATAGCCAGCAGAAACGTCACTGGAGAGCATGTAGGAGTTAGCCATGCAGCGGCGTAGAGAAAGTGGAGACTCAAAACCGGCAAGTGCAAGAACTTCTGCCATGACATTCTCAAAGAAGAGGGAATTCATGCCAGTGGCTCCTACAGAACCAATCTCTTCTTTGTCAGTCAGGATAGTGACAGAGGTACGAGCAGGAGCATCGCATTCAAGTTGCGCAATTAGGGAAGGGTAGGAGCAGCTGCGGTCGTCGTGGCCATAGCCCAAAATCATGGAGCGGTCAAAGCCCATGTCGCGAGCAGGACCTGCAGGAACAATCTCAAGCTCAGCGGAGAGAAGGTCTGCTTCTTCAATGCCATAGAGGTCTTTCAAGATATTGATGACGTTAGCCTTAACAGCTTCTTTTGGCTCATCGCCCTCTGTATCAGCGGGTTTCTCGCCATTTTGACCCCAAATAAGTGGACGGTTGCCAACAATGAGGTCGAGCATCTCACCCTCGATGACCTTAGAAGCAGGTTTTCCAAGCTGCTCAGCGCTCAAGTGGATGAGAAGATCGGAGATGCAAAAAACAGGATCCGTTGGGTCCTCACCAACGCATACGTTTACGACACTACCGTCTTTAAGTGCAAGAACACCGTGAATTGCCAAAGGAATAGTGACCCATTGGTACTTTTTGACGCCGCCGTAGTAGTGGGTGTCAAGGGTAGCAAGCTCATTGCGCTCCTCGAGAGGATTCTGCTTGACGTCCAGGCGAGGGGAGTCGATGTGAGCACCAAGAATGTTTAGACCCTCTTCCAGGGATTTGGTACCAATCTGGACAAAGATGACGGACTTGCCGCGAATGTCTGCATAGACTTTATCGCCAGCTTTGAGAGTTTTACCCGCGGCAATAGCGTCAGAAAGTTTGACGTAACCTGCTGCTTCGGCAAGCTTGATAGCGCTTGCGGCGCACTCGCGTTCAGTCTTGTTCTTGGAAATAAACTTTCTGTAGCCCTCGGTAAACGACTGGAGTTTGTCCAGGTCATCTGAGGTGTATTTTTTCCATGCGTTTGTGGTTTCCATACCCATCCTTTCTGTAGCAAACTCAGTGAGAGTTGCTGCTTGTGGTTACTATGTACATGAAAGTTCTGCTAGATGTACCAGCCACTTAAATGTGCCGTCAACTAGTTACTTCCGGTAGAGCTGTTAGAACTAGAACTGTTAGACCCGCTGTTAGAACTGTTGCTAGAGTTAGAGTTCTGATTTGATTCAGAATTACTGCTAGAGTTGTCTGTTCCAGAATTATTGCTGGAAGAATTATCCGACGAGTTACTAGAGTTATTTGAGTCGCTTTTCTTTTCCGAGCTAGACGAGCTGTCTGAACTGGTAGTTTCTGACTTTTTGGAGTCAGAAGTCTCGGAAGAATCCTTGGAATCGGTGGACTTACTTGGTTCATCGGTTTTCTCGCTAGATGAGTTGGAGTCATCTTTTTTATCTGTCGAATTACTTGTGTCCGCAGTTTTTTCTGTCACAACTGAGCTGGCACTAACCTTTGGTCCAAGGCCAGATCCGTTGGTGATAAAGTTCAGGAACATGGCATAAAGAATGACGGCAGTAATGGTAAAAATAATCGAGAGAATGGTTACAACAGTTAGTGCCCTTGTATGCTTACGCGATATTGTTGGCGTGCGATTTACCCGCGATGGCTGTCCCGCATGAGAGGTGGTGTTGGGATAGTAATTGTGAGAAGGTGCATATTGAGGTTGAGGCATGTATTGCGTGTTCTCTAGAGTACTTTGGTTGCTGTTTGGATATACTTGCTGGTTATATTCATTATTATCACTACTGCGAAATTTGTGCGTGGAACGCCTAATAACGTTCTGGTAAATTTGCGAAGCAAATGCCGATGCGGCAGCACCAACAGCCACGCCGATAATCGACCCAGCAACACCAATCTGGTTTGACAACATAAATGAAGTTACCGCAGCAAGCGAGGTTGCCAAAATTTGGGTAATTGAAACGCCCTTAAAAAGGCTAGGTTTTTCGTTGACTGCTTCATTTGTAGGTTGAGCAGGCGAAGAAAATCGAGTTTTGTCTGCATCAAAGTGCTTATAGCTCACAAGATGCTCCTTTCTTTGAACTGATAGCCTACCTCATTTCTGTGAAGATGTAATGTTTCGTCGCTAAATCGCAACATCAGCTGGCAAGAAGCTTCGAAAAGGTAACGTCTATGCGACGAAACCTGGTTTTTTACTGTGTAGATTTCTCGTGGAAAGCGCGAGGACTTCTCGCCATTTTGACTGTAAGATTTTTTGTCAGAATGTGCGTTGGGTTTCTTACGATGTTTTGTTAAAAACGACCGTATCAAAGGTGATGAAACAAGGTATCATTTATATGTATCAGTTTTCCGTCAAACGGAGGTTTAGCATGCTTGTAAGCGCAAAAGCCATGCTCCAGAGTGCCGAGAAGGGTCACTATGGCATCGGCGCATTCAACGAGAACAACCTTGAGTGGACCGCAGCAATCCTTGATGCGGCAGAAGAGCTTCAGTCTCCTGTCATCATCCAGTGCACCAGCGGTGCAGCAAAGTGGCAGGTAAGCTATCGCGTTGTTGCAGATATGGTTCGCCGTCTTGTTGAGGACAAGAACATTACTGTTCCAGTTGCTCTCCATCTTGACCACGGTTCATACGAGGATGCGTTCAAGTGTATCGAGGCTGGATTTACTTCTATTATGTATGATGGTTCTCACGAGCCTGATTTTGAGACCAACCTTAAGCGTACTGAAGAGGTTGTAAAGGCAGCTCATGCAAAGGGCATTTCTGTTGAGGCTGAGGTCGGTGGCATTGGCGGCACCGAGGACGGTGTTACCGCTAAGGGTGAGCTTGCTGATCCTGAGCAGTGCGCAAAGATTGCTGACCTGGGCGTTGACTTCCTTGCATGCGGCATCGGCAACATTCACGGCATCTACCCAGCTAACTGGGAGGGCCTCTCCTTCGACCAGCTCAAGGCTATCAAGGAGCGCGTTGGCGATCTTCCACTTGTTCTTCACGGTGGCACCGGCATTCCTGTAGAGCAGGTTCAGAAGGCTATCTCTATGGGTATTTCCAAGATCAACGTCAACACTGACCTTCAGCTTGTTTTTGCTGAGGCAACCAAGAAGTACGTTGAGGCTGGCCTTGTTGACAATGGCAAGGGCTACGATCCTCGTAAGCTCCTGAAGCCTGGTCGCGAGGCAATCGTCGAGCGCACCAAGGAGCTCATCCGCGAGTTTGGTTCCGACGGTAAGGGCTGGAACTAACCTGCGGCATACGCTGAACGCACGTCGAAGCGTCGAAGCGTTTTGGCAGCTAGTTAAAGCAACGGACCTGGATTTTCTCCAGGTCCGTTTTTTGTTGGACCGGCATGTGCAAAAGACGCGCGCTCAGCACGTTCTTCTCGCGCGATGCGTGTGATGCGAGCCTGATGCGTGTCCTAATGTGTGCCTGAAAAATGAAAAGATTCGGTAGATTTTGCCTAAATTTGGTAAAGAATCTGTGGATTTGCCTGATTTTGTCAAAGATACTGTGGCCATTTTACAGATTCTTTGACCTTTTTAGGCAACTTTTGTACAAGGAAGATTGGATCTTCTCGCCTCAGTGCATTCTTACAGCAGAAATGAAAATTGCGAATTTGACGCAAATGAATTTGACCGAAATTTGACCGAGAATACGTCGCAGGGAAGGCCTAACGCTGCTAACTGGGCATTTAGTTGCAATGATTTTCTGGCAGGTTCTTCTGACCTGCAGTTTTATAACAAATGACGTTTTTCTACAATTAGCAACATGGGTTGTAAGTTTTCCTTAAGAAAATACTATGTGTTCATGGAATTTTATCTATCACATACAACCGCTTTGCAGTTATTCCGTGCTATGAGAATTAAGGGTCACGGATTGATTCACTATGACTCTTCGAGTGCCGAAATTCATACAGAGTCGTTAACTGTGGAGCTTGATCAAATCAAGAAAGAGGTATTTTCCAGTTTAGGAATAATACTTACAGAGCCAATTGAATTAGTAGTTAACAAGAAGAAAAGTGTTTACCAATCGAAAAAAATAAAATTTCATACTTCGTCTCATTTTGCGCAGCCACCAAGTATGGAGCTAATTCTTGGGAAATCAACAATTAAAGTGGCGTCACCTTTTGAACTCATGATTGAAATGGCTCAAGAACAAACGTTATTAGAAACTGTGATGCTAATTTCAGAATTCCAAGGAAGGTATGTTATCGACCCATTTAACTCTGAATTAAGATCTAATTGGTATGAACCTGTCTTTCAAAAGGCAGAGTTTGCGTGTTATTTATCTTTAGTATCTAGATGCAGCGGAATAAGGAATGCAAGATTAGCGTCTTTGTATTCTTTTGATAACGCTGCGTCTCCTATGGAAGTCAAACTTGCTCTTCGCGCTTCTCTTCCTGTATCCGCAGGTGGTTATGCAATTCCTAAGGTTGAGCTAAATAAGGAAGTAAAGATTCAGCAATTAAAGAGCAGAGTACTTACAGAGAAAACAAGGGCTATCGATTTATTGCTTTCAAAAGGTAACTACGAGGCAGACACAAATAGACAGGCAGCCATTGAATACAATGGGGCCGTACATGAATTAGCAGAGGTTTCAATGCGCGACTATCAGCGTAATAACGAACTCGTTTCAGCTGGAATAATGGAATTTGTTATTGGGAAAGCTGAGTATGACGACATCATTTTTATGGACAACATGTTTAATTCAATTAGAAATCAACTTGAAATACCAAGAAGACATACATCATCTGATCGTAGAAAAATGGAAAGAGCTAAAAGAATCAAATTGTGGAGTGAACTAGAAAAGCTCCGTTAAATTCAGGGCGAGCGAGCCTGAGGCCCTTTCAGGTTGCCTGAAAAGTGCAAAGAATCTGTATTTTGAATACAGATTCTTTGACAAAATCAGGCTAATC
>CALKTD010000026.1 GCA_937997345.1 uncultured Atopobium sp. | reverse complement strand
ACTGTCAAGGTAATAATAACTGCCGTCTTTTACAAGCCATCCGACCCGTATAGAGCCGTCGGAGTTCATGTAATACCAATTACCCCCATCCTTGACCCAACCCGTCCGCATGACCCCGTCCGAACCCAAGTAATAGTATGTACCGTTGTAGACAAGCCACCCTGTCCGCATCTTGCCACTACTGTCCAGGTAGTAATAATCCCCCTTATATGAAAGCCACTGGGAATGAAGGAGGCGGCCTGAATCGTCGAGGTAATTCCAATATCCATCGACGGAAACCCATCCTGTCTGCATTTTTCCTGATATGGAGAAGTAAAACCAAAGACCGTTGATTTTAACCCAACCGGTCTGCATCTCTCCTGACTCGGAAAAGTAGTATGTTTCATCTTCGAAACCGAACCACCCTGTCGCATAGTTTCCATGTCGGTCGAAGTACACCCATTTGTCACCGTTGCCTGGTTTTTGCCATCCCGTAAGAACAATTGTTCTTTCCCAATAGAAATAAGTTTCATTATCACAAAATGTGTATCCAAATCTTCCTTCATCATCTTTATGCAATATCTCACGTTTTCCACTTGCTGAATCCTGTGCATAAACAGCTGACACACCCGTCTCGAAGACATACCCACATGCTGTTATCGCATGCCCTTCTGAACCACCCTTCAGCCTTAGGATAAAAGGGGTGTTGTGATCGATCCAGTTTACAATTTCTTCATCACTTGGAGAATACTCTAGGCTAGTAGAGGAGATTTGTTGATTAGAACCAGGATATGTAAACAGTAACAGCCCCTTGATATAATCCTCTGTAAACCCTCCAGTAATCTCCCCCTTAACCTGTATCGAAAGGGAATCGGGCGTCCAGTTTGATGGTCCAGTCATATAGTTTCCTACCGCACAAATGGCAGCAGCCCAACATGTTGGAGACTGGTATTGTGGAACGACCGACACGTCGATCGTCTTAATCACACGACTTCTTACGTTTTTCGATGTAACGTTATTGAGCGAGACTGGACTTGACTTCCCAGCATAGCTATACTGTCCACTCTCCTCCTCGACTAACGAGACGATTTGTCGTTCCCTCGCGTCGGTAATCCCATCTCGCCTTATCTTCGACACGAGTGTTCCATTTTCGTAATGCCAAACGAAGATTCCTGAGACGACATAGCTGTCCTTACCATCAGCAACAACGGCTATATCAGCGTAGTCAAGGTCGTCATCGTAGTAATACTCATCGATGATCGACGAGATTGCGGTAGACCCCCGAGTCTCCCCATCGTAATATTCCGTGTAGACGGCGAAAACATTTCCGTTGAGGTAGAGGGGGTACTTGACAATTCCAACGTCGGAAAGATGATCATTCTCAAGTCTGAGGAACCTATAACTTCTTCCGACCTGTACCTCACTGACATCGGAAATATCTACCTTTTGCTTATGGAAGAGAAACTCCATTCCATCATCGTCGATCAGGGAGAACAACTTGGATATATGCTCTACCGTCTTCTTGCTTGGATATGACTGCAGTTCCAAGGCATTGGCTGTCTTAACTTGTTTACCAGAAAAAATCACAATTATTACTATGAGGATGAAAGCGATTTTGGATAGTTTTCTAAACATGACAACCCCTCCCAAGACTTGGACAAAGATAGAAGGTTTGATGTCATCTCATATACAAGACCCGCAGTCCTCCTCTGTAAGCTCAAAGTAACAAGCTCTGGCAAACTCGTGGAGGCGCTCGGTGAGCGTGTCGGGGCGTATCTCGGCCCCCTGCGAGGCCAGCAGGGCCAGCACCTCCTCCCTGCTGTCCTCGTGCCCGACCCTGCCCGTCTCCCCCTTTGACACGAGGATCCCACCCTCGTAGTGCCAGATGTACGGGCCCGAGATGAGGTAGAAGCTGCGCCTTTTGCGCATCTCGACGACGATGGTCACGTCCGAGTAGTCGATGTCCTCGCCGTAGTAGGGCTCGCTTCTGATCGAGCCTGCCTGGACGACCTCCTCCACCCCGCTATCGTTGTACTTGGTGATACAGATGGCAAAGGGCCTTCCTCCGGAGAAGATAGGGTAGTCGACAAGGTTGGAGTCCTCAAGTCTCTCGCCCTCAAGTCGGTACCTCTTGTACCCATTGCCGACAGTGATGTCGCTGAGGTCGAGGTTTGCAGCGTCCTCAGGGAACAGGAACTCCTTCCCGTCGTCATCTATTATCGAAAAGAATTTCTTTATACGTGCGACCACCTCCTCGCTCGGCTCGGAGGCCTTGCAGACGCGGCAGAGGAGGCCCACTTGGACGGACAGGGCGGCCACCGCCACCAAAAGGAAGACGGACAGCCTGCGGACTCGCTTTCCCATACTAACCTCCCATAACCCAAAATTACAAAAGGATAGCTATTCAGATTATTTCACGATTTGATTTTCAATTATCAGACAATTCTGCCAATGGATTAAAAATATCGGCTAGTGGTCATTAAATTCTTTAAGAAGTTTGCACTGTATTGAATACCCATCATAATCTTTAGAGGTAGCCATTTACATTTCTTGTTCATAATCATCACGCAGCCTCAACTATTGGCTTATATGCTTTAGGAACAATGTTTCCCGGAAGTGTCTTATACGCCTCACCTCTTGCATTAAACTCGTAGGTGACCCCTCCAATCCGAGCCTTTCGTGAGTAGATCATAGAGCCCGTAGGACCTCCTGAAACAGGCTGATTATTGTCATAGCGTAGATAGTAGCTGCTGCCTCCGTAAGAGAGCCAGCCAGTACACATTGAACCATCTTGGTTAAGGTAGAAGGTATGACCGGAACTATTGAGCCATCCTGTTTGCATTATTCCGCTTGAGCTTAAGTAATACCAAGAGCCTCCCCGCTCCAGCCAACCGGTAGCCATTGATCCATCGGAGTTAAAGAAATACCAGTCTCCTGAAATGCGATACCATCCTGTTATCATTCTTCCGTTACTGTCAAGGTAATAATAACTGCCGTCTTTTACAAGCCATCCCGTTCTCATTTTCGCACACCGGGTTTCTCGTCAAGCACACCGGGTTTCTCGCCAGTGGGCTGTTGCCGGACACCTAACTTAGTCGTGCCATGGTTCAACAGGCCATTCGTTGCCCGTAAGACTCCAGTCTTTCATGTCATTAGCATTGCCGTTAATGACAAACTCCCTAACAAAGATGTCTCGCTTGCCATTTGAAATGGTCTCGATGTAGTAACGAGGACGAACGTCTCCCTCGTGGACCTCATCAAGCGGTGTAGTGTAATTGGAAAGCGTCTGCTGGTCAACACCCATATCCTTAAGCGTCTGCGCCAAGATGTCGTAGTGCCAGACAGGCGCGTCAGAAATCTGCATAGGCTGAGCCGCTTCTTCAGCGGTCTGACCAGCTGGTTTGTACATAATGACTGGAGCAGAAGGTGTCTGAATATCGCCGCCCGTCAAGTACCAATCACCATGGTCAGCGGTAATGATGAAAGACGTATTCTCATACACTCCCAAACGCTTGAGCTCAGCGATGTAGGCTTCAACAATTCTGTAAGCCGCGATGGTTTGCTCGTCAACGTTTTGCTTGCTTGGATCTTCAGTGCGCTCAACGTTGCGATCAAGCGTGTAAGGTGGATGCGAGCCAAACAGATGAATGAAACGGAATGAACCGTTCTGACCAGTATTGTCAATCGAGAGTCCGTAGTGTTGAAGCTCCTGGTAATACTTGAGGTCATCCTCTGTGTATGGCTGTGAAGAGAGATCAACTTCGTCCATGTTGACTGACTTGCGCATGCGCATATTAAGATCCTCGGTATAATACCAGAATCGAGGCTTAAACACCCAAGGCATGTCCCTGCAGAACGCCGTCTTATAGAGAATGCGCAGTGCACCAAAAACATCCAGCTGATTATCAAGTCCCCTACCAACAGGTGGATGGTAGTTAACAGAATATTTCTGAGCTGTTCCTCTATAACGGTTGTAATTGAGCTGGTCGGTGTACAGACCAGCCTCAAATCCAGCATTCTGGATATCCCTGAGATACTGATCACTCTGTGCCCAGTTATAAACAAAATCGTTGAAATTCTCGCCAGGCTGAGGACGTGTTCCAAAAAGCAGCGATGGCACACCATATCGAGTAGGAATCATAGAACCTACAGAGTTTCTATACCACGTAAATCCTGTTAAACCGGCAAATGTCTCTGGACGTTCATCGTAGAGTCTCTGAACAAAGGCGGTGTCGGTAGTATCAAGGACAAACACCACGACGTTCTTCTTGGAAGAAACGCTGTAGAGGCCCTCGCGCGTTGCGATAACCTGCTGGTTTTCGGCATGAGCATCTATCGACGCTGCGATTGCAGGACCCCAGAGACTTGCAACGCCCACTGTCTGGACAACGACAAGAGCGGTTGCGGTTACCAGAAGACCTGTTCTAAGCTGCCTTGCTTTTAGGAGCGAGAAGGCCACTGCAGCTGCAATGATTGCCAGCCAGATGAGGCCAGAGACAATCATTTGGGTTGTGAAGTTGGACCAAATAACCTCATGACCATCTGCAAGTGGCATACCACCGTTCAAGAATACTGCCTGAACGTATGATGCCACACCGACGGCACCTACAAATGCAACGGCAACGTTAAACACACGCTTACGCAGGAGTGATAGAAGCACTGTAAGAATGATCGTAAGGATAAGACCTGCAATAATAACGGGACCTGCAACATCGTTGAGGTTGAAAGAAAGGTCTCGCGCATTACTTGCCACCAGCTCAAGTGGGGCTACGACCAAGATAGTAAAGACAGTAAAGAAAGAGACAAGAAATGCGACACCAATGCGACCCTTAGGTTTGAGGGTTCCCTCTTTTTGTTCTTTGAGACGAACAGCCTCTGCTGCAAGGATTTCTTTCATCTGAGTATCTGCAGCTTCTGCACCTTTGGCGTCAACCTTATGAACTTTGCCTTCGACAATCTTATTGGCGTTCTCATCAATCTTAAGCAGACGGAAGAGCACCTTACGAGAACGCCTAAACGCAACGCCAAGGACCGCAGAGAGCGCAACTACGACCGCTGCCAGAGCCTGGATGGTGTAGGTCATGACAGATGGGTCAACGTAAGCCTGCGCTGTTGCAGGCAGAAGCGCCCACCACGCAAACGTCAGTACTGTAACGTAGAGTGCGGCATGGAGGAATATTGCGAGCCTTTGAGCAGCTGAGCTGTGGGAGCTTCTCATGGTAGAGGTTATGGTTTTAGTCACGAGAAACACCGTCCTCATCAGTTGTCTTTGTGGCGTCTTTAGTGGAGCTGACGGCGTCGCTTTTCTCGGCGTCGTCTGCAGCGTCCGCAGCAGCGTTCTTCTTGGTAGTAGCGTCGTCTGCAACCTCAGCAGCGTCCTCCTCCTGGTGCGCCAAAACGCGCTCGAGGATGAACTTACCTGCGGCTTCTCCGCCGTGGCCGAGGTTGAAGATCATGTTGTTGCGAATTTCTTCAATCTTATGCGACCAGCTATCGGCCTCCTCCAGCATCTGCGCAACCACGTCGCCAAGGCCCGAGAGGTCCTTAGGATCAAAGCTGCGGCCAATCTCGTTTCTGAGCGTAATGTCACATGGATCCGAATGAATCTTGCTCCAGTCAGGGTTGTTCTCCTTCATTGCGGTGTCAATGAAGACCGACGGCTTGAGCGTGGTAAACGAGAACTCCTCAGCAACACTCGACCAGTCAGTAAACAGCAGGTCAGCCGAGAGAACCGAAGTATTGGAGCTGAAGTCGGTCTCAAAGGAGAGCTCCTCTGGGTCCGCGTCAGCGTAGCGAGCAAGAATCTCCTCCATACGGGCAGGATAGCGCTTCAAATACTCTGGGTGTGGGCGGACCACAATTCGCCAGCCGCGGCCCATGAGCTGCTCAAGCAGGCCGTCAAGGCAGCTGTCCATCAAGTTGTCGTACTGCCACGAAGGACCAATCAGCAACAGGGGTTTCTCGCCAGGTTTGCGCTGACCCAGATTCTGCTTCTGGTAGTTCTTGATTGACCTGTCGAGAAGATCGTAGCCAATAGCAGGCTTTCTCTTGGATGGCGTGTCGTAGTACTTCTCGACCAGCTCAAGATCATGCTGCTGATGAGGGCCAACGCAGAGAACGTCATCGTAGTAGGTGTACTCGTTGCGCGTCGAGGTGACCGTCATGGAAGTCATGTGGTGGCACATGTACATGTACTCAGCATCTTTGCGCACGTAAGAGCGCTTCATGTAGGAGCTCTCCAGGTCACCGAGGGAAGTTACCACAACATCAGCGTCGAGCTTCATGAAAAGCGTGATGAGGCGGCGCTGACCTAAGTAGTACGGAATCAAGCGAGGCTGCTGTTTTGCCAGCTCAAAGACCTGGTCATTAGGGTCAGAGGTAACGTAGTGGATACGAATGTCAGAATTTGCCAGCAGCCACTCGATGGCGCCTTGGAAGTACTTGTAGAAGCCGCTTGCCTCGGAATAAAAAACCAGGTGCTTACCAATGGTGTCAAAGAAGCGTTTGTAGTCTTCTTTTTCTCGAGCGGCATGAGGATCGCGCTGGAACCACTTGTGAGTGGACTTGGTTGCCACGTCCATTGCCTCAAACTCGTCGCGAGCAGCGTTAAGATCGTCGTAATCAACCTGCCTACGAGGGTCGATGATAATATTGCAGACAATTTGGACCAGGATTGAGAGAAGGTTTGAGCAAACCCAGTAAAACGCCATGCCACAGACAACGTAGACTGCAAGAACCAGCGACATTGCAATAGAGAGACCGTTTGTAGTGTTCTTCTCGGCACGAGACTGCTCGCGCTGAAGTGGGTTCAACTTGTTGGAAGCAAGGCCAAGAGCCACCGAGGACAAAGCTGCTGCAAGTGGCATAATCCAGGTGATACCGCCGTCGATGATTGGGATCATGCCCAAAAACTCTGTACCAGGTGCGCCAGAATCGGTGATGCCATGGATGACGTCAACCAAGCCAAATAAGATGACTACCTGGATTGCCAAAGGAATAAGGCTCAGCAGCGGGTGATAACCTGCCTTTTTGTTCAGCTCATTGGAGCGCTCCTCGATGGTCTCTCTATCGCCGAAGTAGCGCGTCTTCAGGCGGAAGGTCTCAGGCATAAGGCGTACCATAACAATAGAGTTTTGCTGCGTCCAGAGAGCCAGAGGCATCAGGATGATTTTAGTTGCAAGAGTAAAAAGGAAGATTGCCGCCCACCAACTGCCGGTCAAGTCGTATGCGGGCTGAACGATAAGTGAAAAAACGTGTGCAAGCTGCTCCATATACAAACCTTCTACGAGAAACCTCTACAGAAGCCAATAAAACCTAAACCTAAAACCTGCAAAAACCAATGGAATTCATGGCAAACTAAAAGAAAGCTACGACATCTAAATGAAGTTTGCAGTATCTAAAGTTAACCTGAAGAAACCATTTGTGCATAACTAATTTATGGTATCAAAAAACGCTATTTATCGGCAGTTTAAAGCGAACAATCAAAATGTAAAATCTTTAATTTGAATGGACAAAATTTATACATAAATTGTTCTTTTTAAAATCATTCTATAAAAGTTACGTAGGCAATTGTCTCTCTCGTTAATCAAAAATTAACCTCTGAAATGGCATTTTATTTAACTTTTGGGTTGCAATCGCGGTTCTGCTGGCTAAAATACTCTCCATGTTATTTTTAATATTCGGCGCAATTGAGTGCTTGTGAAATGAGGAGATTCTATGCAGGCTAATCTGCAGGAGCTAAAAGAGACCTATTCGCGGCAGACGTATAGTGTGTTTTCAATCAACCGTCAGCAGAAGATTGCTGATTCTCAAGTTACTTTTTCGCTTGCACATTCTATTTTCATCATTCCTGTCTTTGGAGCTGCCGAGATTACTATTGGTGGAAATGAATTTGTCTGCGAAGGAACCACGGTTGTACATGTTCCTGCAGGTCAGACCGTAACATATCGAACCCTTTACGGACGCTCGTTTGACCATGTAAACATCTACTATGATGGCGTTCAAGGCGATGTCACAAGTCCAATTTTCAATGCCTATGCATTTGATCCTCAAGGATTCGACCGTATCCTTGATAAAGTACTTGACCTGGAAAAACTTAACACTACCCCATTGCTGGACAATCGTGTTGCTCAGATTGTCAATGGCACTGAGCTCATCAAGTCTATGTTCCTGCTCACCAACAGCCAAAAGGTCCAGGAGAGCATGGCCGAGGCTCGCACGTACATTGAGCTCCACTTTGCAGATCCGATTACCATTCCTGGACTGGCTAAACGTTGTGGAATGAGCACTCAACGCTTCTCCAACAATTTTGTCCAAACATTTGGCGTTCGCCCAATGACGTTCATCATTGCAAAGCGTCTTGATCATGCTCAACAGCTGCTTCAGTCTGGCCTTTCTGTGCGCGAGACTTCCGAAGCAGTTGGCTATAGCGATCCTTTCTATTTCAGCAGGCTATACAAGAAGCACATGGGCGTTACGCCTCAGGATGTTCATGACAGCTATGAGGGAAACATCCTAATTAAGTAGTTGCTGCTTTATATTGCCAGTTACTGCTTGCAGAAATTACTGCCCAATTACTTTTGGCAAAGCTGGTCGCAGGTTTTATTGCAAATCAAAGGGTCAGAACGTTTCGTTCTGACCCTTTCTGCATAATCAGGTTGTTATATTCATTTCCATGAATACGTAATTTTTGGCTTAAAAATTATGTGCCGAAAAAGGTAAAAAACGCGTTTAGTTGGAAATGAAAATTGAAAATTAGCTGTTTTATCTCCAACTAAGACGATTTTTTACCGCCTCAAAAACTTTTATCTGGGCAAACGTTGTATGCAGAAAAATGAAATCTCCAACTAAACGGATTTTTTACCACTTGGAGACTTATTTGAGTAGTTTCCGAAGAATCTGCTGCATCCACTGCCTCTTTATCAGCCGTCTATTGCCATTGTTCGAGCAACTCTTGCACGGAGCCAGTACTGCTTTGCGGCACAAAAAATCCCAGCACCGCTAGGTGCTGGGATTTTGCGCTTAAACTGTAGAACTTGTTAAGCTGCCTCAATAACTTCCTCTGAAGCGTTGTCTTTCTTAGCAAAGTGTTCAGCAACATAACCAGTAATCAAAGGAGTCAGGATAGCAGTAACGATAACTGCAGCTGCTACCTGTGCGTTTGCTGTTGCAAGAGCAGCACCACCATACAGGGCTGGGTTTGCCTCTGCCATAGCGGCAGGCGTAAGTGCGTTTGCGCCTGCGCAGGAAGAAATTGCAACGCCTGCAATTCCGGTTCCACCAGTTGCTTTATCGACAAAGTAGTTAATAAAGCCACCGCAAACAGAGCAGATAACGCCAAGCAGAATACCTGCAGGACCAGCCATAATGAGCGAATCAAACTTCATGGTTGTGCCCATAGCAAAGAAGGTCATGACAATAATTGCTGGCAGAGCGCTTGTGAGCATCTTCTTCATGGATGGGAAGCAGTTGCCAAGCAGGATACCCAGAATAATTGGGAGTACTGCACCAAGCAAAGACCAGTTAATTGGAGACTGACCAGTTGCACCAAGAGCAAGCATGGTAACTGGAGGGCCAACTACCAGCGTAGTAATTGCGACTGCACCCTGCTCATACTCGTTACCATAATCAGCCATCAGGCCTGCATACATTGAGTTGTTTGCACCAGAACAAGCAGCAAGGATAACCATGGAAGAAAGGCCAAGCAGATTGTCGTTCAGGAAGAACAGAACAGCAAGACCAAGAGCAACGCAGAACACAACCTTAGAGATGATGATGATTGCGCCACGAAGTGCAGCCTTTGGTGCGCTCTTAAACGAAATAGTTGCACCAACGCACAACATGAAAGCGCCAACCAGTGCAGCAGTGCCCTTAACGGTCATAGCTGCAGAAAAGCTACCAAGCGTTGGGAATACATCTGGGAAAAATGTATTCATGAAGACGCCAAGAAGCAGTGGTACCAGAATATTTGCACCTGGAATACGACCCAGTGCCTTAAATGGATGCTGAAGAGAAATTGGTTCTTTTGTAGCCATCAACAATCACCTAGTCCATAACAATGCCACCGTCGCAGTCGCCAACCTCACCGTTGACGAAGCTAGCAGCGTCGGAAGCAAAGAACAATACCATCTGTGCAGGCTCAGATGCCTGTGCAGGACGGCCGAGAGGAATAATGCCTACGACCTTCTTGTACTTCTCCTCATCGTTGGAGAGCGCAGTGGTCATATCTGTAATGGTGAAAGATGGGCAAACAGCGTTACAAGAAATGCCGTACTTGCCGCCCTCTTTAGCAATAGCCTTGGTAAAGCCATTCATGCCAGCCTTAGAAGATGCGTAAGCAACGGTACCAAGGAGGCCGCCGCCAATCTTGCCTGCAACGGAAGAAACGTTGACGATGCGAGCGCCGCCACGATCAATGAAGTGCTGCCACAGAGCGTGAGTTACGTTGTAGGTACCAGTGAGGTTGGTGTTGATAGTGTTGTTCCACTCTTTGTCGTCAACCTCGGTGAAAGGAACAGAGCTGATGCGACCAGCGCAGTTGATAAGAACGTTGACGTCGCCGCACTCCTCAAGAATCTGAGCAACGGTCTTCTTGACGCCCTCAGCATCTGCAATGTCCATTGTGTAGAAGAAGTTACCCTCGCCAAGCTCCTCGACAAACTTGCGGCCAGTGTCCTCGTGACGAGAGCAAACGATTACATGTCCACCTCCAGCAACAATACCCTTGGAGATCTCAGCGCCAATACCAGCGCTTCCGCCTGTAACCAGAACCAGCTTACCTGTAAAATCGAATGCCATGCTCTCTCTCCTTTTTTAACGAGCACAAACCATTAGAAAACAAATAAATTCTAGCCATCTTCACATAATTTTCTATAGAAAAATTATTTTTGTTTCACAAATCCTATAGTAAATAAGCCAAAGGAAAATAATTTGCTTAAAATGCGACATAAATGACACATTAAATTTCATGTTCAATCTTTTGGACATTTGTATGCAAAACAAACTCTTTTTCTTTCCTCGTAAATTTCAAAAGTTAGACAAAGCTAACTTTTAGGAATACAATAGGGCGATAAACCCGTTGAGCTCGTAGCTCCAAAACTCCTAACTCTTGGCTTCACGCTATCAGTTTCTTGCTTTCAGTCCCGTAGCTACCTGCTCTTATCTCTTTGAAGGAAGTCGCTATGAAACATCGCTGCACGCATATCTCGGCAGTCGCAAACCCACAATCGCGCCTCACCTGCAACCCTCTCCTATCTCGCAGGTCAGCACTCACCTTGCTCGGCGCAAGCTCTGCGGCCACCATCGCTTTTCTCGCCGCATGTAGTCCACGCGATTCTGCAGCCAGCTCAAGCTCCGCGCAAAACCAAAACTCCTCGGCTCCCCTCGTCTTGACCACCTTCACCGTGATCCAGGACATGGCTTCTCGCGTTGCAGGCGAGTTTTGCCAGGTAGAATCCATCACCAAGGCCGGTGCCGAAATCCACGACTACGAGCCCACACCCGACGACCTCAAGCGCGCGCAAAAGGCCCAGCTCATTCTCAACAACGGCCTGGGGCTTGAGCGCTGGTTTGAGCGCTTCGTCGATGACTCACCCGCTCAACGCGCCGACCTCAGCGAAGGCATCACCGCCATCCCCATCGCCGAGGGTGACTACCAGGGTCAGGCCAATCCGCATGCGTGGATGTCGCCCGCAAACGGCAAGATCTATGTCGAGAATATCGTCCGCGCGCTCAGCAACCTTGTCCCTGACCACGCCAAGGACTTCGAGGCCAACGGCGACGCATACAAAAAGGAGCTCGACAACATCTCCTCTCACCTGATTGAGGAGCTCAGCACCCTGCCGGAAAACCAGCGCACGCTTGTGACCTGCGAGGGAGCGTTCTCGTACCTATGCCGCGACACCAACATGAAGGAGCTCTACCTTTGGGCCGTTAACGCCGCTGACGAAGGTACCCCGCAGCAGATTGCCAAGGTTGTCGAAACTGTAAAAGCTCAGCAAATCCCCGCAGTATTCTGCGAATCCACGGTAAGCCCCAAGGCAATGCAGCAGGTAGCCGACGAGACGGGTGCTGTCCTCAAAACTGACGAGAAGAACATCTTGTACGTAGACTCCCTCTCGGAAGCTGACGGCCCCGTGCCCACCTATCTTGACCTGCTGCAACACGACGCAGACGCAATCGTATCTGGTCTCATGGGAAGGTAATTGTTCGATGAATCTTTGTGTTTCGCAACTTTGCGCCTGGTACGAGAAAAAAGACCGCGAGAAACCCATCATCCATGACGTGAATTTCTCGCTTTCAACAGGAGATCTTTGCGCACTTGTTGGCGTCAATGGTGCCGGAAAATCTACGCTCTTCAAAGCACTGATGGACACCATCGCATGGGAGGGTTCACTTACTTGGGGTCAGCAACCTCTTTCACAAGCGCGCAAGCAGGGCAAAGTAGCCTACGTTCCTCAAACTGAGGCAATTGACGCGACGTTTCCGCTGCTCGTAAAAGATGTTGTTATGCAGGGAAGATATGTTCATCAGGGTTGGATGCGCATACCTTCCACTCAGGACAAAGAGCTGGTTGCCCAGGCACTTGAACGCGTTAACCTGGCCGACCTTGCAGATCGTCCACTAGCTCAGCTTTCTGGCGGACAAAGAAAGCGTGTTTTTGTGGCACGCGGAATAGCGCAAGCCGCTGAACTGGTATTTCTCGACGAACCGTTTGCGGGAGTAGACGCTCGCTCTGAGGCTATCATCACCGAACAGCTCAATAACCTCAGTAAAGAAGGCAAAACATTGCTCGTTTCAATTCACGACATCAATTTGGCCCAGCAAAAATTCCCGCTCTGCCTGGTCATCAATAAAACCATAACCGCGCAGGGTCCTTCAAAAGATATTCTTTCTGGAGACGCCCTCCTGCAGAACCTGGGTATTTCCGAAGATACTCACATTGAGGAGGTGCTCCATGCCTGAGGTAGATATTCTTCAATATGCATTCATGCAGCGAGCCCTCATCACCGGAATTGCAACCGCCATAGTCTGCGGACTTTTGAGCTGCTGGATCACGCATATGGGATGGTCGCTCATGGGCGACGCCATCTCGCATTCTATTCTCCCAGGCGTGGTCATTGCTCACCTGCTGGAGCTTCCCTATCTGGTGGGAGCACTTGTGTTTGCTCTCATTACCGTTGTGTTGGTCGGACAAGTCAAAAAGAGCCAAATTGTGCGACCCGATACTGCTATCGGCATTGTATTTACAACATTTTTTGCACTGGGAACAGTTCTTATATCAAAAGTCCCCAGCCAAATTAACTTGTCCCACATTCTGTTTGGAAACCTTTTGGGGGTCACAACTCCCGATATGCTGCAAGTTCTTTGTATTGGCCTGCCTATTGCAATCTTGCTTATCCTTAAAAACAAGGACCTGATCTTGCTTTCATTTGATCCAACGCAGGTTCAAGCAATCGGTCTTTCTACTAAAACACTCACTTCATTCTTACTTGTTGCCCTAGCCCTCGCAATTGTCATATCGCTCCAGGCAGTTGGCGTCATTTTGTCAGTCTCGCTGCTTATTGTTCCGGGTGCCTGCGCAAGGCTTCTTACCAATCAGATGCGGCATATGCTCTGGATTTCTCCGCTTATTGCCACGATCAGCGTTTTGATTGGAATAACAGGCAGTTATTACTTAGACGCCTCTTCTGGAGGAATGATTGGACTCACCCTCGGCGTGGTCTTTTGTATCATTTTTATACTAAAGAGTTTACCAAAGCTTACTTTTGGGCATATACTAGACAAGAACTAAGAAAGGAGGACCAATGCATACACTCAACACTTCAGAAGCCCAGCTCACGCACGCAACTCGTGCACAAAAGCTCTTGCACAGGCAAGCCTCAGCGGCTCTCAGAACATCCATTGGTCTTATGGTCGGAGCTCTTCTTATCGCAATTATCCATTAAGGCTTCATCTCATAAATCACTCAGATTTGGCGAGAAACCCCTCCTATTCAAAGGGTTTCTCGCTAAATTTTTATATAAGTGTTTGGACGAGAATACCTACGGATACTGACGCAAGGTTGGACAAGATTGAAAGAGTCCATGGGGTGTTACTTACTCTTTTTACCTTGTAAACAAGACCTTCAACAGCAATAACAACCAGCTCAACTGCTATGACGCACCCCCAGTACTGAACGTCGTTAGCAACCACATCAACAAGGACGCTTGTGATAAAAACGGCAATTGGATTAGTAAGCACTTGAGCGGCAACAACAATCAACAGTGCTTGATTGTCTTTAACGCCCAGCGATTTTGCGACAATAAGCTCAACAGTAATAGTCAGAATCAGACAAAACGCAAATATTGGAATAACGGTCATCAAATACGGCAACAAAAATATTTGGTCGTCCATGCCATTAGCCTTCTGCTCGTTTGTCTTCAGCGGCCAGTTGGCCTTCAGCCACAGGATAGTCTTCATCTGCAAGTTCATCTTCAACCGCAAGCTCATCAACCTGATCAGGCAGCTCTGCAATTAGATTATCTTCCTCTATAGCCTCAACAACTTGTGCTGCCTGGAACATACGCTCATGACCAAATGGCCCTGTAGCCACGGAATCTTTGACCAGTGTAAGACCTACACCCAACGCAAGTGCCGAGACCAAACTGATACCAGAGAGCATCGCAGGATGTTCAATACGAAATCCTACGAGCGCAGGCAACGCACCTACGGCTAGAGAAAAACTAGCTAAACCAAACGCAGTACCTTTTGCGTTGGACAAGATGTTTGCCAGAGATGCCAACGTAATGGACATGGTGAAGTTAAAGAAAAATACACCCAAGAGACCCATAACGGGCACCTCCCATGAGGGTGCAAACAAAGTAGCTGCAGCAATGAGAGAGAAGATTGCTGTAGTTCTAAAACCAATACGATCAGCAACCATTCCACCAAGCGCTTTACCTGCAAATACACCAAGGATGCTCAATACAAGAAGCAGCGTCTGACTCTTCCAGGGAAATGCCATAACCATGCCGGCATAGCTTCTAAGAGCTACTACAAGGGTGAGCAGTGCAATCGCAAGCAGTGTATTGGACAAAAGTCTAGGAATATCAAATGCAACATTATGTACATTCCAGTATTTCTTATTAACCTTTTGAACTACAAGCGTGATAAGCGCACATAAGAACAACAGTACAAGGAGGGAGAACGCAATCTGAAGTCTTTCTATTTGAGCACTTTGCGAGCCTAAAAAGACTCCAATTGCACCAGTTGCAATAAAGATTCCTGAAGGGCCCGCGTGCTTTTGTGAGATGTTAAGTACGATCAGTCCGCCTGCACTATGGAAAAGTGCATTTCCAACTGCGAGTAAAAGAACTGCCAGCCACTCGAGAAGTGCTACGGGAAACAAAGAAATCAAAACTCCAGCACCAACCAAAGCGTACGAAAGCAAGGCAGCGTAAGAGTTCTTATCTAACTTGTCCAGCGCTATACCTACAGGTAGTTGCAATGTAAAAGCAACAACGTCGTACAGCAGAATACTAAGCGCAACAAACTCCAACGAATCTTGGCCAGACTCCCCCAACACTCGGCTTACAGCACAGAGCATCGAAGATACGCAAGCAAAGTCAACTACAAAGTGACAAAGCGCATATGCAAAAGTAGTGACTTCTTTTTTTGGAAGAATCTGCTGTGTTGTGGACAAGGTTTTACCTGCGACGCCTTATGATCATAATAAATCCAACGACAGCCACAAGAACAATGACCGCAATCAAACTTGCATGAGAAGTAGCTAAACCAACTCTTGGTGTAGAAATAACATCAGCTTTTGCAATGACTGGCAAAGCAACTGCCATTATAAAAACACAGGCAGAAAGTGCGATTTTTTGGACTAATCCCAAACTAGAACGTAGATGACTATACAGTGACATAATGCCTCCTTCATCAACTTTTTAATAGTTTACCAGTACACACGCCTCCTTCCAAATGTACTCCCGTAAACGGCATAAAAAAGCGCCCGACGAATGTGAACTGCCTCCCATTTCTTATGTCCAAGAAATGGGAGGCAGTTCATATGTGGGTGATTATGATTCTGCAGCGTGTTAGCATTGACTTTTAGGCCTGGCGCACAAAATAGCGCAGCTTTGGTAGGTTCTGCTGAAGAATC
>CALKTD010000025.1 GCA_937997345.1 uncultured Atopobium sp. | reverse complement strand
GGCCCATACTCGCTTAGCAGGCGAGCACCTTCGGCCTCTCGGTCAGCTCTCCAAAATGGGTGCTTGAGAATGATACCCCGAACTGGCGTCACTCACAATAAGACATTTTACAAAACATGTGAAAAATGCTCAACAACCACGTTTTTTCGGTGAGCGCGAAGTACATCCCATGAAAAGCGATTGGCAACTTGTGCTGCAGAAAGAGGCTCTTCTTTTTCTGCAAGACCTATGCAATAAGCTAGAAAGCCAAGAATCTCTTCTGGTGTTTTTCCTTGGGCTCTCAGAACACCAAGGTCTAGATCGTGATTGCGTTTAGAAAGTCGCCTGCCGTCTGGCGCAACAAGTAGGGGGAGGTGAGCATAGATGGGATGAGAAAGACCAAGCACGTCTTGTAAATAAAGCTGTCGAGGAGTAGACGAGAGAAGGTCTGATCCTCTAACTACTTCAGTTACACCCATGTCAGCATCGTCAACTACTACGGCAAGCTGATATGCAAAGACTTCGTCTGCACGTTGGACGATAAAGTCTCCACATGATTTAGCAAGATTTTGAGATGTTTGACCATAGACTTTGTCTTCAAACGCGTAGGTCTTATTAGGAACTCGTATGCGCGTTGCTGGAATTTTATGTTTAGAAAGCTCTTCACGTTCAGATTTGCTCAGGTCGCGGCAGGTTCCTGCATAGACATACGCACCATCGCTGGCATGAGGGGCTTGTGCAGCATGCAAGTCTGCTCGGGAACAAAAGCAAGGGTACAGAAGCCCCTGCTGCTTCAATTCTAATATCGCTTCTTGATAGAGTTCTGTACGCTCGCTTTGGAAAAATGGTCCTCTGTCCCAAGTCAATCCCAGCCACTGTAAATCATCCAGGAGAAGGGAGGTGTATTGAGGATTATGAGCACGAATATCTAAGTCTTCAATGCGAAGAATGAGGCTACCGTTTTGGGAGCGAACACTGGCCCAAGCCATAAGCGCTGAGAAAACGTTGCCTAGGTGCATCCTTCCAGAAGGAGTTGGCGCAAATCTTCCAATGCAAAAACTCATTCTTAGAGATCTCCTGCATAGATATAGGCAAATCCATAGTCTTTTGTTGATGACTTAATAGCTGCCTTATCTTTACAGGTGAGGCCTTTGTGCTGATAGAAATCAAAGTCGCAATCGTCATCAGTTGCAAGGAAGTAATGCTTAGCTCCTTGCTCTTTCATAAAGTCCAGAACGTAGGAGAAGAGCATGCCTCCAATACCTTGGCTCTTTATAGCGGGGTTAACGCAGAACAGAGTAATTTCCCATTTGGCATCGTTAGTGTTTGTGTTCCAATAGTCATGAACAAGATGAGATTCGACATCACCAAAGATCTCGTAGTCCTTAAAGTCAGCTTCACTAAATAGTTTCTTAGCTTTTGCTGTTGTTTCGTTTTCTAACTTCTGCCATTTTTCAAAATCTGCTGGAGTTTCTCCGTTTGAGCAGAAAATAAGACCAAGTATTTGACCATCTTGCTTTGCTACAAAGCGATGAGTAGAAACGCCAATAAAATAGGCGATATCAATAGTCGCAAGTGAGCGACTTTCATCTTTTGATTCATCACTGTCCAAGTACCAGACACGTTCAACGATTGATATAAGTTCTGATAAGTCAGTATCTTCGAAGGGGATTATGATTGGAGTATCGGCAGACATATGAAATAGTTCCTTTCAGGTGTTTTACAGCGGAAGATTATAGAATAGTTTCAAGTTTGTTTACATCTAGTACGTAGCGTTTCGCAGCTGATAGGCTGTAAGTGTTTCTGATAGCAAGTGTCGAACACAAAGGAGCGGCAATGGCTGAGGCCCCTATCAAACGTGCGCTAATTTCGGTAACAGACAAAACAGGTATTGTTGAATTTGCACAAACGCTTACTAAAGAGTTTAGCGTTGAGGTAATTTCAACAGGCGGAACCGCAAAAATCCTCGAAGAGGCTGGTGTGCCTGTAGTTCCTATTGAGTCTTATACCGGATTTCCAGAGATGATGGACGGTCGCGTTAAGACGCTGCATCCTCGTGTTCATGGTGGTCTTTTATGCCGTAGAGATAATCCCGGTCATGTCGCAGACGCAGAGAATAATGGTATTGGCATGATTGACCTGGTCTGCGTTAATCTCTATGAGTTTGAGAAGACTGTAGCTGATCCATCAGTAACTCTTGAAAATGCAATTGAGCATATCGATATCGGTGGACCTTCAATGCTCCGCTCTGCTGCAAAGAATAATGATTTTGTTACGGTTGTTGTTGATCCAGCAGATTATGGTCGTGTTCTTGATGAGATGCGTGTCCATGACGGTGCAACTATAAAGGCTTCTCGCCAGCAGCTGGCTTTGAAGGTATTTAAGACAACGGCTGCATACGATGGCGCTATTGCCGCATACCTTTCTGGTGTTGTTGAAGCAGAGCAAAGTAAATTCCCAGAGACTTTGCTGGTAAAGGCAACAAAAGAACAAGATCTTCGTTACGGAGAAAATCCTCAGCAGTCCGCAGCGTTTTATAAGATGCCTGGGGCTCCTGCACACTCTCTGGCAAACGCTCAGCAACTTCAGGGTAAGCCCTTGTCTTACAACAATTTGCTTGATACTGATGCAGCTTGGGCTGCTGTTCGTGAGTTTGATGACCCATCAGTCATTATTTTGAAGCACCAGAATCCTTGTGGATCTGCTACGGCGGAAAATGTTGTTGAGGCATACGATCGAGCATTTGCTTGCGATCCAATCTCTGCGTTTGGTGGGATTATTGCAGTTAATAGAGAGGTTCCGCTGGAGTTTGTTGAGCACTTTGCAGACATTAATAAGCAGTTTGTTGAGGTTCTTATTGCACCAAGCTTTACAGAAGAGGCTCTTGAGCGCCTGTCAAAGAGAACAAATCTTCGCGTATTGGCTACGGGCGGAATCGATAGAAGCCGCGAGCTTGAGATGAGAACTGTTGACGGAGGTCTTTTAGTACAAGACCTTGACCACGCAGACGAAGCTGCAGATAGCTTTGAGGTTGTTACTAAGCGCCAACCAACTCCAGAAGAGCTGAGCGATTTGGTATTTGCTTGGAAAGTTTGCAAGACCGTTAAGTCAAATGCAATTTTGGTTGCAAAAGATCAGGCTGGAATTGGTATGGGACCAGGTCAGCCTAATCGTGTTGACGCCGCTCTTCTTGCGTGTGAGCGTGCAGAGGAAGCTTGTGAGCGCATGGGAATTGATTCAAAGAATCTTGTGGCAGCATCTGATGCCTTCTTCCCATTTCGAGATAACGTTGACACACTAGCAGCTCATGGCGTAACGGCTATCATTCAGCCTGGCGGATCGGTCAGAGATGATGAATCTATTGCTGCTTGTGATGAATACGGCATTGCAATGGTGTTTACAGGCAAGCGTCACTTTAGGCACTAATCTGCTAATTCGGGATTAGCAGTTCATTTTAAAAAAGTTGGGGGAGGACATTGTGGACCAGGAAGAGTTAGAAGCAGCTCAGAAGTTTGAGCTTGATAATCCAGAACTTGTTTGTCGTTGGAGATTATCTGGAGGTGTCCTCCCTCTTGATAACAGGCACTTACGTGCGCTGAGCAAGCGAGTTGTTGCGCAAAAAGAGGTTTCTCCGCACTTGATTGCTTGGGCTAAGCAGCATATTGAGGGAACGCTTAAAGAAGGGTCACAAGAGTTTCCAGATGGCGTTCTTATGATTTTGCTTGAGAGCAATGGACAGGCTGCTATGACTGTTGGACCTTACCAGTCTTTGGAAGAGCGTTCTGTTCTGTCTCTTGCGGGACGTGCAAGGATTTCACAGCGAGAAGAGCAGCAAACTCATTGTGCACCAGAGGTGCTTTGGCTGGTAAAAGACGGAAAGCTTATTGCGGGTGTCTCGGAAGAAAGCGTTCGATCGGGAGTCACAAGTTTAGTGTTAGACCTGGCACAGACTCTTCATGAGCCAACAGAGTTTAATCCAGACGTTATTGCCCAGGTATTTGATGGAACCGCCGAATTTGATGAAGCTTTCCTTACTTCAGATGAACATGGAATCGTATGTGCTTCTGATGCTCAAGGCGAGATAGGAGAGCGTTTCTTATTTGGTTACAAGAAACTTTGTGAAATCAAAGCTGCTAAGTAATCAGATAAGTACGATATTTAAGGCTCGTCCAGCAAAGGGTACGCAACGCACGATGAAGTTGTCGCACGTTGAGCACCTACGTAAAAATCTGTCTGTTTTTCAGACAGATGGCTGCTTGTGTACTTGAATATTTTGTCGATTTACAAAAAACTTGCACTTTAATGTTATGTTTATTTTGTAATTCCGCAGGTAGAAATTCCTACTTAAAAATAGGTATTTGTCAGCTTGTATTTCTGATTTGTTTCATTGTTTTTTTGCGCAATAATAAAAGCATTATGCGACCGCTGCCGGCCGAACTATGAAATATGTTTCCGTAGTCACCCAGGGTCTACAGCTTTATTTTGGATCGCACAGACGCATACTGTGAGAAATCACAGATTAGGCAAGGAGAGGAAATGGCAAGAAAGTTTAAGTCCATGGACGGTAACAACGCCGCGGCTTACGTGTCGTATGCGTTTACCGAGGTAGCGGGCATTTACCCAATTACCCCATCAAGTCCAATGGCAGACTATGTTGACCAGTGGTCCGCCCAGGGTGTAAAGAACATCTTTGGTACAACCGTTAAGGTTGTCGAGATGCAGTCTGAGGCTGGCGCAGCTGGTGCTGTTCACGGTTCTCTTGGTTCAGGTGCTCTGACCACTACTTACACCGCTTCTCAGGGTCTCTTGCTCATGCTTCCAAACATGTACAAGATTGCCGGCGAGCAGCTTCCTGGTGTTTTCCACGTCAGCGCACGTACCGTTGCAACCCATGCACTGAACATCTTTGGCGATCACTCTGACGTTATGTCCGCTCGCCAGACTGGCTTTGCACTTCTCGCAGAAGGCAACGTCCAGGAGGTTATGGATCTGGCTCCTGTTGCTCACCTTGCAGCAATCAAGGGCAAGGTTCCATTTGTTAACTTCTTCGACGGCTTCCGTACTTCTCACGAGATTCAGAAGGTTGCTGTTTGGGATTATGCTGACCTGGCTGAGATGTGTGATATGGACGCTGTCCAGGCATTCCGCGATCACGCGCTGAACCCAGAGCATCCATCAAGCCGTGGTTCCCACGAGAACGGCGATATCTTCTTCCAGCACCGCGAGGCATGCAACGAGGTTTACAACCAGTTGCCAGCAGTTGTTGAAGACTACATGAACAAGATCAACGCTAAGCTTGGTACTGACTACGGTCTGTTCAACTACTACGGTGCAGAAGACGCTGACCGCGTTGTTATCTGCATGGGTTCCTTCTGCGATACCCTCGAAGAGGTTATCGATTACTTGAACGCTCATGGCGAGAAGGTCGGTCTGGTTAAGGTTCGCCTCTATCGTCCATTCTCTGTAAAGCACTTTGTTGACGTTCTTCCTGAGTCCGTCAAGAAGATTGCTGTTCTCGACCGCACCAAGGAGCCAGGTTCCGTTGGTGAGCCTCTCTACGAAGACGTTGTTTCTTCCCTCTATGAGGCTGGTCGTACAGGCATTAAGGTTGTTGGTGGTCGTTACGGCCTTGGTTCTAAGGACACCCCACCATCATCTGCATTTGCAATCTTCGAGGAGCTCAAGAAGGATGCTCCTCAGCGTGAGTTCACCGTTGGTATTGTCGATGACGTTACTAACCTGTCTCTCCCAGAGGATTCTGAGGCACCTAACACTGCAGCAGAGGGCACCATTGAGTGCAAGTTCTGGGGTATCGGCGGCGACGGTACCGTTGGTGCTAACAAGAACTCCATCAAGATTATTGGTGACCACACCGATAAATATGTTCAGGCATACTTCCAGTATGACTCCAAGAAGACCGGCGGTATTACCATCAGCCACCTGCGCTTCGGTGATCACAAGATCCGTTCTCCTTACTATGTCACCAAGGCAGACTTTGTTGCATGCCATGTTCCTGCATACATCATTAAGGGCTACAAGATGGTCCGCGACGTCAAGCCTGGCGGTACCTTCCTGGTCAACTGCCAGTGGGATGCAGAAGAGTTTGCACACCACCTGCCAGCAGAGGCAAAGCGCTACATTGCTAAGAACAACATCAACGTTTATCTGATCAATGCAATTGACCTTGCCAAGGAAATTGGTATGGGCAAGCGCACCAACACCATTCTTCAGTCTGCATTCTTTGCTCTTGCAAAGGTTCTCCCAGAGGCAGACGCACTTCAGTACATGAAGGACGCTGCAACTCATTCTTACCTGAAGAAGGGCCAGAACGTCGTCGATATGAACCACAAGGCAATCGACGCTGGTGCTACTGCATTTACTAAGATTGAGATTCCTGCTGATTGGGCTACTGCAGAGGATGCTCCAAGCACAATCACCCTTGAGGGCCGTGAGGCTCTACTCAAGCAGGTTCGCGACATCATGACTCCAGTCTCTCGTATGGAGGGTGACGCACTTCCTGTTTCCGCATTTAAGAACCACGTTGATGGACAGTTCGAGCTTGGTGCTGCTGCTTATGAGAAGCGTGGCATTGCTGTTGTTGTTCCTGAGTGGAACGTCGAGAAGTGCATCCAGTGTAACCAGTGCGCTTATGTCTGCCCACACGCAGTCATTCGCCCATTCGTCCTTACCGACGAAGAGGTTGCTGCTGCACCAGCACAGTCTCAGTTCAAGGATGCCGTTGGTCCTAAGGCTAAGGGTTACAAGTTTGAGATTGCTATTTCTCAGCTCGACTGCACTGGTTGCTCCAACTGCGTCTACATCTGCCCTGCAGATGCTCTGACCATGAAGCCAATCGAGGAGCAGGAGTCCAAGCAGGAGATCTTTGACTACGCAGTCAACCACGTCTCCGAGAAGATCGAGCTTGTCGCTAACAACGTCAAGGCATCACAGTTCAAGAAGCCTCTTCTTGAGTTCTCCGGTTCCTGCGCAGGTTGCGCTGAGACCAGCTACGGCCGCCTGGTCACTCAGCTCTTTGGCGATCGTATGTACATCTCCAACGCAACTGGCTGCTCCTCCATTTGGGGTAACCCAGCTTCCTGCTCACCATTTACTACCGATGCAAATGGTCACGGTCCAGCATGGAACAACTCCCTCTTCGAGGACAACGCAGAGCACGGTATGGGTCTGATGCTTGGTCACCAGGCACAGCAGAAGCGTCTTCTGGAGCTTGCTCAGCAGCTTGTCGACGAGGATGGCGCATCTCAGGACCTCAAGGATGCTGCTAAGGCATGGATTGATTCCGTCAACGACGCAGCTCTCTCCAAAGAAGCTTCTAAGACTTTTGTAGTTGAGCTTGAGAAGTCTGATCTTGCAGCAGCTAAGGAAATCCTTGCTAACAAGAGCTTCCTCACCAAGAAGTCCTTCTGGATCTTCGGTGGCGACGGTTGGGCATACGACATCGGCTTCGGTGGCCTTGACCACGTTCTTGCTTCTGGTGAGGATATCAACGTCTTTGTCTTCGATACTGAGGTTTACTCCAACACTGGTGGTCAGTCTTCTAAGGCTTCCCGTCTTGGCCAGGTTGCACAGTTCGCAGCAGCTGGTAAGGACATCAAGCAGAAGAACCTTGCTGAGATTGCAATGACCTATGGTTACGTCTATGTTGCTCAGGTTTCCATGGGCGCAAACCTCCAGCAGACTCTCAAGGCAATTGCTGAGGCAGAGGCTTATCCAGGACCATCCCTCATCATCGGTTACTCTCCATGCGAGATGCACTCCATCAAGGGCGGCATGGCTCACGCACAGGAGGAGATGAAGAAGGCAGTCGAGACTGGCTACTGGAACCTCTATCGCTTCAACCCATCTGCACCAGCAGGTAAGAAGTTCACGCTTGACTCCAAGGCACCTAAGGGTGGCTACCAGGAGTTCCTGATGAACGAGGCTCGTTACAGCCGACTCACCCGCGAGTTCCCAGAGCACGCAGAGAAGCTCTTCAAGGAGAACGAGGAAGCCGCAATGGCTCGCTACGATCACCTTGTCCGCCTCTCCGAGCTTTACGCTGCAGAGAAGAAGGAGCAGCCTGAGGAGTAAGGTAACTTACTTTCACGTAGCTTCAGCCGAGCCAGGACAATCTGGCTCGGCTTTTTTATGCGACATTTTTGGCGAGAAGCCCTGTGTTCTTCAAGCCCTTCTCGCGAGGTGATAAACTAGAGAGACTTTGCTCACGATGGGAGTTACTGTGGCACAAAAAAAGAGCAGACTATTTCCTGTAGCTTTTCTCGCTGCTAAAGCAACACTTACAGCACTTAAATTGACTAATCATGAAGGTGGAACGCTGCCAGGTTTTATCGCTGAAGGCATTGATCCTGCATTTTTGGGAGACATTGCTAAGCCAGAGCAGATTGTCTTTATCACCGGCACAAACGGTAAGACAACCACCAATAACCTGCTTAACGATCTTCTCGCCGATAATGGCTATCAGACCGTTACCAACCGCGTTGGCGGCAATATTTCCAGCGGCTTTGCAAGTTCGTTTGCAAAGAACGCCACATGGAAGGGTACGTCAAAGACTAAACTTGCAGTTATGGAGTTTGACGAGCTCTCTGGACCTCGCATTTTCCCTTATCTGCAGCCTGATATTTTGTCTGTTACCAATTTGTTCCGCGATACGTTCTCTCGCAGTGCAACGCCAGACTACGTGTTTGACGTTATGGATAAGGGCATTCCTGCTTCGACTCATCTGATCTTGAACGCAGATGACATGATTAGCTGCAGACTTGCTCCTCAGTGCACTCATCGCACGTATTACTCCATTGCAAGGTTGGCAGAAGACACCGCAGAGCCAGTGGGAATCGTTTCAGATCTTACTGCATGCCCCAAATGCGGCGGCAAGCTCAAGTGGGATTATGCACATCTTAGGCATCTTGGTCATGCAACTTGCGAGGAGTGCGGCTATACTAACCCAACTCCTGATTACGAGGTTATCTCAGTAGAGCCAGAGACTGGCAAGTTTGTGGTCAAGGAGCATTGCCACGAAGGTGCACCAACATATGAGTACAAGCTCAATAGCTACTCTATCGTCAACCTCTACAACCTGTTTGTGGCCATCGTAACCGCGCGTGAGATGGGCCTTGCGCCTGCAACTATCGCCGCATCTTTGCAACGCGTTAACATTGCTTCTTCCAGGTATAACGAGATTGACTACAACGGTCGTCGCCTTATTAGCATGGCTTCTAAGGGCGAGAATGACACAGCAACCTCAGTTACTATTGATATCCTGCGCAAACAGCCAGGCGATAAGGCAATTATCATCATGATTGCTGATGCGTATATGGCAAAAGCAAAAGACCAGACAGAGTACATTGGTTGGTACTATCAGACTGACTTTGAGTTCCTGCAAGATCCAAGCGTCAAGCAGGTCATTATTTATGGAGACACATCGCTTGACCTGCAGCTCAGGCTGAGACTTGCCGGTATTGATCCAGCTAAAACCTTTGTGGCAAGCTCTCCTGAAGAGACCGCTGACCTGGTTGACCTTAGCGCTTGCCAGCACGTTTTCTATGCACACGGCCTCTACAACGGTGGCATTGCTGACATCAGCAGAAACCGTATCATTGAGCGCTTGAAACAGATGGAGGCCTCCCATGAGTAATCCAGCAACTATGATTGAGATTCTTTACCCAGAGTACGGAAACCAGGGTGGAGACAACGGAAATGCTCTCTACCTGGAGGCCTGCCTTCCAAAAGAGAACTTTGTGTACACCTCTCACGCCGCAACACCTTACTTTGTAGAGCATACGCCATCGGCAATCATCATGGGCGGTATGACAGAGGCCCAGCAAGAGCTTATTATTTCTCGCCTTATGCCTTACAGGGACAGGCTTGCAGAGCTGGCCGATCAGGGTGTTCCTATGCTGTTTGCGGGTAACGCTTCAGAGCTTTTTGGTGAGAAAATCGTCAATCCAGACGGTTCTGAAATTGAGGCTCTGGGCCTCTTCAAGTTTACGACCACTCGCTATATGCCCCAGCGCTTCCACGATGTCCAGGTGGGAGAGTTTGATCCTGGCAATGGCAAAGAGCCTTTTGTTGTCGTTGGCTTTAAGATGCAGTTCACGCTTACCGAGGGAGATAACTCTAACTGTTACTTCCTTAAAAATAAGGTAGGTTTTGGCATCAATAAAGAAAGCAAGCTGGAGGGCTTCCGTCGCAAGAACGCTATTGCAACCTGGCTTATTGGTCCGCTGCTTCCGCTCAATCCATATCTTACGCGCTGGATTTTAGATATGGCGGGCGAGGAAGACACTCCTCTTGCCTTTGAAGAAGAGGCAGTCGCAGCGTATCAAAAGCATGCTCGTGAGATGGTCTATCCAGGAATGCACTTGCATTACTAGTTGTATGTCTGCGCTGCTCATTTGCTCATATATGCGTTTCGTCGTATCATGAACTAAGTTTTTAGAGTTAACAAGGGGATTGTTTTGCCACAGGTTTCTTCAGCTTATGCAACAAAACGGCGCGCTCAGCGCCTTGCACGTATTGGTATCATTGCGGCTTTATATGCAGCACTTACGCTTGCAGCCCTTCTCTTTTTGGGCGGTCTTGCTTGGGGTCCTGTGCAGTTCCGCATTTCTGAGGCGGTTGTGGTTATTGCACTCTTTACCGCTGATGCAATCCCAGGACTGACATTTGGCTGCGTTATTGCTAACCTTGCAAATATGGTTATTTCTGGCACAGGTGCCCTGGGATTGTTAGATGTTGTCTTTGGTTCATTGGCAACTGCTCTTGGCGCATGGTTTACTTGGAAGAACAGGAAGAACGTACCACTTGCACTTCTGGGACCAGTGCTTGCAAATGCAGTTATTGTGTCTGCATATCTTCCTATTTTGCTTCAGGGATTGGGATTCTACACAATTCCATTTACTACCATTGAACTTGATGGCTCGTATCTTCTTATGTTCTTGTTTGGTTTTATCACCACAGGACTCGGAGAGGCTGTTGTTCTCTATGTACTAGGAGCTCCTTTGGCTCGCGCGCTAAAGCATTCGCCTTTGCCGCAGCAGCTTGCTTCTGAGGATTCTGCTACAGAATCAGTGGGAAACTAGACAGCCATGCAGAGACTTACTCAGTATATACAGAGGTCAACCAGGGTGGTCTTGGTTCTTCTTGCCTGTGTATTGCTGGGATTACTTTCCTGGAGCGTCATGGCAGACAACTTGTTTGCCGCTCTTGTTGCAGGCGGAGGACTTGCTACGGTCATTGTTCTTGGTGGCACTACTCAGCCTGGTAATGAGCACGCCAGGTCTCAGGCAACAGAGCAGACACTTGAGGTTGCATCTAAGACGCTCAAGACCTTGCGCGGCGGCTTGTCGCAAGAAACAGCGCCAACTATCTGCACGCTATTGCTTTCAGAAACTTCTGCAGCTGCTATTTCAATCACAGATACAAAGTATGTGCTGGGTTTTGAGGGAGATATTGCAACCTCACATATGCCTGGCTCAAAAGTGGTTGGCCCTGCAACTGAGGTTTTGGAGAGCGGCCGCATGGAGACGTTTGTCTCGGTAGATAGTCGTCAGCAGGTACTACAAAGGCGTGGCGGCTTTGGCAATGGCGGCAGCTCCTTTGGCATCATTGTTCCGTTGATTGTTCAGGACCGCACGGTTGGCACTATCAAGCTCTACTATCGTCGTGGCATTGAAATTGATCGTACGCAGTTGGCAATTGCTGAGGGGCTGGGCGAGCTTCTCTCCACACAGCTTTCCTCGTATGAGCTTGATCGCCAGGCAGAGTTAACCGCCCGAGCTGAGGTCAAAGCCTTGCAGGCACAGATTAATCCGCATTTCTTGTTCAACACGCTCAACACCATTGCATCTTTTACGCGTACAAACCCCAATAAGGCGCGAGATCTGCTTCGCGAGTTCTCTGTGTTTTATCGCCGTACGCTTGAGAGCTCTCAGGGTGCGCTTATTCCACTTTCTCAGGAATTGACACAAACGCGCAGGTATTTGACAATTGAGAAGGCCCGTTTTGGAGAAGAGCGTATTCAAGAGTCCGAGCATGTCGATGAGGGATGCGAAGACGTTCAGGTTCCGTCTTTTTTGATTCAGCCTATTGTTGAGAACGCCGTTAGGCACGCCATGAAAGATGAGGGCGCGCTCCATATTGACATCCACGTCGCACGCGACGATGATGATATTCTTATATCTGTTGCTGATGATGGTCTTGGAATGGATGAAGAGACTGTTTCTCGCTTACTTAATGGTCAAGGTCCTACCCCGCAGGATTCTTCGGGGAGAAATGGGGGCACGGGTATTGCCATTAAGAACGTAGCTGAGCGAGTTGAGCGCTTCTACGCTGTTGGTTCTGGCATGGAAATCATGTCTAAGCCAGGTCAGGGTACGTGCGTGACACTCAAGCTTGCAGGTGCGGCACTGCAGGCAACAGCATAGTAGTATCGGTTTTTGCTTAACGCTGCGTTAGGCCGTTGGGAGTGAATGACATGCGTGCCATGATTGTTGATGACGAGGCTCCAGCCCGTTCTGAGCTTAAGTTTTTGCTTGAGGAGACCGGACGTCTCGAAGAAATCATTGAGGCCACAAGTGCAAGAGATGCTGTCGAGAAACTCATGGAGTCTCGCGTTGAGGTCATGTTCCTCGATATCTCCATGCCTAAGACAAACGGAATGCAGCTTGCAGAGGCTCTTCACAAGCTGAAGAATCCTCCCCAGATTGTGTTTGTCACTGCATATAGCGAGTACGCGCTGGATGCATTTGGCGTTAACGCAGTCGATTACCTGATGAAGCCCGTTGAGACAGAGCGCCTTGAGCAGGCTCTTGATAAGGTAGAGGAGCGCCTGCGTCCTCAGTCTCCCATGGCAACCATTGAGCGAATCCCTGTCATTAAGAGCGGAAGCAAAGTTCTTGTTCCTATTGATCAGATTCGCTTTATTGAGGCAAAAGACGATTATTCTTGCATCTATACAGAAGACGATCGCTTCTTGTCTACTATTTCTCTGCAAAAACTTGAAGAGCGCCTTGCTCCACACGGATTCTTCCGCATTCATCGTAGCTTTATCGTGAATCTTGAGTATGTTGACGATGTTGAGGTTATCTCTGCTGGTATCCTACAGTTGACTATTCAGGGATTTGAGGAGCGTCACATTTCGGTTTCACGCCGTCGTGTGGTTGCACTCAAGAGAGCACTGGGATTGTAGAAGCTCAAAGGGTTTCTCGCCAGCAGCTAAAAAGCACGTAGGAGTTTGGTATGGCACTTGTAAGGTTTGACGTAATTTCAGATACGCATGGGTATTTGTCATCTGAGTTGCTTGAAACTCTGCAAGGCGCCAACTACATTGTGCATGCAGGAGATATTACCTCCAATGCTGATTATCAAACGCTGCAGAAGATTGCTCCAGTCAAGCTTTGCCTGGGCAATAATGACTTCTGCTACAACTATGGTCCCATGGTAAAGAAAAAGATTATTTTCTTTGCAGCTGGTCTTAAGTGGCAGGTATGCCATTATCGTGAGAGGCTTGACCTGGTCAAATGCAATATTGCTATCTGCGGTCACACGCATAAGCCTTTTGTACAGCGTGACGAGTGGACCAATACACTTGTAATGAATCCAGGAAGCCCTACCTACCCGCGCGGTCGCGAGGGTGCAACTATGGGACGTATTATTGTTGATGATGAAACAGCCCAGGTAGTCAGCGCAGAGATTATTAGTCTGTCTTCGCTTGAGGTGCTTTCTTCTTGTAAATAAGCGATGGAATCATCAGCTTGGTAAAAAGCACTAGCCATACAAGGGCAAGCGAGAAACCACCAATGACGTCGGTAGCGTAGTGCACACCCAGATAAATTCTACTGATGCCAATCATAATGATGACGCCAGAGAACAGGCCACACCAAAGCCAACGTTGTAACTTGTCTTTCTCGTAATGCCAGACAAGCCAAATAAGCAGGCCATAAAAAGCCATCGAGAACATCGAGTGGCCCGAAGGGAAGCTGTAGCCAGTTTCAACTACTAGCCTAAAGCCATCTGGACGAGGACGCTGGACAATAGCCTTAAAGATAAGGTCAACAATAACAACACCACCCAGGTTAATGGAGGCAAGCCTGCCGACACTTGGTCCTGGTGCAAAGGCAGCAACCACAATAAGCATGACAATAACGGTGACAGGGCTTGCAAGTCCAGAGAACCCTTCCATTATTTCTGTGAGAAGGGGAGTCCTAAGATGGACAACAAAAAGCCTGTAGGCAAAGTGATCAATGCCAATGACGTCGCCTTCAGAAACGTCGATCAACAAGAAAATAAAAATTGCTGAAGAGACAAGCAGAATGATGGTAGAAAGGCTAGAACGCAGACGCTGTAGAAAAAGGCGCTTGCGAACTCCTGTTAAAAGTCCTGTCTTCTGGGCATCAAGGCTTTTATCGGCCATTAGTTCTCCTTGTAACAAAAAGGCGGCACGCCGATAGACGTACCGCCGCTTAGTTCAATGATAAGCCAGCGCAGGCGCGTGGCACACAAGAACTTACAGGTTAGCGTTGAGCTCAGAAACGAGGTCAGCCTTAGGAAGATTGCCAACCATAGTGTGAACAGGCTCACCATTCTTGAAGAGAATGAGGGTTGGGATAGAGACAATGCGGAAACGAGTTGCAAGATCTGCCTCGTCATCAACGTTTACCTTGTAAACGTCAAGCTTGTCTGCCATTTCATTGCCAACTTCCTCGACAACTGGACCAAGAGCACGGCAAGGACCGCACCAAGATGCCCAGAAATCAACAAGAACAGGCTTGTCTGCGTTAGCAAGAACAGAATCGAACTCTGCAGTAGTAAGCTGCTGTGCCATAACGAACCTCCAGTTACATACGGCTTTTAAGCCAATTTATTTCAAGCACTAGCAAACTTATCCCCAAATTAGAGAAGTGTATACACATAACTTTATAGACTTGCTCAAATTGTGAATTACGTGCATAGTTGGCATATAAGAAAGAGGTGCGCATGCCAAGCGAAAGATCTATGCGAAAAGAAGCCTACATGGCAAAAACAACGCATGAGTTTGGAGATTTTGCTGCTCAGGGGGTGTGTATGGCAGGCAATGCTTTTGCATCAGTTTTGTTGGTAAAGGGACAAGAAGACTTTGAAGAGGCAGAACTTTCTGCACTTAAAGCTTCTTTAGAGCATTTAGGCTATGCTCCTGAGGCATGGGCCACCTTGCTTACCACCACAAAAACAGGAGATCCTATAAATCCCCTGCTTGTCAGGCAGGCGATAAGCGCCTTTAGTCCAGACACAGTGCTCATGGTAAATGACGCAGCAGTTACATCAGTGCGCAAGGCGTACGAAGATGAGCTTAACCAGCTTACAACTGACGCCGAGAAGAACTTCTCGCCCCGTGTTCTTGTTCGTGTGTGTGGAATGCGGATGGTAAATCTTGATAATTTTGCTTCGGCGCTTGATGATCCTCATCAAAAGCAGATGCGCTGGGCTGCTATTAAACAAGTTTCACCTTTGGGAGAACCTTATTAGTAATGATTTGTCGTATTTTTTACAAAAAAAACGACATTGTGGCGTTTTACGAGCGTTGCTCAGACTATCCTTGAAATAGTCAAAAGAAGGAGACTGGTATGGCATCACCTACAGCACCACATATTTTGCCTACTGACGCAACACAGACTAAGGCTTGGCGCGCCCTTGCAGAGCATTGCACCAGCTTAAAAGATACAAAAGCTACGCTGAAGAACTGGTTTGCAGAAGACCCTCAGCGTGTCCAGAATCTTACGTTTGAGCTTGATCAGTTCCTGATTGATCTTTCCAAAAACCTTGCCACGCAAGAGACGCTTGACCTACTGTGTGACCTTGCAGAAGCGGTTAAACTTGAAGAGCGTAGAGACGATATGTATGCCGGCGAGCATATTAATACTACTGAGAATCGAGCGGTTCTCCACACAGCGCTTCGTCGTCCCGCAACTGAGGCCGGCACGCTTATTGTTGACGGACAAGACGTTGTCGCTGACGTTCACCAGACGCTGAACAAGATGTATGCCTTCTGCGATCGAGTTCGCTCGGGAGAGTGGAAGGGCGTTTCTGGTAAGCCTATCAAGACGGTTGTAAGCATTGGCATTGGTGGCTCTGATCTTGGTCCGGTTATGGTTTACGAGGCTCTGAAGCCTTTTGCAGACGCAGGTATTACTGCTCGCTTTGTTTCCAACATTGATCCTGTTGACCTTGGCGAGAAAACCGATGATCTTGATCCAGAAACAACACTCTTTGTTATTGTTTCCAAGACCTTTACTACGCTTGAGACACTTACTAATGCTCGTTGTGCTCGCACATGGCTTTTGGAAAAGCTGGCTGAGCAGGGTGTTATTGATGGCTCAGACGCTCAGAATGCAGAGGCTATTCGCAAGCATTTTGTTGCTGTCTCCACTGCACTTGATCTGGTAGAAGACTTTGGTATTGATCCAGAGAATGCCTTTGGTTTTTGGAATTGGGTTGGCGGCCGTTATTCGGTTGATTCTGCAGTTGGTCTTGTACTGGCAATTGTTTTTGGCCCACAGCGTTTTGCAGAGTTCCTTAGTGGCTTTAACGCAGTTGATGAATACTTCAAGACCACTCCTCTGAGGCAAAATGTTGTTGCTCTTATGGGTCTTTTAAACGTTTGGTACGTTAATTTCTTTGGCGCAGCATCTCATGCGGTGCTTCCATACAGCCAGTACCTGCATAGATTCCCTGCATATCTCCAGCAGCTCACCATGGAGTCCAACGGCAAGTCTACACGCTGGGATGGCACTGCGGTTACATCTAATACAGGTGAGATTTTCTGGGGAGAAGCTGGTACCAACGGCCAGCATGCTTTCTACCAGCTTATTCACCAGGGAACTCAGATTATTCCTGCTGATTTTATTGCGTTTGCAAATACCGCTTTTGCTACAAAAGATGCAGGTCTTGATGTCCACGAGCTCTTCCTCTCCAATTTCTTTGCACAGACCAAGGCGCTTGCTTTTGGTAAGACCGCTGATGAGGTCCGTGCTGAAGGAACTCCAGAATGGATGGTTCCTGCACGCGTCTTTGAAGGAAACAGGCCAACTACCTCAATTTTTGGTAAAGAACTTAACCCACGCGCCGTCGGAACGCTCATTGCGCTCTATGAGCACATTACCTTTGTTGAGGGCGTAGTGTGGGGCATTGATTCGTACGATCAGTGGGGCGTTGAGCTTGGCAAGCAGCTTGCAAAACAGATTTTCCCTGCAATTCATAACGACGAAGAGCTAGCAAAACAAGACGCTTCCACTCAGTCTCTTGTTGCGTTCTATCGCAAGAACAGAAAGTAGTGCCGCAACGCGTTTTTCTCGCTGTGTAATTTTTGCGTTAGAGTGTGCAATAGGGTAGAGTATCTACAGCGCATTGAGCGGGTGCGGATGACGTGACACCTCGAACCTGGTCAGGGTCGGGAGACAGCAGCCATAAGGGGTCACTCGCGGGCATCCGTTCCCACTCAATGCGCTTTTCTTAGGCGTTGACTTTGCTTGCCGCGACATTTGTCACGACGATTGGACTTCGATGGGTTTTGTAAACTACATCATTGAGCTGCTTAGGGATCCTCGCGCTTTTATTGCTTCAATGATTGCCACTGGCCCTTTTGCTGCGTACGGTTTTGTTTTTCTGATTGTTTTTATTGAGACCGGCGTAGTCTTTTTCCCATTTTTACCAGGTGATTCTCTACTTTTTGCAGCGGGATTTTTTGCACATAACGGCGGCTTTAATATTGTTTTATTGCTTGTTATTACGTGGGCTGCTGCAATTCTTGGCGATCAAATGAACTTTATGATTGGCCACTTCTTTGGCCAAAAAATTATTGCTTCCGGAAAGGTCAAGGCACTTACTCCAGAGCATCTTGAGAAGACTCAGAAGTTCCTGGACAAGCACGGTCATCTTGCAATTTTCTTAGGTCGCTTCTTCCCCTTTATCCGCACGTTCGTGCCTTTTATTGCTGGTATGGGCGGTATGCATTGGCGTAACTTTGGCATTTATAACATCTTGGGTGGTCTAACCTGGTCCACGATGTTTGTACTTCTCGGCTATTTCTTCGGCGGCATCCCTGTAGTTCAGGAGCACTTTGAGCTGCTGATTGTGGGTATTGTTGCCGTTTCAATTATTCCAACAGTTGTTGGCCTTATTCGTGGCCGTATGAGCAAGGGCGAGAAGAACAACGAAGAAGCCACAGATACAAACGAAGACGAGGCTTAGTAACAAGCTTTCGCGCTTCTCGTAATTTGATGATAGAAATCCCGTCAGGAACGACTTGGCCTGACGGGATTATCTTTACTCTTTGGAGAGCTGATACGTATCAGTAAAGGTGACTGTCTGACCGTTTTCCGTGTGGGTGGAAATAAGTTGAGCCACTACGCTTCTGTTGGCAATATCAAACGTGACCTTCAATTGTGGTTTTTGAGCCGTAGCAAGAGCTGTGCTAGAAGCAGAATGAGCATCCAGGTTTGCATTGGTTACATCGACCGTTCCAGAAACCTGGATTTGTTCTCCGATAGTTCCTGAAGTTGCAAGAGAGACAGAAGCGTTTTTGAACTCAGTATCACCGGGATACCAACGATACGAGGTGTTGAGTGCTTCATGATTGTGCACAACACCCCCTGCGGTTGCCGTAAGCACTAGCTGATCACGAGAAAAACCTGCAGCCGATACGGTCAACGTTAAAGGATTGGTTCGATCGGCATAGCAAGGGCTTCCGCTGCTTGCTTCGCAGCTGACAAAGGTACCCTTCCACGTTCCTACGAGCCCGCTGTAGTCGTACTTAAGTCCTGCCGAGGGGTTGGCTGTGTCCAATGCCCAGGTACCCGTAGAAGCATCAAAGGTAAATGAGGCGGTAATTTTGCAGGTGAGCGAACCAAAGAAGGTTGGTGAAACACCCGACATTCTTACCCAGCAGGTTTGCTGTTCACGGTCAAAGCCCGCATCAAGAACGGTGAAGGTTGCATCAGAGAACTGCGAGCTATAAGAAATAGCTTCGTTTGGATTTTTCTCATCAAGTTTTGCTAGCACATCGCCAATAGCGTCAAGGACTTTTGTGGTGGAAACGCCCGAAGTTGCCTGGTAGGTAACAGATTGTGATTCTTCGTCACCAATGGCGTTCCAGCCCTGGGTATTTGCGTATCCAAGTTTGGTCATCTTTGTAGCAGCAATTGCATTACCTGTATAGGTAAGGCGTACTACAGAGTTGGCGTAGCCCGTCGCACCAAACTGCGCGACATCACTTGAGATTGCCGTGGTACTTCTTGTGCGAGAAACAACTTCAATGCCCGTAAGGAGTAAGGACTCATCAGCATCATATTCACCAGGAGTCCAGGCTGGTGCCCCAACGCGTGTGCGCGCATCAGCAATAACAGTATCAGTTGAAGGAACGTTGCTCACGCGAATAAAGAACACGATAACTGCAGATAAAAGAGCAAGACTTAAAAGCGCAAGAATGCCAGAAAGCAGGCTGTAGCGGCGTACAAACCTAAATAGCGCACGACGCCTGCTGCGAAGATAGCTTGAGAACGTATCAGCAACATCTTTTATAGACGTTGCGTCATCGTCAGAGGTTGCATTACCCGCGTCAGCAGCATTTTTGACAGAAGCTTCAGTAGCTTCAGCCTCTGCATGTTCGTGAGTGCTCTCTTCAAGCTCTTTGAGGCGAGCTTCTACAGCAGAAAGGTCCTGCGTCAGAGCTGCATCGTTTACGATTTTCTCCAGGTCAGTTGTGCTATCTGCGTCGTTTTCAGGAGAGCTCTCATCCGAAGCCAGAGCAGCCTCGTCTTCGTCTAGACCAGGAAAGATAGGGCTGACAACTTCCATGATGTAGTCTTCATCAGCAGCGGCCATATCGGCAGCAATAGGGTCGGTGACTTCTTCAAGCTCGTCGGTCTTCTCGCCAGCAGTGTCAACTGTCTCAGCAGCCTGGGCATCAAGGGTCTTCTGATCAGAAGAGGTGTCCTCTGCAGCAGGCTTGTTATCTGGTTGTGAAGTTTTGTTCTTAGAAGTCATAGCGCCTCATTACCGTATGAACCTGCTGTAATTTTCTCACAATTATGTAACTTGTGTACCCTCATCCTGTGCAGATAGGGAGGTATCGGTTTAAAAACCGCCTAGTGGTGGTACACTTCTTTAGTTGAATTCTCACCTCGCAAGCAGCTTTGCAACAGTTTGGCCGCATGTCAATGAGCCAAGCGCGCACGAGGCACTTATCTTAGGAGCAAGAATGCGTGACAAGCTAGAAAAAATCGTCGAGGCCTATGCTGAGCTTGAGCAAAAGCTTGCAGACCCAGCTGTTGTCTCTGATCCAAAAGAGTATGCTCGCGTGGCAAAAGAGCACTCTAATCAGGCAGATTTGGTTGCTCACGCCAACAAGTACATCACTGCCCTTGATGACATCGAGGCTGCAAAAGAGCTTCTCAACGCTACTTCTGATCCAGAAGAAAAAGAGATGCTGCAGGAAGACATTGCTGCTAATGAAGAGATGCTCCCTCAGCTTGAGGATGAGATCAAGGTCATGCTGATTCCAGGCGATCCAAATGACGAGAAGGACACTATCGTTGAGATTCGCGCTGGTGTTGGCGGCGATGAGGCGGCAATCTTTGCAGGCGACCTCTTCAAAATGTATGAGCGCTTTGCTGAGGCTCGTGGTTGGAAGACAGAGATTCTGTCCAGCTCTCCTTCTGAGGCAGGCGGCTTCAAGACTATTGAGTTCAAGGTCACAGGCGATAAGGTCTATTCAGTCATGAAGTATGAATCCGGTGTTCACCGTGTTCAGCGCGTTCCTAAGACTGAGTCTCAGGGCCGCATTCAGACCTCTACCGCAACCGTTGCAGTTCTCCCAGAGGCTGACGAGATTGATATTCAGATTAACCAGGAAGACCTGCGCATTGATACCTACTGCGCATCCGGCCCTGGTGGTCAGTGCGTTAACACCACCTATTCCGCAGTTCGTATTACCCACCTGCCAACAAATACCGTTGTTCAGTCTCAGGACCAGCGTTCCCAGATTCAGAACCGCGAGGTTTGTATGCAGATGCTTCGTGCTCGCCTCTATGAGATGGAGCTTGAGCGCCAGCAGGCCGAGCAGGGTGCAGAGCGTCTTTCCCAGATTGGCCATGGCGCACGCTCCGAGAAGATTCGTACATACAACCAGCCACAGGACCGTGTAACCGACCACCGCGTTGGCTTCAACGGCACCTACAATGGCGTTCTTCTGGGCGATACGCTGCCATCCGTTATTGAGGCTCTCGCTGCAGCAGAGCGTGCCGAGAAACTCGCTCAGGCTGTGTAAGGTGCAAACTTCATGACAGATGAAGTTTGGACAATCCAGAAAATTTTGACGTGGACTACTCAACACCTGGAAAAGAAGGGTGATGAGCATCCACGTCTTTCTGCAGAATGGCTTTTATCAGCAGTGACAGGCCTTTCTCGCGTTCAGCTCTATACCAACTTTGACAAGCCGCTTTCCACAGACGAGCGCGCTTGTATGCGCGAGGCAATCAAACGTCGCGCAGAAGGTGAGCCGCTCCAATACGTGACGGGCGAGATGCCCTTTAGGCACCTGGTACTTACGTGTGAGCCAGGCGTGCTCATTCCACGACCAGAGACAGAGGTGCTGGTAGACGTTGCGCTATCAGGTGTTGACGAGGCAACTCCAAACTTTGACGGAGAAGTACATGTGCTTGAGGTTGGCGTAGGAACAGGTTGCATTTCGCTTTCTATTGCTACTGAGCGCCCGCAAACACGCGTCTACGCTACGGATCTTTCTCCTCAGGCGATTGCGCTGGCAACCCGTAATAGAGATGCACTGGAACTTCAGGAACGCGTGGAGCTCATTGAGTGTGACCTGGTAGAAGATGTGCCCGCAGAGCTTGCACAGTCCTTCTCGGTGTTGGTGTCTAATCCGCCCTACATTCCCACAAATGTGCTCGAGCAGGAAGTTCCTGCTGAGGTCAAGGGCTTTGAGCCTGAGCTGGCGCTTGACGGGGGAGAGGACGGTCTGGACATCTACAGGCGATTGCTGGAGGCGGCTCCGCATATGCTTCTACCTGGCGGAATGCTCTGTGTTGAGCTCTACGAGGGACACCTGGATAAAGCGGCGCATCTTGCCGAGGAACAGGGCGTTTGGGAGTCTGTTGAGGTTATAGAGGATTTGACTCACAGACCGCGCATTCTTGTGGCACGCCTAGCAAAGTAGCACTTTAGTCGCCTGGCGAGAAGATCTGTGTAACGCATAACACCGCGCAGCATACAACACCGCGCAGCACACAACAATGAGTCGAGGGTTTCATGGGCGAGTACATCAAAGTTGATCAGATGAATCCAGATGCATCTGCGGTTTCTTTAGCAGTTGAGGTGGCGCGTCGTGGTGGCGTGCTTATCATGCCTACCGATTCTGTCTATGGCATTGGCGCAGCTGCAACTCCTCAAAACCCTGGTCATAAGCGCATTTTTGAGATTAAGCAGCGTCCTTCAACGCAGACACTTCCATGGCTTGTGGGCAGTAAATCCGACCTGCAGAAGTACGCTCATATTACGCACGACTGGGTAAATGAGCTGGTAGAAGCATATTGGCCAGGAGCTCTTACCCTGGTGGTTACCGCATCAGAGAACGTTCCTGATGAGTACGTTTTGCCAGATAACAGAACCATTGCACTTCGTATGCCCAACTCACCTCTGGTGTGTCAGATCGCACAGCAGCTTGGATGCCCTTTGGCTACCACCAGCGCTAATACGCATGGAGCTCCTTCTGCGGTTGATGGATGTGGTCTTGAGGATTGCCTTATTGAGCAGGTAGACCTGACGCTTGATGGAGGTCCGGCGCCTCTTGCTATTGCGTCGACCATTGTTGATTGTACAGGCGATGAGCCGCGCATTTTGCGCGAAGGCGCCATCACAACCGAGGATATTCTCGCCACCGCGGGATTTGCAAAATAGATAAAAAATCCTATCCCTTTTATGTGTTTTGGCTGCAGCTTTTGCCTGCATGCGGTACTCTCTATAGGAGTGAATTATCTGAGGAGGATACGTATGCGTATTGCAGTTGGTTCCGATCACGCTGGCTTTATCCAGAAAGATCCTATCATTGAGCACATTAAGTCGCTTGGTCATGAGGTTTTGGACTTTGGTCCCGCAAATGACGACCGTGTTGATTACCCTGATTTTGCAGATAAGGTTGCTCGCGCAGTTGCAGCAGGCAAAGCAGATCGCGGTGTTCTGATTTGCGGTACCGGTATTGGCATTGCTATGACTGCTGATAAAGTCCCTGGTATTCGCGCTACTCCTGTTCAGACTGTTCAGTTTGCAGAGCTTGCTCGCGAGCACAACAACGCAAACGTCATTGGCCTTTCTGGTCGATTCACTGATCTTGCTGTTAACGAGGCTATTGTGGATACCTTCCTAAGCACCGAGTTTGCAGGCGGCCGTCATACGGGACGTGTCGAGAAGATCATGCGTGAAGATGATCCTAACTTTAAGGGTGTTGATGCTGAGTAAGTAAGCGGCACATAAACAGTGCTGCATAAGTAACACATACGCAAACCTGCAGGGAATGTAGAGGCTAGGTTAAAGTTGCTCGCATTCAAATAAAACGCAGGTCAAGCTCTTGGAGGGAGCATTATGGCAGATTACGATGAGTCCAGACTTACGGTTGTTGACCACCCACTAGTTCAGCACAAGCTTCACATTCTTCGCGACAAGACAACCACCACCAAGCAGTTCCGTGAGCTTGTCAACGAGCTTGCAATTCTTGAGAGCTACGAGGCAATGCGTGACTTCCCACTTGAGGACGTCGAGGTAGAGACTCCTCTTGAGACTATGACTGCTAAGCGCATTGCTGGTAAGAAGGTTGCTATTATTCCAATTCTTCGCGCTGGCCTTGGTATGGTTGACGGCATTCTTGAGCTGGTTCCATCTGCTCGCGTCGGTCATGTTGGTATGTATCGCGATCCAGAGACCCATCTTCCTCATCAGTATTACTGCAAGTTCCCTGCAGACATTGAGAATCGTACCTGCCTGGTTGTTGATCCAATGCTGGCAACCGGCGGCTCTCTCACTGCTGCTATTCGGTTCCTGCGTGAGGCAGGCGTCAAGGATATTCGTTGCCTGACCATTGTCTCTTGCCCTGAGGGCGTCAAGGCAACTCTGGACTTTGACCCAGATGTACGCCTCTACACCTGCACCGTTGATCGTCAGCTGAGCCCAAATGCTTACATTCTTCCAGGCCTTGGCGACGCAGGTGACCGTATTTACGGCACCAAGTAAGGAACTCATCGCCCTTCTCGCAATTTAATATAGTTGCGAATACGTATGTTAGTACTTGATCCAGCGCTCACATAACGTGTGTACTGGATCATTTTTCTTTTCAAATCATCACTTTACGAGAAGAAATAACAGTTGGCACATATCAAAAACTTTGCAAATAACAGGGGATATTGATACAATTATTTTTATCTGGACATAACTATATCTTTTAAGAAAAAGCAACATAACAGCAGCTTATTAGTGTTATAGTTGAATGAAACAATTACGGCAGCTAACACGAAATGTGTCAGTAATGTGAGAGTTTGAGCATAAGTCAATTATTTGATTTTGTAATCGTGACTATGCATACATTTAGTGCTAGTATCGCCGTTCGTCGCAAATATGCACGCCGAGTGGTAGATAATACACTCTAAGTGGCATATTCTTGGCATCTTACGTTGTGTTTCAAGTATGCTGAGCAGTGACGGGCAATCTGAAATGGTTGCAGATTGTATGGGGAGGTTGAGACAGAGTGGATGTTCTTGCGCAGTTGCCAGCAGAGATGGCCGAGCTGCTCGAAAGTTTTTTGCCACACGCATTGGTTGGTAACACCACCTTTGGTTTCACGAACTACATTTTCTATTTCTTAATCGCTGCTGTGATTTTCCTGATTGTCTGCTTTAAGTTCAAGAAGAAGCAGGCAAAGAGCATTGTTCCTCAGGGACGCTTTGTTAATGGCGTTGAGTATCTGATTGAGTACATCAGAGATGACGTCTGCAAAGCTTCTCTTGGAGAAACGTGGCGTGCGCACTTCCCATTCTTGATCACCATGTTTATGTTCATCCTGATCAACAACATCATTGGCCTTATTCCTGGCGCACACCCAGGTACCGGTACTATTGGTGTTACTGCTGCTCTTGGTCTTTGCTCTCTTGGATACTTTATGTATGTAGGCGCAAAAAAGATGGGTGTTATTGGCTATATCTTGAGCCTTGCACCAAAGGGCGTTAATCCTGTTATCGCAGCAGTTATCTGGGTTATTGAGGTCTTCTCAACATTCCTTCGTCTGGTTACTCTGGCTGTCCGTCTGTTCTGCAACATGTATGCAGGTCACATCGTCATGGGTACGTTTGCAATTCTTGCATCTATGTACTTTATGCCAGCAATTGAGAACTTCTCCGCATCAACAGCTGCTCAGGCAGGATTTTCGATTTTCTGGGTTTTGCTGTTGATTATCATTTATTTGGTAGAAACTATTGTTGCTTTCATTCAGGCATACGTTTTTACCCTGCTCTCCACTGTCTACATCCAGCTGGTAGAGTCTGAGCACTAAGCAAAACGCTTAGTTGGTGGCATTGCCACACTGGTGCCAAACGGCACAAAAGATGAAGTCATCTGAGCCCACGCTCAGTTGATGATAGGTATGTATATTGGTCGCCTTGAGAGGGGCGAGCGAAAAAGGAGGAATCGTGGGTATTTTCGGATATGCTCTTTGCGTTATGGGAGCAGCAATTTGTATTAGCGTCGTAGCAACGAGTGCCGCTAACAACATGGCTCGTCAGCCTGAGGTCCAGGGTCGTCTCTTCACAGTCTTTATTCTTGGCTGCGCATTCATTGAGGCACTTACCCTGATTGGCTTCGTTGTTACCCTGATGGTTAAGTAAATAACAGTACGTAACAGCGAAATCGCTACGTTGGAGGAATGCATGAATACGATTTGTAAGGGAGCAAGAAAGGCCAGCACAGTAGGCGCAACTGCCGCTCTACTTGTGGCAATAGCTCCCTCAGTCGCACTTGCTGAAGAGGGTGCAAGTGGTGCCGATATTCTTCTTCCAAAGCCCGCTGAGTTTGTTCCTGCTCTGATTGCGTTTCTGATCATCTTTGCTGTTGTAGCAAAGTTTGTATGGCCTTCCGTTCTACGTATGCTTGACAAGCGTCAAGAGAAGATCCAAGGCGATCTGGACGCTGCAGCAAAGTCTCGCGAGGAAGCCAACAAGGATCGTGAAATCGCAGCGGCTGGTATCGACGCAGCTAAGCAGCAAGCAGACGAGATTGTTTCTGCTGCTAAGCGTGAGGGCGAAGAAGAGCGTGCTCGTATTATTGAGCAGGCAAAGGCAGAAGCTGTCGAGATTATTACTAAGGGTAAGGGCGTTGTAGAGTCTGAGCGTCGTCACGCTATGGCCGAGCTTTCTGATTCCGTTGTTGATCTTGCCGTCGATATTGCCGGAAAGATTATTGGCAACGAGCTCTCAGTAGAGCAGCAGCGTGCTCTTGCCGAAAAGTACCTTGCGGAAGTAGGTACTCCAGATGAGCACTAATAAAGACGATCAAGACAGAAAAGTAGAGGGCTATACCAGGGCACTCCTGGAGGCTGGCCGCGCAGAGGGTCGTGCAACCGCAGACCTCGTACAGGTGCAGCACGCAAAGAAGTTCTCTCCAGAAGTTCTTGAGACTCTTGGTGCTATGCAGGCGAGTGAGGATGTTAACCTTATCAATGATGTTGCCGCAACGTTCCAGGAGCTTCTTGAAGAAGAAGACAAGACACTTACGGTAACGGTAACCACCACAATGCCTCTTGATGATGAGTTACGTGCAAAGGTCACTGAGAAGCTCGAGAAGTACTTCAATACTCAGGTGTATCTCATTGAGCGTGTTAATCCCAAGATTTTGGGCGGCATCGTAGTTGAGGCACGTGATCATCGTTATGATGCATCGGTAAAGACACAACTCACTCACATTAAGAGTAGGCTCTCTTCAGATCACGTTGAAAGTGAATTGTAATGACTGATAAGACCACCATACAGGAAGGAACGCTGAGCTCAGATGCCGTAATGGCACAGCTTAGAGAGCGCCTTTCTAAGGTCAATTCAACCGTATCCCAGCAAGAGGTATCTGCTGTTACTGAGGTAGCAGACGGTATTGCTCGTGTTGCTGGTCTACGCAGCGCTATGGCAGGCGAGTTGCTGGAGTTTACCAGCTCCATTACTGGCCACAGCGTATTCGGTCTTGCTCAGAACCTTGATGAGACTTCTGTCGGTGCTGTTTTGTTCGGCGAAGTTTCTGAAATCAAGGAAGGCGACGAGTGTCGCACTACTGGCCGTGTTATGGACATCCCTGCTGGATACGACATGCTTGGTCGTGTTGTTAATCCATTGGGTCAGCCGATTGACGGTCTTGGTGCAATCCATGCTACACATCGTCGTCCTATTGAGTTCAAGGCTCCTGGCATTATGCAGCGTCAGCCTGTCTGCGAGCCAGTTCAGACTGGCCTTCTTGCAATTGACGCTATGGTTCCTGTCGGCCGTGGTCAGCGTGAGTTGATCATTGGTGACCGTAAGACCGGTAAGACCGCTATCGCAATTGACGCTATCGTAAACCAGAAGAACACCGACATGGTTTGTATCTATGTCGCCATCGGTCAGAAGGCGTCTACAGTTGCAAACATCCGCGAATCTCTTTCCCGCCATGGTGTTCTTGATAAGACCGTCATTGTTGCAGCTACCGCAGCTGATTCTGCTCCAATGCAGTACATTGCCCCTATGGCAGGCGCTGCTATTGGTGAGTTCTTTATGTATAACGATAAGGACGGCAAGCCTGCTGACAAAGATCATCCAGGCGGACACGTTCTTGTTGTTTATGATGACCTCTCTAAGCAGGCAGTTGCATACCGTCAGATGTCACTGACGCTTCACCGTCCACCAGGACGTGAGGCATATCCTGGTGATATTTTCTACCTGCACTCACGCTTGCTGGAGCGTGCATGTAAGCTCTCCGATGATAACGGAGCAGGTTCTCTTACAGCACTTCCAATTATTGAGACGCAGGAAGGCGACGTTTCTGCATACATTCCTACAAACGTCATTTCCATTACAGACGGCCAGATTTATCTGCAGTCTAATCTCTTCTTCCAGGGCCAGCGCCCAGCAGTCGACGTAGGTATTTCCGTATCCCGCGTTGGTGGCGATGCTCAGGTCAAGGCTATGAAGCAGGTTGCAGGTACACTTCGTCTGGACCTTGCAAGTTACCGTGAGAAGCAGGCATTCTCGCAGTTTGGATCCGACTTGGATGCAACTACGCAGTACCAGCTCAATCACGGTGCTCATATGATGGAGCTTCTCAAGCAGCCACGTTACTCAGCTCTGGACGTAGTTGACCAGATTTGCGCAATCTACGCTGCAAAAGAGAACTTCATTGATGACGTTGATCTTGAGAACGTTGCTCTCTTCCGTGATGGCCTTGCTCAGTACATGAGTGAGTATCACCCACAGCTTCGCAACTCTCTGCGCAACGGAAAGATTTCTGACGAGCAGGCAGAGCGCTTGAGTGATCACATTAAGCACTTCAAGGCTAAGTTCTTGGAAGAGCATCCAAACAAGGTTGTGGATGAGGCAGAAGCTAATTCAGATACACCAGGCTCTTTTGACGCAGTAACCCAGGGTTCATTGCAGGAGTAATTATCAATGGCGAACCTTCACGAAATATCGAGGCGTATGAGCTCCATCAGGAGCACCATGCAGATTACGCGTACGATGTCGATGATCTCGACAGCGCGTGTCCGCAAGGCACTTGATAGGGCCGAGGCTGCTTCGCCATATAAGGAAGCTATTACCCTTATGCTTGCAAATGTAGCAAGCGCTAGCTTTAATCCAAAGAAACAGCCTCTTCTTGCTACACACAAAGTCGAGAAGAACGTGCTGTTCTTAGTCATCGCATCTGACCGCGGACTTGCGGGCGGATTTAACATCCTGCCGCAGCGCGAGGTTGAGCATGAGATGGCACGTCTTAAGGCTAAGGGGGTGTCGTCCGAGATAATTACTTGCGGACGCAAGCCAACTGAGTACTTTACGTATAGAAATATCAAGCCCACCATGTCTTATGTAGGCATTTCCTCTGAGCCTACAGCAGACCAGGCTGATCGTATTGCTTCCTACATCATGGATAGCTATATCAAGGGTAAGATTGATCGTGTCGTAATCAAGTACTGGCATGCAAAGAACCGTGTTGACCAAGAGCAGGTTACAGAGCAACTTCTTCCTATTTCGCGCGATAAACTCACGATTCCTAATAAACCACGTACCGAAGAAGCCCTCTCACAGGTGAAGACGTATAACAAGAGTGAATATCACTTCTCGCCATCTGCTTCTCAGGTACTTGATTCGTTGATGCCCGCTTATATCAAGACGGTCATCTTCCACGCACTTCTTGATTCTGCTGCAGCCGAGCATGGTGCACGCCGTCGTGCAATGCAGTCTGCAACTGATAATGCTGAGAACGTCTTAGGCGCTCTTAGCCGTACGTACAATCGCGAACGCCAGGGCGCAATCACCACTGAGCTCAATGAGATTATCGGTGGTGCTGCAGCATTGGAGGATATGTAATGTCAGATATGCAAGTAGAGACTTCTTCCTTTGAGGAAGCTATTCTCAACAAGCGCAATCAGCGCGTTGACGATGGCGTAATCGTTCGCGTAGTTGGACCAGTTGTCGACGTTAAGTTCGACGGACCTGTTCCAAGCATCTATACCGCACTGACGGTAGAGGATGACACGCCTGTTGGTCACGTCAGCACCGTTCTTGAGGTTGAGTCTCAGCTTCACGGTGGTGTTGTTCGTACCGTCGCTATGTCGTCAACTGATGGTCTTCAGCGTAATCTTCGCGTTAAGGACACCGGCAAGCCAATGATGATGCCAGTAGGCAAATCTACGCTGGGCCGCGTCTGGAACGTCATGGGTCAGCCTGTTGACGGTGGAGAAATTCCTGAAGACGTTGAGTTTTATCCTATTCACCACCCAGCACCTCTCTTCGAAGATCTCACTACAGAGACAGAGATCTTTGAGACGGGCATCAAGGCAATTGATCTTCTCGAGCCTTATGTTCGAGGCGGAAAGACTGGCCTCTTTGGTGGCGCTGGCGTTGGTAAGACCGTTCTGATTCAGGAGCTTATTAACAACCTGGCTCAGCAGCACGGTGGTACATCCGTATTCACCGGCGTTGGAGAGCGTACTCGTGAGGGTACTGACCTCTTCCTTGAGATGACTGAGTCTGGCGTTATTAACAAGACCTGCCTCGTCTACGGTCAGATGAACGAGCCACCAGGAGCTCGTATGCGTGTTGCTCTTGCAGGCCTTACTACTGCAGAGTACTTCCGTGATCAGGGCCAGGATGTTCTGTTGTTCATCGACAACATCTTCCGCTTCTCTCAGGCAGGTTCTGAGGTTTCCGCACTTCTCGGTCGTATGCCTTCCGCAGTTGGTTACCAGCCAACCCTGGCTACAGAGATGGGCGAGCTTCAGGAGCGCATTACTTCCACCAAGGAAGGCTCTATTACTTCCGTACAGGCAGTTTACGTCCCTGCAGACGACCTTACTGACCCTGCTCCTGCTACAACCTTTACGCACTTGGATGCAACTACCGTTCTTTCTCGTGCTATTACCGAGCTTGGTATTTACCCAGCAGTCGATCCTCTGGCCAGCTCCAGTTCTGCTCTTGATCCATCCATTGTTGGTTCAGAGCACTACCGTGTTGCTATGGCAGTTCAGGAGACTCTGCAGGAGTACTCCGACCTTCAGGACATCATTGCAATTCTGGGTATGGACGAGCTTTCTGAGGAGCAGCAGCAAACCGTTGCTCGCGCTCGTAAGATTCAGCAGTTCCTCTCTCAGTCATTCCACGTTGCCGAGAAGTTCACCGGTAACCCTGGCGTGTACTGCACCGTTGAGGAGACTGTCCGCTCGTTTGCAGAGATTATTGATGGTAAGTGCGATGACCTTCCTGAGCAGGCATTCCGTTTTGCAGGCACCATCGAAGATGTTCGCGAGCGCGCTGCAAAGATGTCCGCTTCGGATAGCTCACAGAACTAGGATTTCTCATGGCTGAGTTGACTTGTCAGTTTGTCAGACCAGATAAGCTCCTTTACGAAGGAACTGTTGAAAGTCTGATTCTTGCTTCAGCAGATGGAGAGTATGGTGTGTGGCCAGGCCACGCACCAGAAATCATTGCGCTTGGTGATGGTGTTGTAAGACTGCACATGCCTCATCCAGAGAATAAAGAAGAATCTATGACCAAGATAGTGATTTCTGGTGGATACGCAGAAATCGATCCAACAGGAGTCATTATCTTGGCAGATCATGCTCGTCGCGTTGACGACATTGATGCAGATGTTGTGCGTGAGACAAGAGATGACGTCATTGACCAGATGCTTTCTCTTCCAGAAGACGATAATCGTCGTGCCTACTACGAAAAAAAGATAGACTGGTGTAATCTACTTCTGAAGCAAGTGGTTGAGGAGTAAAATTCTCTCACTGTCGTTTTCGGAGGTTTATGGACGTCATAAAAGTAGTAGGTGGCCGTTCTGTCACAGGAGAGGTCACTGTAGAGGGTGCAAAAAACTCTGCCCTTAAATTGATGGCTGCAACCATCATGGCTCCTGGTGTTACTACGCTCACTAACGTTCCTAATATTGCAGACGTTCACGTCATGGGCAAGGTGCTCAAGACGTTAGGCGCTCGCATTGAAGTCGTTGGTCTTCACGAGCTCAAAATTGATACCACAGATATTACAAGCTGGGAGACTCCTTACAGTCTTGTTGCACAGATGCGTGCATCAACTGCTGTTTTGGGTCCCCTTATTTCTCGTTTTGGCAAGGCCGTTGTGGCAATGCCAGGCGGTTGTAATATCGGTGCTCGCAAAATTGACATGCACATCCTGGGCCTCGAGGCTTTGGGTGTTGAATTTAAGGTTGAGCACGGCAATATTCACGCAAGCGCTCCTCACGGCATAACCGGCGAGACCGTTTCTCTGGCCTTTGCTTCCGTTGGTGCAACAGAGAACCTGATGATGGCATCAGTTTTTGCCAAGGGTGTAACAGTCATTGATAACGCAGCTCGTGAGCCAGAAATTGTTGACCTCGCTAATATGCTCAACAAAATGGGCGCTAACATTCAGGGTGCCGGATCTCCTGTTATTGAGATTCACGGCGTCACAGAGCTGCACCCTGTTGAGCACGAAGTTGTTGGCGACCGCATTGAGGCTGGTACGTTCCTGGCTATTGGTGCGCTTACTGGTGAGCCTATTACCGTTCACGGTTTTGAGCCGAATCACCTTGGTCTGGTACTTAAGAAGTACGAGCAGATGGGCATTACCATCGAGACCGGAGATAGGTGGGCAAGGGCTTCTCGCCAGCAAGATCTTAAAGCTATCGATATCCAGACGCTGCCATTCCCCGGTTTCCCAACAGATATGCAGGCACAGACTATGACGCTGCTTGCTCTGGCTAAGGGCACCTGCATTATCACGGAAAACGTCTTTGAGAACCGCTTTATGTTGGCATCCGAGCTTTCCCGTATGGGAGCAGACATCACCATCGAGGGCCATCACGCTATTGTTCGCGGCGTCTCCGGCTTTGAGGGGACGCAGGTCAAGTCACCAGATCTTCGTGGTGGAGCTGCACTTGTTATGGCTGGTCTTGTGGCCGAGGGAGAAACAATCGTTTCTGCCATCCATCACATTGACCGCGGTTACGAGGGATTTGTCGAGAAACTCGTCGCATTGGGAGCAGATGCTCAGCGAACTACCATTCCAGACGACGACTTTATCGAAGGATAGTTTGTGTCAACTAAACCAAAGCATGCAAAACTGCTCGACAACGGGGCTTTACAGGGCACTTCGGCTGACGCTGCACAAAATACCGCTACGGAAAGTACCCAAGGTACTGCACCAAGCGCTGCAACCAATACGTCGCAGAACGCTGCAGTTAGCAACTCTCCTTTTAGCCGTACACAGGCAGAGGGATACCACAAGCGTCGTAAGCGTGTCTTCAGAAAGCAGATGGTAGTTAGATCGCTTCTAGGCGTTCTTGCTGCTGTTTTTGTTGCCGCTGTGGTGGGCGCAGGTATCTGGTATGCAAGCGTTCAGGCGCAGCTCAATAACTCGCAGGTCATTACTGCTGAGCTTCGTCAGACGCTTCAGGAGCCTTCTGCACCAAGCGACCCCTATTATATGCTGCTTCTAGGAACCGACGGCCGACCTGGTGAGACTGAATATCGTGCGGATTCCATTATTTTGGCACGCGTTGATCCTATCCATAAGCGTGTGACTATGCTTTCTATTCCACGAGATACCCGTGTCTTGTGGAAGGGTTCTTACATGAAGATTAACGCCGTCCACTACTATGACGGTGCAAATGGCATGGTACAAGCTGTAAATGAACTGTGCGGCGTACATATTGCCCACTATGCAGAGGTTAATTTTGATGGTCTCGCAGGCATTACAGATGCCCTTGGTGGCGTAACCGTAAACGTTGAGCAGTACATGCGCGATACAGAGAACTTCAGCGACGTTGTTGAACTGTACCCTGGCGTGCAGAAGCTGAACGGTGCTCAGGCACTCTTCTTTACTCGTGTTCGCTACGCTTTTGCAGACAGCGATTACACTCGCATGCGCCATCAGAGAACCTTCATCAAGGCTATGATTGCTCAGATTCTGAACACAGGAGACCCTGTAGCTATTGCAAATACTGTCAATTCAACGGCAAGCATGGTTATTACCGATCTCTCTGTCTCAGACATTATTTCTTTGGGTACTCAGATGATTGGCATGAACACTGACAAGGATATTTATACGGCATACGTACCATCCGAGGGAACAGAAATTGATGGTCAGTCGTATGTTATTGCAGATAAAGATGCACTTGCAAAGATGATGAAAGTAATTGATGCAGGAGACGATCCGTCTAGCTTAAACGGACAAACAGACGCCGAAGCAAATGCTGAGGCTGCCGAGAAAAGCTCAGAAGAGTCCTCAGAATCTTCAAACAGCTCTTCTCGCCAGTAAACCTAAGCGTCATTTTTGGGTATCATTCAAGTGTTAGAAATATTTTCGTTGCGTAGCGCAACTGATTTTGCATGAAAAAGACTGTCAAGCAGTCGTCGGAGGAGAGTTATGGCCAACGATAACGTACAAAACGACCACACACTGACAAAAGCCGGCGAGGACTATCTCGAGGCAATTTATCGAATTGCACTTGAGCAGCCAGATGACGATAAGAGCGTCCGCTCCGTTGATATTGCCGAGAGCCTTGATGTTTCCAAGGCAAGCGTCAACAAGGCTCTATCCCAGCTTAAAGAGCAGGACATGGTTGAGCAGAGTCGTTATGGTCGTGTCACGCTGACCAAAGAAGGCGAGGCAAATGCCCGTACCACATGGCGTGCTCACCGTGCGCTTCGCACTTTCCTTGAGGAGGACTTGGGTGTAGACACAGAGACTGCAGACGCAGAGGCTTGCCTTATGGAGCACTCACTTTCTGTAGACACGCTGGCTAAGCTCATTGAATTCCTTGAGAAGCGTGGAATTGAGATTCCAAGCAAGTAACTTAACCTGGCGCTTATGCAAGCTAGATACGTATAAAAGCGCCTGTCATTTGAGTTTATCGGCGGCAAAACCGTCATTCTTACAAGCGCACGTTAGGTGTGCAGAGCCAATAGGGCTCATAGGTGAAAGGCAAACACATGAAGGCAATTATCCCAGCAGCAGGTCTAGGTACGCGCTTTCTACCTGCAACAAAGGTAACCCCTAAAGAGCTATTGCCTGTTTTGGATAAGCCCGTCATCCAGTACGTAGTAGAAGAGGCTCTTGAGCCAGAAGAGGTCGATGAGGTAATCATCATCAATTCTCGCGAGAAGCCACAGATTGAAACCTACTTTGCTGAAGACCAGGAGTTTGAGACAGACCTTTCTTCTCGTGGAAAGCAAGACCTTGCCGAGAAAGTTCATGCAGCTTCTGCGCTTCCTGTTTCCTTTACCTATCAGGACAATCCTCGTGGCCTTGGCCATGCAGTACTGTGTGCCGCAGACGGCGTAGGTGACCAGCCATTCTTTGTACTTCTTGGTGATTACTTTGTTCCAGATCGTCAGATGTGCATCCGCATGGCAGAGATTTCCAAACAGCACAATGGTGCTTCCGTCATTGCGGTTGCTCCAGTCCCTGCAGATCAGGTGAATCGCTACGGCATTATCGCAGGTGAGTGCATTTCTTCTCCTTCAGATAACTCTGAGGGCGAGGGTGCTATTTGGAAGGTAACAGGCCTTGTCGAGAAGCCCCGTCCAGAGGACGCACCTTCTCATCTGTTTATTGTTGGTCGTTACCTGCTTTCTCCAAAGATTATGGAGCTCCTGGCAACTCAGGGTCCTGGCGCTGGCAACGAGATTCAGCTGACAGATGCAATGGAGCGCCTGCTTGCTGAGGAAGAGATGTATGCGCTGGTAATCGACCCAGAAGAGGGCTGCGATACTGGTACTCCTGCAGCTTGGGCAGCAACTAATGCACGCATGGCACTCTCTGACCAGAGCTCTGCAGCAGCATTTAAAGAGGCGCTCGGCAGCTATGCCAACCGCATTGGATAAAAGACCTGACATACTCCGTTTTGGCAGCGATGGCTGGCAAGCCCGCTATGATAAAGGCTTTACCAGGGACAATGTAGTTAGACTTGCAGAGGCCCTTGGTGCTGTTTGGTCACAGGAGCTGCCTGGCGGTATTGTGTTTGTCGGCTTTGACACACGCTTTGAAGCAGATTCGTCTGCTCTTGAAGCCGCTGCAACATTGGCTTCCTTTGGTTTAGACGTGCGTGTGTCCGAGACTTTTTGCCCAACTCCATCTGTTTGCTGGGCCTGTGCACATCATAAAGATGTAGCTGGTGGCCTCATTATTTCTGCAACTGAGCTTTCCTGCGAATATTGCGGCATGATTATTCGCGCTGCTAATGGAGGTCCTGTTTCTCGTGTTTTTCTTCAGCGCGTGGAATCCGCAACGCCGCTTGAGCCAACAGATCAGCGTGGAACTTTTACCACAACAGATATTGTGACGCCTTATAAAAGTGCGCTGCTTAACCAGATTAATGTGTCTGTTATTAAGGAGCTGCGCCCTAGCGTGGTAGTTGATCCTATGTATGGCGCGGCAACAGACCTGCTTGCTGACGTACTTTCCGCAGCTGGATGTGTTGTTCATCAGATGCATCAAGGTCCTGTCAGGGATTTTGGTGGTATTCACCCACAACCAGCGGATCCTTGGGCCGATGAGTGCTCTTCGATGGTGGTAAGCCGCCACGCACAGCTGGGTCTTTTGGTTGATTGCGACGGAGACCGTGCTGCTGCCGTAGATGAAACCGGCCGACTCCTTAGTCCACACGAGCTTATTCCGCTTATCACGCGCCATCTTGTACAAAATAGAAAGCAAACCGGCCGTGTTGTTTCTACACTGACCTGTTCTGCAACGGTATCTAGGCAAGCAGCTTATCTTGGACTAGAGTCCGCAAGCGTGCCTGTTGGATTTGCACGACTTTATTCAGAGATCGAGCAAGGAGACGTTCTTCTCGCCGCAGAGGAGTACGGCGGTATTTGCATTCCAAGCCATCTGTTGGAGCGAGACGGCCTGCTTGTAGCCCTGCTTGTTGTGGAAATGCTGGCGTACACCCATAAATCGCTTGCTCAGCTTGTCTCTGAGGACGAGGCTAAGCTGGGTCGCATGTGTTATAGCAGGCGAGGAGTGCGACTTGATGCTGCGGCTACCCAGGCGTTCAGAAACATCCTTCCAGGCCTTAATCCAGAAAACGTTGCAGGCAAAGTTCCTGTTTCGGTAAGCCATGCTGATGGTCTTAAGCTTCAGTTTAAAGACGATTCTTGGGTGCTTATTCGTCCTTCTCGTATGGATGCGCTGGTACGCGTGTATTCTGAGGCCGCTAACGAGACGCTTCGCGATCAACTTCTTGATGCAGCTTGCCAGATTGTAAAAGACGAGATTTAGCCTCATTAAGACGCGCAAAAAACCGCGATAAAAGACACGTGAAAAAGTCACGATAAAAGAGGTAATAAAAATCGCGTAAAAAGCGTGAAAAAAGACAACGAAATAACGCGCGTCAAGACAACGTAAAAAGATAATAAAGATATCGTAAAAATGACAACACTATATATAGTTGAAAAAAAGGGTTACTACTAGACGATAAAGGGAATCCAGTGCCCAATATACGCATTAGTTCACTAAAGACTACTAATTGTGTAGAAATTATGGAGGAATTAAGAAGATACAAAATCATCTTCACAAACGAGTCGTAAGTGCGTATAGTTATTCCCCGCGCCGCGCACCACGCAATGTGAAATCGCAGCGCAGCGAACCTTGAAAACCGGATACTGCGATCGAAAGATCAGCAAAGACAGACAAGCGAAATTCGAATCTGAACATTTTGTTCAATAGTCAATTCATAATTTCAGCGAATCCGAGATCAGCGGGATTTTAGAGACGTGGATTCAACTCAACTTTAAATTGTACTGACTTTTAGTCAGTTTAATTTTGAATGGAGAGTTCGATCCTGGCTCAGGATGAACGCTGGCGGCGCGCCTAACACATGCAA
>CALKTD010000024.1 GCA_937997345.1 uncultured Atopobium sp. | reverse complement strand
GTGGCGTTCGCTCATTCTGGTAACACCCATAGAAAGAACGATGGTAACAACAGCAACAAGACCCTCTGGAATTGCAGCTACTGCAAGAGAAACTGCAACCATAAACGTGCTTAGGACAAGGTCAAAGTTGCCAAACATCTCGGCACCGTGCTTGATGAAACCTGTTGCAAAAACAATCAGTGAGATGACAACAACAAGAATGGTTAGCGTATGAGAAAGCTTATCGAGCGCAATCTGGAGTGGTGTCTGTCCATCCTCTGCCTGGGAAATTGCATCTGCAATCTTGCCCATCTCGGTGTCCATACCGGTTGCAACAACAACTGCGCGACCACGACCATAGACCACAATAGATCCGGAGTAACACATATTCTTTCGGTCACCCAAAGGAATGTCATCAGTGTCTTCAGCAAGACTGAGGGTCTCCGCGTGTTTCTCGACAGGAACTGATTCTCCCGTGAGCGCAGACTCCTCTACCTTCATAGAAGCACTCTCAAGAATGCGGCAATCAGCTGGGACAGAGTCACCCGCCTCAAGCAGAATAATATCGCCCACAACAAGCTCGGTTGAGGCAACCGTCTCAAGACGACCGTCTCTGATAACCTTGCTCTGAGCTGCGCTCATCTCTTGCAGAGCAGCAAGAGCTTCCTCGGCTTTGCCCTCCTGGACAACACCAAGAACGGAATTGGTGACAACAACAAACAGAATAATTACAACGTCTGCAATTCCGCCTTCTCCGGTATAAATACCTTCAGCAGCGGAAATAGCAGCAGCAACAAGAAGCATGATGACCATAGGATCAGCCATCTGTGCAAAGAATCTCTTAATAATTGATTCTTTTGGTGCTTCTTTAAGCTTGTTGAGGCCATGAGCCTCAAGACGTGAAGCTGCTTCTGCATCAGACAGACCAACTTCAGCATCAGTTTTTTGCGCACTGATTACATCAGCCGCACTTGAAAGATACTCTTTCAAAGTTCCTCCTGGGTTTCTACCTGACAGATTGATGCCCGATCATAATTCCCCAGGAGAGGGGCAAGGGCTCACCAAGGTTTCCGTGTCAGGACCTTACAACGTCCTATCATAAGACCTTACAATGCTCTATCATTTTACTGTATTCTTTCTTATTTCAAACCTTATAAATATTTCTCAAAACTCCTGTTATGTGGCAAATAATCGTTATCCAAGGGGGTACAATAAGCGCAGAACATAACAACATAAGCCAAACGTTAATTTTGGCAAGGAGGCAGTTATGAAAATCCTGTTTTATGGTGCTCAAAGTTATGACAAGGATTCTTTCAACCTTGAGCTTCCAAAGTATCCAGATGTTTCAATCGACTACATTGAGTCAAACCTTACGCCTATGACCGCAGGCTTTGCTAAGGGTTATGACGCTGTCTGCGCTTTTGTTAATGCAGACGCTTCAATTCTGACTCTTGAGATTCTTGCCGGCTTTGACGTTAAGCTGCTGCTCATGCGCTGCGCTGGCTTTGACGCTGTTGATGTTAACGCTGCTAAAGACCTTGGCATTACGGTTACGCGCGTACCTGCTTACTCCCCTGAGGCAATCGCAGAGCACGCTATGGGTCTTGCTCTTGCTGCTAACCGTCGTATTCACCGTGGCTACATTAGAATTCGTGAGAATAACTTCTCGCTTGTTGGCCTTGTTGGCGATACGCTTCACGGCAAAACTGCCGGCATTGTTGGAACTGGTCGTATTGGCGCAGCACTTTGCCGTATCTGCAAGGGTTTTGGCATGCACGTCCTTGGTGCAGACCTGTATCCAAATATGAGCCTTGTCAATGACGAGCACGTTGTTGATGAGTATGTCAGCTACGATGAGCTTTGGGAGCGTTCGGACTTTATTTCACTCCACGCTTTCTTAAATGACGAGAGCTACCACATGATTAACGATAAGACCATCGGAAAGATGAAAGATGGCGTCATCCTTGTTAATACTGGTCGCGGTGGACTTATTGATACCAATGCTCTTATTCGCGGCATTCTTTCTGGCAAAATTGGTGCTTGTGGCCTTGACGTTTATGAAGAGGAAAATCCAAACGTCTATAAGGACCGCGGAGCTGAGGTCTTTGATTCAGTTACCTCTACGCTCTGCTCTTTCCCTAACGTAGTTATGACAAGTCACCAGGCATTCTTTACTCATGAGGCACTTTCTCAGATTGCTCAGGTTACTCTTAATAACGCAACTGCTTTTGCTGAGGGTACTGACTACGTTGATAAAAGTGTGGTTTGCTAAGTACCAGAAAAACAAACGCTCTGAAAACGGTTACTATTAATAATCGAATGTGATTTCAATTCCTATGAAAAGGAGAGATATGGCTCGCAAAAAGACCAAGATTGTTTGTACTATGGGTCCTGCTACAGAAAGTGATGAGGTCCTTCGTGAGCTCATTCTTGCTGGCATGAACGTCGCACGTTTTAACTTCTCGCACGGTAGCCATGAGTATCACCGCACTATGATTGGTCGCGTTCGTTCTATCTCTGATGAACTTGGTATTCCTATTGCTATCATGCTTGATACAAAGGGTCCTGAGGTTCGCACCGGTCTTCTCGAGGATGGTAAGAAGGTCACCCTTACTACTGGTGATTCCGTAATTGTCACCACTGATGATGACGTCATCGGCAACGCTAAGCGCTTTTCACTTGACTACAAGAATCTTCCAAAAGAGGTCCAGAAGGGCTCCATCATCCTTATTGATGACGGTCTCATTGGCCTTGAGGTTGACCACGTTGAGGGCACTGACATGTACTGCAAGATTATCAACGGTGGTGAGCTTGGCGAGAAGAAGGGCGTAAACGTTCCTAACGTCAACATTGGCCTTCCTTCCGTCACTGAGCAGGACCGCGCAGACATCATGTTTGGTTGCGAGCTTGGTATTGATGCAATTGCTGCTTCCTTCATTCGTGATGGCGCTGCAGTTGAGGAAATTCGTAACATCTGCCGTGAGATGGGCACTCCTAACGTACAGATCTTCCCTAAGATTGAGTCCGCTCTTGGCGTAAAGAACTTTGACGAGATTCTTGCAGCTTCTAACGGCATCATGGTTGCCCGTGGTGACCTTGGCGTTGAGGTTCCTGCAGCTGAGGTTCCTCACATCCAGAAGACTATCATCAAGAAATGCAACGACGCTTATAAGCCTGTCATCACCGCAACTCAGATGCTTGACTCTATGATTCGCAACCCTCGCCCAACCCGTGCAGAGGTTACCGACGTTGCTAACGCAATCTATGACGGCACTGACTGCGTCATGCTTTCTGGTGAGTCCGCAGCTGGTAAGTACCCTGTTGAGGCAGTAAAGACTATGGCTTCCATCTGCAAGGAGACCGAGAAGTACCTGCCAGTCAAGGATGTCTATCACCAGCGTGAGGGCCTTAAGAACGTCAACGGCGCTACTGGCTTTGCTGCAGTTGATATGGCAATCCGTGTTGACGCTAAGTGCATCATCTGCCCAACACACTCTGGCCGTACTGCTCGCCTTGTTTCTAACTTCCGTCCAAAGCGTCCTCTGTATGCAATGTCTCCATCTGATGAGGCAGTTCGTCGTACCTGCTTCTATTGGGGTGTCTATGCATTCAAGACCTCTGAGCAGGGCACGCTTTCTAACACCATGTACAACGCTCTGAACGTTGCAAAGGAAGTTGGCGTTGTTGAGACTGGCGATATTGTTGTTCTGACTGCTGGCGATCCTCATACCAGCCCACGTCTTGGTGACTACACCACTTCAACTAATGTGGCTATGATTTGTCAGGTTCAGTAAACCGCATTTCAGCTTTAACATTATATGCACCCAAGCGCTGCTTGGGTGCATATTTTTTACATGTGATATTTCTCAGCAACTTGCCAGTAGTTACGCAATTTTCCATCCGACGGTTTTCTCGCGCATGTTAACAAAATCAGCGTAGATGCCGCCTTCTTTCATGAGAGATTCATGAGTTCCCCGCTGAACAATACGCCCCTGGTCCAGAACAAGTATCTGATTTGCATTTCGCACCGTTTTTAAGCGATGTGCAATCATAATGACAGTCTTAGACTTTGTGAGCTCGGCAATTGCGCGCTGGAGTTCAAGCTCGTTTTCTGGATCAACATTAGCCGTAGCTTCATCAAGCACCACGATTGGCGCATCTTTTAAGATAGCGCGTGCAATAGAAAGACGTTGGCGCTCGCCACCAGAAAGCATTGAGCCGCCTTCTCCTAAGCGTGTTTCATATCCGTCAGGTAATGCCTGGATAAACTCTTCACAGCAGGCACGCTTAGCTGCGTCAACTACTTGCTCATGAGTTGCACTTGGATTACCAAACTTGATGTTGTTCTCGATGGTATCATCAAAAAGGAATACGCCCTGAAAAACGGTAGAGAAATTTTGTAGAAGTGCATCAACTTTATAGTCACGCACATCGTGGTTGCCAAGCATAACCTTGCCTGATTTCACATCCCAGAAACGTTCAATCAAGCGGACAAGCGTTGTCTTACCTGATCCACTTGGACCTACAATGGCACAAGAAGTACCTGCAGGAATCGAGAGGCTCACATCGTCAAGAATTTGCCTGTCATCGTAGCCAAACGAGACATGAGAAAGCTCTATGTCGCAAGAATCCGCTTTCTCCAGACCTTCTCCCTCCTCCATTGCAGGTGTGGCGAGAATAGCGTTTGTTTGCTCCATTGCAATTTCAATGTTACGCAAAATAGTTGAGAAACGACCAGCAGATTCGAGACGGCTGAACAACATAAACGACATAACCACTACGGTTAAGCACGTAGCTGTATCAAGTGTTCCAGATAGCCATAGACCAACTGATACCAGGCACATAATAATGCTAGTGGCCTTAGAGATAACCATCTGCAAAACTGAGAAACGAAGCGCCTTAAACTCAAGTTTGAGCGCTTGAACGCGGCAATCATCAACTGCTTTGGCGTACTTTCCCTCAGCGTCATCAATAAGGGAAAATGCCCTTACCACGCTAATGCCGCGAACATACTCAAGAACGAAGCTAATCAAAGTAGTATTTGCTGCTACATAATCATCTGATGTATTGCGCACATAGGCCTGCAAGAGCTCCATAGTTATGCAGAAAAGAGCAAATGTAGCTGCAGTTATAAGGCCTAATTGCCAACAAAATACAAACAGGAACGCAACAATAATTGCTGTTAAGGCCAAACCACCAAAAACCATCATATAGAGCAAGCCGCCAAGATTTTGCATTACATCTAGCTGGTTGGTCATAACAGCTGTTACTTCTCCAAGGCTATTCTCGTTAAAGTAACCCATAGGTAGACGGCGCAACGTGTCGCCAATTTCCGCGCGCTTGGCACCAGCCATACTGAAATTAGCATCACAGAAATTCTCGCTCTTAAAATGAGCGCAGATGAACGCTCCTATAATGCTCAGAAGCATAACTCCCAGCGCAGAAACTATCGTCTGGGTTGAGAGCGTATCCGTAGACAGCGCTGTAAAAACAATCCAAAGCGCCGTTATTTGCACGCCTTCAAAGAGGCAGCCAAGAATGGTGAAGAACAGGCCCTTGTGGAGTTTCTGGCAATAAGAACTTCCAAACTGAAAGTACATTTTTAAGACAGATAACATTGCTACTCCCCTCCTTAAGCCTCATCAAGTGCGCCGATATGAGCGCGATACATGGTTGCGTAGAGCGGACATGTCTCCATAAGCTGCTCGTGAGTACCCTCAGATTCAATGGAGCCATTATTAACGACAACAATTTTGTCGGCATTTTGTACGGTTGATAGACGATGCGCAATAACTACCAGCGTTTTACCAGCTACCAGTTTTGCAACTGCAGATTCAACCTCTGCTTCAGATTCTGGATCCGCGTAAGCTGTTGCTTCATCCAGCATAATAATCGGCGCATTTTTGAGCATAGCTCGTGCAATTGCTACACGCTGGCGTTCTCCGCCAGAAAGGTGCCCACCTGAGCCTCCTACAACCGTTTGATAGCCGTGAGGAAGTGATTGGATAAAGTTATGGCAGCCAGAAGCTTTTGCACAGGCAATAACCTCATCATCGGTGGCATCTTTTTTGCCCATTCTGATGTTTTCCATAATGGTTTCATCAAAAAGGTAACTATCTTGGTCAACATAAGCTACGAGGTTTGCAAGTTGAGATGGAGTACAGGAGCGAATATCTTGTCCTCCAATAGAAACAGACCCTTCATTTGGATCCCAGAAACCTGCGATAAGCCGTGCAACAGTAGACTTACCTGATCCACTTGGACCAACAAGTGCCGTAACTTGTCCTGGCTCAATATCTAGATTAATTCCGTGGATGACCTCGTTACTTCCATACGAGAAACGAACATCGCTTAGCTTAATTTCAGTCCCTTCAAGTGTGCAAGGAGCCTTAGCTCTCACCTGATCTGGGTAATTCAAAACCTCAGAAATTTCTTTAACAACAGAGCCAACCTGTGCAAGGGAATCCATAAAGCTCATTGCTTCAAAGAGCGGCTGAAAAATTCCTAGAGAAAGCACGGCACACATGACAAATGTAGATGGAGAAAGAGATCCTTGAAGTACAAACAAGCATCCAAGAGGCAATACCGTTACTAATGTTGCAGGGGCAATTGACAGCATGGCATCCTGCCAGATTTGGCAGTGCCTCATCCAATCAATAAAAGCATGGGCGGAAGCATAAACAGCCTTTGAGAACTTCTCGTAAGAACTTGCGGACTGTCCAAAAGCCTTAATTACCTCAATTCCTGACACATACTCAACTGAGGCATTATTCATCTCTTTACCAGTTACGATAGTATTCTGATACCAATACTCATAGTCCTTCATCATGCCTGATAAACAGGCAAGTCCCACGATAATAGTGAGCAAAGCAGCAAGAGCAAGTCGCCAGTCTAAAACAATGAGGTACACAAAAACCGCAAAAGCAGCTGTAAGGTTTGAAGTTAATTCAGGAACTGCATGAGCAAGTGTGGTTTCAATGCTATCGATCTTCTCGACTAACAGGCGTTTGAGGGAGCCCGAAGGAGTATCAAGCACATATCCCATGGGGATAGTTGTCAGCTTCTTTGCCACTCGGGTGCGCATGTTTGCAATTGTTGCAAATGTTGCCTTATGAGAAACGATAGTTGAAAGGTGGTGGAAGATAATCTTTATCAAATAGCTGAGGCCCGCTATAAGTCCCCAATGCAGATAAAATGGCCATTCTTGAATTCCATCAAAGATGCCAACCACCATATTGCCTGCAGCAACGTAGGGCACCATTCCTCCCAAGACACCAATAATGGCAAGAATGACAGACAGTGCATACATACTTTTTCTGTCTGACCACTCGAGCAACACCGCAACGGGATTTACTTCTGATTGCTGAGAATCTTGTTTTGTATTTTGGTTGGACTCAGTAGCTTGAACACTTTGGTTCTGACAACTTGCCATACCTACACCGCCTCCTGCCACAAACTCACAATGTAATGTCTGTTATTCAGGCTGGCTTTGACAGAGAAAGCAAAGCTTCAACTGCCATAAGTTAGCTATATATAACTATTTATTAGTTTCAAACTACTTAACAGCTAAAACAAGCTAGTTTTGTAAGTAATCGGTAAATGGTAAGCCACTGTCTGTAATTGAGACGTGTAAACAATCCCATTAAAATACTTATGAAAGCTTAATCTAACCTCAATAATTGGTTAATCTTTATAAGAGACCATGTATCACGAAGACGAGAGGCGTCTTTAACATCTCGAAAGGAAGCTGATCATGGAAAAGCTCGAAAAGGTTGAAGTAATTCGCGAGAAGTGCGGCGTAAGCTACGAGGACGCAAAGGTAGCACTTGACACTTGTGATGATAATGTTCTTGATGCAATTATTTGGCTCGAGAAGCAGGGCAAGTCCACTAAGCAGACTGCAAACTATACTACTGAGTCAGCTGCACAGGCAGACGTTTCTCCAGAAATGGAAGCAGCTCAAATTGCCTACCAAGAATCAAGTAAAAAGTCTGATTTCTCAGAGAATATGTCTTCTCTTTGGGAAAAGTGCAAGGAACTCTTCCATAAGAGTGTAGAAACAAAATTCATTGTTACTCGTCGTGGCGAGCAGTTCATGGCCATGCCAGTAATTATTCCGATTGTTGGTCTGTTCCTCTGGGGTGCTACGTTCTGGCTGCTCATCATTGGTCTCTTCTTTGAAATGCGCTATCACATCCAGGGAGCTTATCCTATTGTTGTTGATGTAAATGAGGCAATGGATAAGGCTGCAGATGCAGCAGGTTCCATCAAAAAAGATGTTATCGACAAAAAATAAAATGCAATTGGTTCCAAACCTAAAGTAGAAAACTTCGAAATTTAGGCAAGAAAATGATTAAGGTTCTTATCGTTGAAGACGAAGAAAAAATTGCACGCTTTATAGAACTCGAGCTTAAACATGAGGGCTATGAGGTAGACAAAGCTCTTGACGGAAGAACTGGAGCTGAAAAAGCACTGTCAAATGACTATGATCTTATCTTGCTTGATGTACTTCTCCCCCAGCTTAATGGTCTAGAAGTCCTTAGAAGGATTCGTCGCGAGAAAAACACGCCAACTATCATGCTTACTGCTCGTGATTCGGTTATGGATAAAGTAGCTGGTCTCGATGCGGGCGCAGATGACTACCTCACCAAGCCTTTTGCAATAGAGGAACTTCTTGCCCGCATCCGAGTAGCCCTCAAGCATCATGAGGCAGACAGTTTAAACTCTCCGACAATTCCTCAAACAGCTGCTACAAGCGCCTTTACAATTAAGGGCGTCGCACTTGATGTTGATCGCAGAGAAGTCTGTGTAAATAACGATTCGATTGAGCTTACAACTAAAGAGTTTGAAGTACTTCGTATGCTCATGGAACATGTTGGTGTTGTTATGAGCCGTGAGCGTATTGCATCTGAAGCTTTGGGTTATGAGTTTGCCGGAGAAACTAATAACGTTGATGTTCATATTGCTCATCTGCGTGCAAAAATTGACGATCGCTATAACATCAAACTAATTACTACTGTTCGTGGAGTCGGATATGTCATCAGAGAAGCATAATCGTTCCACCATACAAGAGCATAAAAAGTCTTTCTTTACCCGTTCCGACTCCTCGACTGCAGGAGTTATTACCTGGGGATTTTGGTGGCGTAAACTGATGAATTACGTTGGCTTTAATCTCTTTTTACTGGTGAATATTGCTCTGATTTTTATTTATATGTATAACCAGCATGTTCCACAAGGTACTTTTTACCTAGGATTTTTCCCTACTGAGTCTCACTCTATTTCTCTTATTGGGTTCACTTTCTTACACGGGCTCTCAAGCCTTAAATACATTGTTCATGGCCCTACTTTTGGCGCAAAAATATTTGATTTGGGCGTAGACTTAGCTCGTTTTTGGCCCATGTACATTGCAATCCTTATCTGGGAAATCATTGATCTGTTGTCATTCTTCGGTGACATGCGTCGTGTCAGAAGAGCTCTTCAGCCCCTCAATATACTTGCACTTAAAGCCGATCAACTGGTAAATATTGATATTCTTTCTACCGGAGCTACAACAAATGACGTTCTGGTCAAAAGCGAGAAAATGAAGAGTCTTGAACAGGCAATTGAAGAAGCCAATATCAACGCTCCTAAGATTCAAACGGGTGATCAAGACTTAGCAAGTATTGAGATTGCCTTGAATAAACTGCTTCAACGTATGCAAGAAGCAAAATTGCAACAGATGCGCTTCGTCAACGATGCCAGCCACGAGCTTCGTACGCCTATAGCTGTTATCCGAGGTTATACTGACATGCTGGATCGCTGGGGTAAGACAGATGAAGCGGTACTTGACGAGTCCATTGCTGCCCTCAAATCCGAAAGCGAGCACATGCATGATCTTGTTGAACAGCTCCTCTTCTTAGCACGCGGAGACGCAGGAAGAAATACCCTCACAAAGACTAAGCTTAATCTTGCGCGAATAACTTCTGAGGTATGTGAAGAATCGGAAATGATTGATTCTACTCACCACTATGCGCTGAAATTTGATCAGAGCACACTGACGGACGATCACTATCAGGTACTTGCTGATACCGCCATGATTAAACAGTCTATCCGTATCATCGTGCAAAATGCTGCTCGATATTCTGCTGCTCAGACCACCATTTCCTTTAACGTCTCGTATGACGAGAAAACCGTTCAAGTTTCAATCGAAGATGAGGGCATAGGTATGTCCGAGACAGCAGCCACTCATATTTTTGAGAGATTCTGGAGAGCCGACAACGCTCGTATTGAAAGCAACGAGGGTTCTGGACTTGGCTTATCCATTGCTAAGTGGATTGTCGATAATCATGACGGCTCTATTGAGGTACTTTCACGCGAAGGTGTAGGTACACGTTTTACCATCGTTTTGCCGCACACAATGTCATAGTGAACTCAAAAAGAGTATCTGCATGTAAAAGGTCCTTCTCGCTAGTCGAGAAGGACCTTTTTCTGTAACTGAAATATGAAAGAAGCCTAACTTTTAAGCGCCGAGCTTGCTCTGATGCAGTTCAACAAACCTCTGCAGCTTCTGAACAATCTGTGGTGTAAGCATGTCCTTCTTAACCTGCCAAGACCAATTTCCTTCAGCTTTACCAGGAATATTCATGCGGGCATCATCAGAAAGGCCCAAAACATCCTGAAGCGGCAGAATAACTACAACATTAGAAGTTCCAACTACCTGCTCCATAAGATGATCAAAAATCTGTTGCGATTCATCAGTTGCCTGGCCGCCCGTGAAGCGAGCTTCTACAAAACCCATAAGCGTTTGCGTGTCATGGGTACCGCTATATACAATAGAATCCTGAGCTGGCGCAAAGGAATATCTACAGTCTCCATCAGCAAACTGAATGACGCTCATGCCTAGAAATCCCGTCTGAGAAAGCAGCGCTCGGACCGCAGGAGTTACCGCTCCTAAATCTTCTGCAATAAAAGGTAGTGATCCAAGCTGCTTATAAGCAACATCAAACAGCTCCAGGCCGGGACCAAACTTGAATGAACCCTCAGCAGCAGTCTTTCCTTGCTCAATAGCATAGTAAGACGTAAAACCAATAAAATGGTCCAGCCTGGTGTAGTCATACAGATAGAAAGACCTGCGGAATCGCTCAATCCACCAACGATAATCCTCATCTTTATGAGCCTGCCAGTTATATGTTGGATTACCCCACAGCTGGCCATCTTGAGAAAATGCGTCGGCAGGAGCTCCGGCCTGAAGCTCTGTGTGACCAGTAGCATACAATGAAAAGAGCTCTGGATGTGCCCAAACATCAGCGGAATCCTCTGAAACAAACATGGGCATGTCGCCAATAATCTGAATGCCTTTAGCGTGGGCCTCCGCTAGAGTCTGGCCCCAAATAACGTCAAAAGCAAATTGGTGCTTTCGATGAAGTTCAATTGCCTGAGTAAGCTCAGGACGCTTGAGTAGCTCTTTCGACCAGCTGCGATATTGCTCAGGCCACTCCTGCCACACTCCCTCACCCAACAGGTCTTTAATAGCACAAAATGCTGCATACGAATCAAGCCAATACGAGTTTCTCGCCAGAAATGCCTGGTACTCAGCAGATCGCTTGCCTTGAGGATCATCGCACTCAGAAATGACTTTCTCCATTGCGGTTTGGTCAAGCAGATTGATGTTTCCTGCAAAAGCTGAAATTCCCGCATAAGGAGAATCGTACTCATCAGTTGGACTGACAGGCAAAATCTGCCAATATTTCTGACCAGATTTGGCGAGAAAATCGATGAACTCGGAGGTTACATTTCCAATGACACCAGGCTTCTGACCTGATTTGATCATAACATCCTCATTAGCAGGCAAAGAGGTGATATGAGCAAGAATACCCATACCGGGCTCAAGAGGCTTTTGTAACCTATAAGCTGGCTGAACGTTTAAAACGGTACAGCCAAGCTGCCACAAAAAGACCTCCGCCTTACCATCTTTAACTGGAATAGCTTGGCCGCTAATAACGTCAATGACCTGCATATTTTGAGGTACAGAAACATATACTGTTTTAGCATCTGAGCGACTCTTGTTTACTAGAACACAGATGCCAGAGGCATCTTCATCCAGAAGTTGTGCCTGAGTATCTTTCTGAAGAGGCTTGCGCCAAAATGCCAAAACGTCATCAGAGCCTCCTTCTGGAACAAATGGTTCAAACGAGCCATCTACCAGTAGTGGGAGGGTCTTTCTTAACGCAATAGCATTACGATATATGTGCAAGTAATCCAAGTCAGCACGAGGACTGATTCCAGGCCATGGCATAGTTGCGCGATTTGTCGGATCAACAAATCCCTCAACACCCATTTCATCGCCGTAATAGATAGACGGAACACCCGGAAGCGTCATCTGAAGCACAGCTGTCTGCCACATACGAGCCTTAGAAAGACCGCGCTGATCAGCAGAAAGTCTGTACGTTACCTGCTCATGAGCAGAAAGAGAATCTAGAGCAGGAACTCCTGCAACTACGTTAATCAGACGCTCTTTATCATGTGTTCCAAACACATTCAAACAAGAATAAAACGCCTCGTGAGGATAGTTTTCCCACAACTCCTCAAGAGCTGAAACAGTTGCCTTAGCACCAATCTCATTCATCAAAAATGAAAGAATAGATTTGCGCAGAGGATAATTCATAGGACCGTCAAGCTCAGAGCCCTCAAGATAATGCCTGAGTTTTCCATACGCACGCTTATTGCTTGCGTCCTCCCAGACTTCTCCGATAATAACCGCATCACTACGCTCTGCAAGTGCAGCAGCACGAATCCTCTGAATAAATGAATCGGAAATCTCATCTGCAACGTCTAAGCGCCAACCGCGAGCACCACGGCGCAGCCACGTTCTAATAACGCCATTCTCGCCACAAATAAACTCCTGGTAGTCAGGGTTATCAGACACAATAGTTGGTAGTGCATCAACACCCCACCAACTCTCATATGTTCCGTCCTCATGGAACGTAAACCACTTATCATAGACAGAGCCAGCCTGCTGAACTGCTCCTGGTTCAGAGTAGTTAGAAAATTTATTAAAGTATTTTGAATCAGCGCCGCAGTGGTTGAAAACGCCATCTAGAATAATAGAAATACCATGTTCAGCAGCTTTTGCGCAGAGGCGTTCAAAATCCTCTATCGTGCCTAGAACGGGATCAACTTCAAGATAATCCGCAATATCGTAGCGATGATTACTAGAAGCCGCATAAATGGGATTCAAATAAAGCGCAGTTATTCCAAGGTTTTCCAAATAGGCAAGCTTCTCTTCAATACCAGCCAAAGAACCGCCGTAGAAATCCCACTGAGTCACGCGGCCGTTAGCATCTCGCTGATACTCAGGAGTTTTCTCCCAGTCTTCAACCAGCTGGCGAGAAACCCCATTTCTTGGAACGGCAAGTGCTTGCTCGGTACGTTCGTGCCAGTTTGCATCTCGTGCAAACCTGTCAGGGAAAATCTGGTAGACAACTCCTTCTTTGTACCAGCTAGGATCTTCTACACCTGCAAAGCTGCCACGAGGCTTATAGCAAGTAATCTGAAATGATGGGGGCTCTCCATAAGCAAAGCTGCCAACGCCTGTGCATCTATTTTCTTGAGCGCCATATAACCAAACTGCTCCATCAGAAGACTGAAGCTCAAAACGATACCAAATGAGGCCAGTGGCAGCAGGTTTAACAGTTGCCTCAAAGCACTGCGCATAGTCAGGTACACCAGCCGGAAGCGCGCCAGCAAAATCACTCTTTTGCATCACAACGCGTTTCTCGCCAGATAGAGACTGGACCTCTGAAGATGATTCAGGGCCATACTCTTGCCAGAGACGAAGCGTTACTGATTGAACATCATCGTCCCAAGCAAATATTCTGATTGTTGCTGAAGTACCTAGTTCTACCGCGCCTTTTGGATCTCTACAAACAATGTTTGAGGTGTTGTGAAAAGCCTGCATTCTTACCAATCTCGACGACGAACATACCTGATAATCTCAGGGTGTAGTAAATGATACACGTCAAGATATTCATTTGCAGCATTATGCCAACTAAAGTCCTCTGCCATCGCCTGTTTTACAAGATTTGTCCACGCTTGTTTATCGTTTCTATAAACATCGGCGGCGTACAGAATAATATCTGCCATTTCATCTGCGTTTTGATTGGCAAAACTAAAGCCGGTTCCTTCTCCCGTAAACTGGTTGTACGGTTTTACAGAATCTGCCAGACCGCCCGTCTCGCGAACAACAGGAAGCGTGCCATAACGCATAGAAATCATCTGAGAAAGGCCGCAAGGCTCAAACTCTGATGGCATCAAGAACATATCCGCACCTGCATACATGCGGTGAGAAAGCGCAATATCAAACTCAATACGTGCAGCCATACGGTTGCCATAGTGCTCATCAAAGAAGCGCATAGCATCTTCTTGTTCAGCGTCACCAGTTCCTAGAACAGCAACCTCAATACCTGCACAAATAAGACGGTCCATCGCATAGCGAATCAGGCCCAAACCCTTCTGGTTGGTCAAGCGCGTAACCATTACCGCAAGTGGTGCGTCAGGATCTACCTCAAGGCCCAGCTCCTCTTGCAGCTGACGCTTACACTCAGCCTTACCTTCCATATGACGTGACGAGAAGTTCTGTGGAATGTAAGAATCACTTGCAGGTGACCATGCACCAATATCAATACCGTTTAAAATTCCACGCAGAACACTTTGACGACGACGGAAGATATCGTCTCTTCCCTCTCCGAAGTGCTCTGTCTGCAGCTCACGGGCATACGTTGGGCTAACAGTGAGCAGATAATCGGAGTAGCAAAGTGCGCCCTTCATAAAGTTGATAGAGCTTGCGTCACACCTCAGTTGATCAACTGCAGCAGGAATATCAGCAAGACCAAGTACGTCGCTGAGCATCTTGTCAGTAAACTGACCTTGGAACTTAACGTTGTGAATGGAGAAAACCGTCTTAACGTTCTGAACCTCAGGGACACCCTGATAGTGCTCACGTAAAAATACAGGTGCTAATGACGTTTGCCAGTCATTGCAGTGCAAGACATCGCAGGAGAGCTCTGGGACATGAGCAATAAGCTCACAGAGAGCCTTTGAGAAGAACGCATAGCGCTCTCCATCATCAAAGAAACCGTAGAGACCATCACGAGCAAAATATGACTCGTTATCTACAAAGTAAAAATCAACGCCTTCATGAACAAGATGCCAAAGGCCACAATACTCAAAGCGCCACGAAAGGGGCACTTGAAGCTCATAGACCTTCTTCATCTTTTGTTTCCACTCGGGCTTAATAGAGCTGTAGAGTGGCGAAATAACCGCCACTCTAGCTCCTACTTTTTTAAGTGCTTGTGGCAATGAGCCCGAAACATCTCCAAGCCCACCTGTCTTGGAAAAAGGTGCTACCTCAGAAGTTGCATAGACAACGCGAAGTTTGCGACGCTTGGAGACTTGGGACATTGTTACGCCACCCTCTTATTATTTTTACGCTGAATAAGAATTTCTTCGCTGGTACCACGAAGCTCAGTACCTGCAGGAATGATGTTAGAGCGGTCTACAATGGCGTACTCGACTACAGATCCTTCCTTAACAATGCAGCCTTCCATCACAACAGAATCGCGTACCACGGCACCGCGCTCAATAATGACGTTACGACCAAGAATGGAACCGGTAACAGAACCACGGATACGGCAACCTGCAGAAATAGTTGAGTTGCTAACCTTAGAACCAATCTCAAACTTTGCAGGAGCGGTATCGTGAGCCTTTGTCTTGATGGAGCGCTCTGGGGTAAAGAGCTCATTTGCTGGCATGGGATTCAAAAGCTCCATGTTGGCCAGATAATAAGAATTCTTTGAGAAGATAGACGCTACATGGCCCTCAAAGTGGAAAGTACGGACCTTAACGCGATTATAGTCAGCATGAAGCGCCTCAAAGAGGTCAAGGTAATCGGTAGCGCTATACCAATCAAGCATATCAATAAGCAGGTCACGCTTGATAATAAAGCAGTCGAGAGAAGCCTCGTCTCCGCGCTGGACACCATTGTGCGTCTTAACTACACGATCACCGTCAAGCTTGACACCGACAACGTCTCTATCGTCATAACGAGTGGTGTAGGTCATCATAGTGATGTCTGCGTCGGACTCAAGATGTTGGTCAAGCAGCTCGGTAAGATCAGAGTTGAAAACAAAATTTGAGGTAGACAACAGAACATACTCTGCGTCAGTTCTCTCAAGATATGGCCTGTTAGAAATCAGATCTCTAAGCAGGAAACGAGCTCCTGTGTGGGAGGTACCAAAAGCAGATCCTGGCAGAATAAACAAGCCACCGCTCTTACGATCCAAGTTCCAGTCTTTACCAGAGCCCAGGTGATCGATAAGTGAGCGATAGTTAAAAGGCATGATAACACCAACGGTACTAATGCTCGAATTAACCATGTTTGAAAGAGGAAAATCTACCAGGCGATATCTTCCCAAGAAAGGCATAGATGCAATTGGGCGTACATCATTGGCGATTTCCATATTAGTCGAAGCATAATTGCAGGTAATAAGTCCAATTACCCTTTTCATTAGTACTCACCTCTTTCAACCACTACATCATTTCCAACAACAGCAATCTCTTTATTAAGGTCAGAACTACCAACGTGGACGTTCTTCTCAACCACAGCGTTCTCACCAAGGATTGCACGAATTACCACCGCACCAGGCTTAACTTCTGCGCCAGGAAGAAGCACGGAATCAATAACGCGAGCTCCCTCGCCAATAACGGCATCCGTAGACAAAATTGAATGGCGAGAATAACCAAAGATTTGGCAGCCATTGCTTACCAGACAATCATCCACTTCACCGAATGCGCCAATATACGCTGGTGGACGGGTAGACGCATTGGACATAATAGGGAACTTGTCCGAGAAGATGTCAAACTTAGGCTCAGAGCCAAGCAGATCCATGCTGGTCTCGTGATAACTGGCAACGGTACCTACATCACGCCAGAAGCCCTCAAAACGATAAGCAAACAGACGCTTGCCATCATCAAGCAACGCTGGAATGATATCGCCACCAAAGTCGTGAGAAGATTCAGGGTTCTTTGCGTCCTCACGCAAGGTCTCAAGAAGCAGGTCTGCGCTAAAGATATAGATTCCCATGGACGCCAGGTTGGACTCTGGCTCTTTGGGTTTCTCGGAAAACTTGGTAATCCTATCCTCATCATCAATGGACATGATGCCAAAGCGAGAAGCCTCTTCCCAAGGAACAGGCATGACAGCAATCGTAAGGTCTGCATTATTTTTCTTATGGCAAGCGAGCATCTCGCCGTAGTCCATACGGTAAAGCTGATCGCCAGAGAGAATTAGTACGTAATCAGGGTTGTTCTGCTCAATGTAGCCAATATTCTGGGTGACGGCATCTGCGGTTCCCGCATACCATGCACCACCAGACTGTGTTGCAAAGGGAGGCAGAATAGAAATTCCTCCACCACGCTCATCAAGGTCCCAAGCACTACCTGATCCTACGTAAGAGTGCAGCAAATAAGGACGATACTGTGTTAAAACACCTACCGTTGAAATTCCTGAATTTGCGCAGTTGGATAGCGCAAAGTCAATGATGCGGAACTTGCCACCAAATGAGACAGCAGGCTTAGCTACTTTTGAAGTCAAAGCACCTAAACGGCTTCCCTGTCCTCCTGCAAGTAGCATTGCAAGACATTCCTTTTTGCTCATATCCAAATCTCCTCTCTCCCCAACAGAGGTCTCTATTCTCAACGCCCTACGACGATTGAACTAAACGCAGTTTCCTATACGTGCCAAATATCTTTCATATACTCCCTGATGGTTCTATCAGCAGAGAAGAAACCAGAGTTTGCAGTATTGTGAAGTGTGCGAGCATTCCAGCTACGACGATCTGCATAGGACTGAGTAAGCTCTTCCCATGCCTTCACGTATGTGTCAAAGTCAATAAGCACCAGGTCAGGATCATTGTTGATCAACAGATAGTCGCGAATTGACTCAAAATTGCCAGAGAGTCGTGCCAAAGAACCATCGGTCAGCATATTTACAATGCGAGCCAGCGTTGGGTTCTGGTTAAGCAGGTTTTGTGCAAAGTAGGTGCCGGAAGCATATACCTGCTGGACCTCGTCTGCGCGAAGACCAAAAATCTTGATGTTTTCTGGTCCTGCAAGCTCAGAGATCTCAATGTTTGAACCGTCATATGTTCCAAGGGTCAGAGCCGCATTCATCATAAGCTTCATGTTTGAGGTACCAGAAGCCTCTGCACCAGCAACTGAAATCTGCTCTGAAATATCAGATGCAGCATAGATAAGCTGTGCATTTGAAACAGCAAAGTTTGGAATAAAGACAACCTTAAGGCGGCCCTCAATACGTTCGTCGTTGTTAACAACATCTGCAACGGAGTGAATAAGTCGAATGACTTCCTTTGCAAAGGTATAGCTCTGAGCAGCCTTGCCCGAGAAAATAAAGGTTGTTGGAGCTGGCTTATAGCTTGGGTCATCAAGCATGCGGTTGTAGAGATACAAAATCTTAAAGACATTAAGTAGCTGGCGCTTATACGCGTGGAAGCGCTTGACCTGCGTATCAAAGATGGTATTGGTATCCATCTCAACACCAGTTGTCTTCTTGACATATGCAGCAAGACGCTCTTTTTCTTCTCTCTTTGCAGCGTCCATCTTATCCAAGAACTCAACATTGTTCTCAAAAGCAGAAAGCTTCTGAAGTTCATTGACATCATCAAGCCAGCCGGTACCGATAGCCTCAGTAATAAGCTTTGCGTAAGCGGTGTTAGCCTGTGCCAAGAAGCGACGATGGCAGATGCCGTTAGTCTTGTTATTAAAGATTTCTGGACGAAGCTTGTAGAAATCCTTCAAAACACTCTGCTTCAAAATGTTTGTGTGCAGGTCAGAGACACCGTTAACCGAGTGGCTAAACAAAATAGAGAGGTTAGCCATACGAACGGTGTTATCCCACAGAACAGCTGTTGAGGAGAGAAGTTCGGTGTTGCCGTTAGAGTCAGCAAGCAGCTGCTCCTTATAGCGACGATCAACCTCGTCGATAAACATATACAAGCGAGGAAGCAGCTCACGGAAGGTATTAATAGGCCACTTCTCAAGAGCCTCAGGCATAACGGTGTGGTTGGTATAAGAAATTGCATTTCTCGCGATATCAAATGCCTCGTTAAAGTCAACGCCATGGTCATCGACAAGAAGGCGCATAAGCTCTGGTCCGCACATTGCTGGGTGCGTATCGTTAGTGTGGATACAGACGTGATCTGCAAAGTGGTCCCAATCCTCACCGTACTTATCCTTATAAGCACGAAGAATAGTCTGAAGACCAGCAGAAACAAACAGGTACTCCTGTTTCAGGCGAAGGATACGTCCGTGCTCACCAGAGTCATTCGGATACAGAATGGTTGAGATTGCTTCAACGTCAGAACGGAACTTATTAGCACGTGCATAATCGCCGGCGTTAAAAGCATCAAGATTGAAGTCTTCCTCTGCTGGCTCTGCAGACCAAAGACGCAGCTTATTTACGGTTTTTGCACCATAACCAACAATAGGTACATCATATGGAACAGCTCTTACTACCTGACCTCCCTCTTGCGAGAACCAGAAGTTGCCATTCTCGTCCTCATGCCTTACAACTGTGCCACCAAAGCGCACCAGTACGCTGGAATCGTCTTTTCTAACTTCCCATGGATATCCATTTGCCAGCCAGTTATCGGTACGCTCTACCTGGCGTCCATCCTTAATCTCCTGGCGGAAGAGGCCATAACGGTATCTCATACCGTTACCAAAACCAGCCATTCCCTCATGGGCCATGGAATCAAGGAAACAAGCGGCAAGTCTACCCAGTCCACCATTGCCAAGACCAGGGTCTACCTCTTGAGCAGCAAGCTCCTGAAGAGATGTACCCATCTCTTTAAGGCCCTCTGCAACAACATCGGTGATACCAAGATTGAGTAGGTAATTCTCAAGCAGTGGTCCTAGAAGGAACTCAAGGGAGAAGTAATAAACCTGCTTGTTTGCATGAATATAGGAGGTTGACTGAATTTCTCGCGCCTTTTCTGCAATGAGGTGAGCAAGAACGTTATAGCGCTCCTGATCAGTGCACTCTCCATAGTATTTGCCAAGAATCTTGATGAACTTATCGCGATACTGCTCTTCAAAATCTTGTTTATCGGTAAAAATGTTTTGTCCGTTATTTACGGCCATGCTTCCCCCTCTTTGGAAGTTCTTTCTCAAACGCTAAAACTATGCCACCAAGCGGAGGAACAGACAGTTCTACCGAATAATCTCTTCCATTCCATGCCACTGGCTTGGTGGAAAGTTTCTTAGTATTCACAATACCCGAACCGCCAAACTCTTTTGCGTCGGAATTAAATACTTCTTTCCACACGCCTGCAGAAGGCATGCCCAAACGGAAGTTCTGATGGGTTGCAACGTCAAAATTGATGAGAATAACCAGGTTCTCGGAAGGCTTTCTTCCGTGACGAACAAACGAGATGATTGACTGCTCATTATTGTCTGCGTCAATCCAATCAAATCCACGGTTGTCGTAGGCATACTGCCAAAGTCCTGGATGGTTCTTATAGAAATGATTAAGAGCCTTAATAAATGCCTGCTGATGAGCGTGAGTTGGATACTCCTCAGTCAGGTAATACTCAATGCCCTCGTAGTAGCGCCACTCAATAAACTGCGCAATCTCGTTGCCCATAAAGTTGAGCTTAGCGCCCGGATGAGTCATCTGATGAAGCGCCAGTGCCCTCATGCCAGCAAACTGTCTCCACCAATCCCCCGGCATGCGCTGAATAAGGCTGCACTTACCATGAACAACCTCATCATGGCTGAGCGGCAGCACAAAATTCTCGTTGAACTGATACATGCTGGAGAAGGTTAAAAGACGGTGGTTGCCTGGTCTATAAGGGAAATCAGTCTGACAATAGTGCAGCGTATCATTCATCCAGCCCATGTCCCACTTAAGGTTAAAACCAAGTCCCCCAACCTCTGGAGGATAGGTAACCAGCGGCCATGCTGTGGACTCTTCTGCAATCATCAAAATATCGGGATGCTCTTTTTGAGCTGTCTCGTTGCAGAGACGCAAGAAAGCACTTGCATCCAAATCTTCCTCTGTGCCCTTATGGTTAAAGCGCTTCTGAGAAGGATCGTCGATGCCAAAATTCAAATACAGCATGCTACTGACGCCGTCAACACGAATGCCATCAGCGTGATAGTCCTTCAGCCACATGAGCAGGTTAGAAACAAGGAAGCTTCTAACCTCACCACGAGTAAGGTCAAACTTAAGAGTTCCCCAGTTAGGATGCTCTTTTTCTTCAAAGAGCTTAGTGCCATCAAACTCTGCGAGACCATGAGCATCTTTGCAGAAGCCTCCTGGAACCCAGTCTAAAATGACACCAATGCCAGCCTGATGGCAGCAGTCAATAAAGTGTTTGAACTGGGCAGGATTGCCATACCTTGAGGTGGGAGCAAAATAACCCGTTACCTGATAACCCCAAGATCCATCAAAAGGATGCTCCATAACGGGGAGAAGCTCAATGTGGGTATAGCCCATATCTTTAACGTAGGCTACCAGCTCTTCTGAGAGGTCATCATAGGTGTAGAAGGCATCTACGTTAGTACCAAAGTAGTCTTTAGGTTCTTCAGCCTGCTCTGCAGCCTCTGTATCAGCAGAATCTTCCTCTTGAGTACTCAGGTCAGGATGCTGCTTCCAGCTCCCAAGATGAACTTCAAAGATGTTAAGAGGACTATGCAAGAATTTGAGCGTTGCACGCCTTTTCATCCATACTTCGTCTTCCCAAACGTACATGTCTGGGTCAAACGTAATAGATGCCGTATGTGGTCTGACCTCTGCATAGGTACCATAAGGGTCAGCCTTGAAAATCTTCTGTCCAGAAGCGGATACAATCAGAAATTTATACAATACTTCCGAAGTGATTCCTGGAATAAAGCCTTCCCAGATTCCGCCGTGTTTTGAGCGAGAAAGAACATTGACGGTATCATCCCAATTATTAAAGTCTCCAACAACAGAGACAGAGGCTGCATTGGGTGCCCAAACAGCAAAATGATAGCCTTCAACTCCATCTTCTTGAACCGCAGGGTGTGCACCTAATTTCTTGTGGCTCTGGAACCATTTTCCTTGCGCAAACAAGTATGCATCCTGGTCACTTACTGCTAACGATGCATTTAACTCTGCCATGTTCACCCCCGTGCTTACCAATAAAATCTACGTATTTTATAGATTTTGTTATCCATAAATACTCGTAGTTGATAGTTACTAAGATAAACCATTACAAGGTAAAACACGGTGACAAACACCCAATATGACTTTCACCGATAAAAAACGACCGTACGCGTTATTTTTTGTTTGTGAGTATTTTTGTTAATAATAGTGAATAAAAATTGCAACTAAAAGAAATGGCAGCTTATCCAAATAAACTGCCATTTGATACATAAACTTTTTATATAACCGGGAAGCGACTTAAGGAAAGCAATCTCCGAGAAGCTTCTTGCAACTACATCTTACGTGGTACAGCCGTCTCAGCTGAAGGAGCATGTGCAGCAATAACATCCAGAGCTGCCGCCTCTTGGTCCTTCTCGCCAGCGGCTACTGCCCTACCGTATGCGTCGGTATCAAGAATTGCCTGGCGGAAGCGATCAGTTGTAAATCCATAAGGAGCGCGACCCCACTCGTTGGTCTTCTGAGCTCGCTCAACAATGACGTCCAGGTCAGCGTCAACTGATTCTGGAGTAATGTCGAGATCTGCCAAAGTGGTTGGGAGACTAAGCTTTCTATTAAGCGCCACCTGCTCCTCAAGTGCCTTAAGGTTACCGTCAAAGGTATAAAGAACGCAGGTACCAAAGGAAACAACCTCACCATGAAGGTGTTTCTCGCCACGCTCGCCCAGAGCAGTAAAGGCATTGTAGAAGGCATGAGCGGTTGAGGAATTGAAGTAGTACGCACCGCGCTCAGCACCAATGTTGGTGGTCATGTTAGACACAACACCAGCGGTAATGATGATGTTAAGAACAACGTTTTCAAATGCTTCAGAAACAATACCAGCGCGCTTATCTGCCAGTGCCTGCTCTGCATTGTCAAACAGAGGCTCAATACAAGCGCCCGCAGCAAGAGCTCGTCCCATAAGAGGGCTGTGGAGCAGCTCAACTTCTCTGGAAGAAAGTTCAACCTCAGGACCCTTAGAGAAAGCATCGCCAATTCCTGCCCAGAAGTACTCATCAGGGCTCTCTGCAATAATTTGCGTATCAATAAAGGTATGAACAGGAAGCTCAGCAGGAATGAAGTACGTATCTGCAGAACCGTCCTCTTTATAGAAAACAGCAATTCTTGTTACAGGAGCGCAGTTAGAAGCAAGTGTTGGGAAGGTAAAGTATGGTTTATCCAGGATAGTTGCAATCTCTTTACCCTCATCAATTGCGCGACCGCCGCCAACAAGGAAGAGCATATCAGCAGAAATAACCTCAGGCATCGCTGCAATTCTCTTGGCATTTGCGTGTGTAGAGTTAGTGCCGTAAGAAACCCAAGAAGAGATAGAAACCTCAGAACCCGCAAGTGCAGCCTCAAGCTTTGGGCGTGCCTTCTCCATTGCAGTTGGTCCACCAATGACTATGGCATTTTTGCCAAAGCGCTTAACAATGTGCAGTACCGACTTATAAGCATCAACACCAATGGTGTATGAAGGCAGATACTCCGTAAATGTTCCGCGAGATTCCATCTTTTCCATAGCGTCCTCCAAAACCTATCTCAGAAAAGCGAGAATATAACTTTAACTGAACTAGTTATGTTTTTACAGCATAAATCCTTGAACTAGTGTGTCTTCCGCCTCTTTGTAGGCTGACGAGAAAAACTCTGTATCAAGCATTTGATACTGCGGTAAGCTCACACTATTCTGGCGATTCTCCTCTGCAATGCGCTGTATAACCTGAAGTGTTTGCTCAACATCTGAATGCGTAAACCCGTACTGTGGATGAGCCGCGGCAACTGCAAAGAGCTCATCAGATGCTTCTGGCAGACGATTCATATCAAGCGAGCGCCCGTAAACATCAAAATCTGCTTGCTTACGAATACGCGCATCTTCTCCTGTTGGAATATGATGAGCACGTAAAAATGCACGTGTATGAGCGTTATACACGTGGTCGCAAACAAGGTGACACCAAATGCCCACGATAAGCTCTCTGAGCTGGCGCTGATCTACTAAACTGCGCTGCTCAGCTGAGCAATAGCTCACATTTGGCTGGATGAAGTCAGTCTGTAGTAGATACTCGGCTGGGTTAAGGCCGCCCATAAAATTACGCTGATAACGCCTGTAACTTGGAATAGGCAAACTTCCTGGGTATGACTGATGGCTTCGACCGTATCTCACCTTGTGAGAATAGTCTGGAACCATAAATCCAATGTGCACATCAGGAGCAACGTTTCCAAGCAGAAATGCATCAGGGTAGTGAATATCTACACCCAAGCAACCGGCTTCTTTCTCAAGGAGCCGGTCAGCATGAGCAATATGTACGTTCCAACTTGGCACTACAATTACCTGCTTATCCGCGAATTTCTCCGCCGGTAGAACGAAGAACCTTCTCCACAAGCTTTGTATGGGTCTTCTCAACCTCTTCTGAAGTAAGCGTTCTGTCGTCTGCGCGATACGTAAGCGAAAAGGCCATGGACTTCTTGCCCTCACCAACACGCAGAGGATCGCGGTACACGTCAAAGAGTCTGATGTCGCAGAGGAGCTTGCCACCAGCAGACTTCAAACGCTGAACCAACTGCTCAGCAGTAACGCTCTCGTCAACAACAATTGCCAGGTCAATGGAGATGCCTGGGTAGGTTGGAGGCTCCACAATAGGAAGGTCTTTCTGAGAAAGACGCAAAAGCGACGCAACAGAAATCTCAAAGGCAATGACTGGAACCTCAATGTCAAAGTTCTGGAGCGACAAAGGATGAATGTTTCCAACCCAACCGATTGTCTCGCTACCTGCAAGAATCTCAGCAGCGCGACCAGGCTGAAGCCAACCGTACTGCTCTGGCTCAGCTACACGGAAACGAACCTTAGGGATGCGAAGTGCCTCAAGCAGACCCTCAACAATACCCTTGGCATCAAAGAAATCGTAGGCTGGATACTTAGCATTCCAAGCGTCATCTGCTGGACGACCAACCAATACGCCACAGACATAGCTTGGCTCATCTGGCTGGCTCTTATCCTTATGTCCAAAGAGCACACGGCCCAGCTCATACATGGCAATATTAGAGACACCGTGAGCAAGGTTGTATGCAATAGAGCGCAGAAGACCTGGAACAATGGAGCGACGCATTTCAGACTGATCAGCAACAAGTGGGCTAATAACCTTTACCGGGACGCCTCTTCCCTCTTCGCTCATACCAAGCTTAGAGAGGTCATCTGGACTTGCAAACAGATATGACTTTGTCTCGTTGAGGCCAAGGGAGCGCAGCGTACGGCCAATCTTTCTGATCTGCCGCTGATCTGAAGTCAAACCGCCTGCATGGTTTCTAGCAGCAGGAAGTGTTGCCTCAATATCGCCTTCACCCCACAAGCGAACAATCTCCTCAATAAGGTCAACCTCACGCGTAAGATCTGGGCGGTTTGTAGGAGCTACAACGCTCAGCTCACCGTTATTTGCAGGAGAAATCTTGCAGCCAAGGCGTGTAAGGCGAGAAACCATAAACTCTTCTGGAATTTGAGCACCTGCAAGGGCGCAGGCGCGCTCTGGGCGAAGCGTAATAGTTACTGCCTCTTTTACCTTTGGATATACATCAACAATACCAGGGTAAACCTCAGCACCACAGCACTCCTCAAAGAGTGCTGCTGCAATATCTGCAACAGATGCGCAACCGTTTGGATCCACAAGACGCTCGTAACGAATAGAAGCCTCGCTCATCAAATCAAGGTTTCTGCTGGTACGGCTAATGTGGCCATTATCAAAGACAGCGGATTCCAAAAGGACATCAACGGTATTCTCGGTAATCTCAGAGTCAAGACCACCCATAACACCAGCAAGTGCAATAGGAGTCTTACCGTTATCTGTGATGACCGTCATATCGGACGTGAGCTCGCGGTCTTCTCCGTCGAGCGTCACAATGTGCTCACCGTCTTCTGCAGCACGAACCACAATGTGGTACTTGCCATCTTCCTTGGTCAGTTTTCCGAGGTCAAAAGCATGCAGAGGCTGGCCAGTCAGGTACATTACGTAGTTAGTAACATCAACAACGTTGTTGATTGAGCGGCCACCACAAGCCGTAACGCGACGAGCAAGCCACTCAGGGCTTGGGCCAATCTTGACGTTACGAACCACGCGAGCGGTGTACCTTGAGCAGAGCTCAGGATCAGCAATAGTAACATCTACCTGCTCAGATGCATCTGCGCAAGACTCAGACGTAACACGTGGAAGCTCAATGTGGGTGTCAGTGTCATACATTGCAGAAACCTCAACAGCCATACCTGTCATAGAAAGACAGTCGGGGCGGTTAGGGGTGATCTCACAATCAAGGACAACATCAGACATGCCCAGGTAATCGGTAAGAGGCACGCCAATTGGAGCGTCCTCGGGAAGAATCATAATACCGCTCTGGTCATCGCCAAGACCCAGCTCGCGAGAAGAGCAGTTCATGCCGCAAGACTCAACGCCACGCAGCTTGGACTTTTTAATCTTAAAGTCTCCAGGAAGCACCGCACCGATCATTGCCGTAACAATGTGGTCCCCCTGATTAAAGTTCTGAGCACCACAAACAATCTGTAGAGGAACAGGATTTCCATCCTTATCTACATTGTTTTTGCCCACATCAACCAGGGTAACGTACATGTGATCAGAATCAGGATGAGGCTCTTTGCTTACAACCTGAGCAGTAACAACATGGTCAAGATTTGCGCCAACACGCTCTACCGCTTCAACCTCAGTACCAGTGCGCACAAACTCGCGCTCAAGGTCTTTTGGGTCCTGAGGAAGATCAACGAGCGTCTTCAACCATTCATAAGATACACGCATGTGATTGCCTTTCTAATAAGACGCCGATGATTAGAACTGACGTAGGACTCTCTGATCACCAGAGATGAGCATACGCAGGTCAGGAAGGTCATAACGAAGCGCTGCAACACGCTCAACACCAATGCCAAAGGCAAAGCCTGTGTACTTCTCGGAATCAATACCGCAGTACTTGAAGACATTAGGGTCAACCATGCCGCAACCAAGAATCTCAAGCCAGCCAGTGTTCTTGCAGAAACGGCAGCCCTCACCGTGGCAAACACCACAAGAAACATCTACCTCGCAGCTTGGCTCGGTGAATGGGAAGAAGTGAGGACGATAGCGGGTAGCGCGGTCCTTACCAAAAATCTCACGAGTAAAGTGATCAAGAGTGCCTTTGAGGTCACCAAAGGTGATTCCCTCATCAACAACAAGGCCTTCCATCTGCGTAAACTGAGGCAGGTGGTTAGCATCTGCTGTGTCAGGACGGAATACCGTACCAGGGCAAATCATGTAGATGGGAGGCTCTTTTGTCTCCATGGTGTGTACCTGTACGCCAGAAGTCTGCGTACGAAGAAGCACGTCAGACTCGCCTAGTACGTGCGATTCCTTTCCTTCTGGTGCATTATCCACTACGTAGAACGTATCCTTACCAGAACGGCTTGGATGGTCCTCTGGAGCATTCAGAGCTGTGAAGTTGTAGTAGGTGGTCTCAACATAAGGGCCTGTCTCAATGGTGTAGCCCATGCTGATAAAGATGTCTTCCATCTCCTCACGCACCTGCTCAATGAGGTGCTGAGTACCAGGGCTCAGACGACGACCTGGAAGGGTAACATCAGTTGCCTCAGCATTAAGCTGAGCCTCAAGGGCTTCTCGCTTTAAGGCAAGCTGACGCTCGCGAATAGCGGTCTCAACGTTAGCACGAACGGTATTTGCAAGCTGACCCATTTGAGGGCGCTGATCTGCGGGAACCTGACCCATCATACGCATAATTGCTGTAAGAGAGCCCTTCTTTCCCATTGATGCAACGCGCACCTTCTCAAGTGCTTCAAGGTTTGTTGCCTTAGCAATTCCTTCAAGTACTTGCTCGCGAATTGCCGAGAGTTCCTCAGACATTCCCATGTAATTACCCTTTCAATAGAAAACCGTCCCTGAGCATATGCCCAAGGACGGAAAATTTCCGCGGTACCACCTCGGTTGATTGCGCAGTTTTCTCTCTGTGCAATCCACTTAAAAGCCTAGTCTCGTTAGGCGGACGACTTCCCTACTAAGCAATGACGCCGTTCAAGTTGTAGCTCGGGAGTGAACTCTACCAGCGCTGTGCAGGTGTTTCTCAACCACGAACACCCTCTCTGTTCACAACGTGCTCCGGCAAACCTCTCCGTCAACGCACTTTGTTCAGAGTATCACACTGTGCGAGTTTTGAGCAGCAGCACAACCCTTTTTACCAGAAAGATAAACAAAAGCGTAACAACCGCGAGAAGAACGATGGTTCCTCCAGGTTTAAGGCCAAGCTCATAGGAGACAACAAGTCCACCAAGTGAGGTCAGCATACCCACCGTGCTTGCATACAAACAACATTGCTTCCAGCTGCGGGAAATCTGCAAAGCACAGGCAACAGGAACCACCATCATGGATGAAACAATAAGTGAGCCAACCGTTCTTGCTGCTACGGCAACCACCAAAGCTACTGCGATAACAAAGCCAAAATTAATAAGACTTACGGGTACACCAACACAACGTGCGTGACGCTCGTCAAAAGACATCAAGAAGAGTTCTTTTCTGAGAAAGAAACAAAAAGCAACAGCAAGTACGCTAATAACCACAATCATCTGAACTTCTTGCTCGCTCACTGTCAGGATAGAGCCAAACATAAAGCTGTTGAAGCTTGATGAGTTAGGAACAAAACCAGACAACACACCTGCTAGACCAATACCAGCTGCCATCACAATGGCAACGGCAAGCTCTGACTGGTCTTTGAAGTGACGGCGCACTCCCTCAACACAAAGCGCACCACCCAAACAAGCGGCAATTGCTCCGGCAACAGGATTAATACCTGCAATCATGCCTCCTGCAACACCTGCAAGAGAGGTATGTGAGAGAGCATCGCCAATCATAGAAAGGCGCTTCAATACAACCGTAACACCTACAAGCGGGATAATTGCTCCCAGAAGAATTCCTACGAGAATTCCTCGCTGCATAAATACGTATTCAAACATTTATGCCCTCCTCTCATGCGAATCTTGGGCATCTTGAACAACGTCGGACGCAGGACCAAGGGACTCCGTTAAAGCAAAATCATCCAATTTTCCGCGATTATGGTCGTGAACGTGATGAGAATCAAGGTCACAGTGAGCGCCATGAACTGCACAGTGATTATGACCGTGACCCCTGCCAGCAATTTCTGTGGCCTTGTGGTCAGCAATCTCAATAACTCGACAAGCCAGCGCATCAAGAGCTGCAAGATCATGCGTAACAATAAGTACCGCAAGGTCTCTAGCTGCATGGGCTTCTCGCACTAGATTATAAAAGTGATCGCGACTCTCTTTATCAAGACCAGTTGTAGGCTCGTCCAGGATGAGGAGTGATGGGTTTCCAACCAGCGCACAAGCTAGGCGGACTCTCTGGAGCTGTCCTCCAGAGAGTTCCCTGATAATACGCGTGGAAAAATCAGTCATACCCACAAGGTCAAGCGCCTCAAGCGTGCGCTCGTGACGCTCTTTTGCGCTCATCTTTACCTTTTTGGCACGAGCATACTGACTTGCATCTACTAGCTCGACGACGCTTGCAGGAAAGCGATTAACCGATTCTGAAGGGAGCTGTGGGACATAGCCTACACGCACCCAATCTTTAAACCGAGTCGAGGGTGTTCCAAAAAGAAGTGATTTGCCGCTTGTCGGCTCAAGCTCACCCACCACAATACGAGAGAGCGTAGATTTACCAGCTCCGTTATCACCAATAAGAGCGCAAATCTCACCTTGATGAACATCTAAATTTACATCGTTCAAAACGCGTGTTTTCTTGTATGAAAAACTCACGTCTTGAAGCGAGATGGCTATCTGACTTTCCTGCAACACGTCCTCCAAACACCCAGCCTAAGCTGGTAGCGCATACTACGCGAGAGCGCCCTCAAGAGCCTTGAGGTTCTCGCGCATGACAGACAGGTAATCCTTGCCTGCCTTGAGCTCGTCATCAGTAAGTCCCTCAAGTGGGTTAAGCTCTTCAACACGAGCGCCTGTTGCCTCAGCAATTGCCTGAGCAACCTTAGGACTTATCAGTTCCTCCGTAAAAATAACCTTTACATTATGCTCTTTTACGAACTCAGTAATCTCTTTCATTTCTTGAGCATTTGGCTCTGCATCTGCCTCAACACCCTCAATAGGCATCTGAGTGAGACCATAAGCCTCGCACAAATAACCAAATGCCTGGTGAGAAACAACAATGGTTTTGTTAGGTAGTGAATCCAAACCTTTATGGAACTCATTATCAAGCGTATCAAAGTCTGCGTTTGCCTTATCGAGATTAGCGGCATACTCTGTCTTGTGCTCAGAGTCCTTCTCGGAAAGGGCATCACAAATATTCTTCATCTGAATCTTTGCATTCAGAGGGCTCAGCCAAACGTGAGGATCGGTTCCGCCGTGGTCATGATCGTGGTCGTGATCGTCTTTCTTCTCCTCATGATCATGATCGTCGTCTTCTTCAAGTTCAAAAAGCTTGACGTCTTTGCTGGTCTCAACTGCTGTAAGTTTTGTGCCAGAGCCAAGTCCATCAAGTACGTCCTTGACCCAGTGCTCCATACCAGCACCGTTGTAAATCAAGAAGTCTGCTTCCTGGATAGTCTTCATATCCTTGCTGGATGGCTCCCAATCATGTGGCTCTGTACCCGCGGGAACCAAGCACGTGACCTCTGCATAATCACCAGCAATACGCTTTGCAAAATCATACATAGGATAAAAACTTGCTACAATGTTCAGCTTTTTCTGATCCTTTTTATCTGCAGGAGCATCGCCTTGCTTTTGAGTATCAGGTTTGCAGCCTGCAAGAATAGCACTCACTCCAAAAGCGGAAGCTACAAGTGCGCTACGACGAGAAACAGTTGGATTCAAATTCATGTTACATCTCCCAAAACTATTAAAACCAATACGGTGTAGTGCCAAATTCTTCAAACAAAATCGTGCGATTTTCCTTACTGCCAAGTATAAAAACATGGCGAGAAACCCGCGTTTCTCCTTACTTCTTTGCCTTTCTACTTACTTCTCATCATCTGAACATGCATTCATACTTCCCCTTTAGCACGAAAGCGGGCTGTCTTTCGACAGTCCGCTTTCTAAAAGTTAGCCTTAGTATACATATTCCAATTCAAGTCAACGATAAAATTTTATCTTTTCCGTAAACGAAATTGAAATAAACAAGTTAACTGTTTTATCTCTTGCTAACCTACTGATCTTTCTCCTCATACGGAGTAATAATCAGATTTCCACTATTATACTCACCCAAATAAACCTCTGAAGCAGACTTATAACCTTGATGCTCAAGTTCTCTTTCAAGCCAATTTTCTTCCAAGTCCAGCGTCTCAAGAATGTTTGTCTGAACTTGTCCGTCAGTAATAAGCGGGAATCTAACGTTCTCTTCTCCATTTTGAACAATAATCAACTGACCATTCTGTTCTAAAATAGCGCGCTTAACATCTGAGATATATCTCACACCTGAACGACGAAGATGCAACGTAATATCGTAAGCGGAAAGTCCTGCTGATCTACAGTTGTCTACAAGCAGTTTTCCTCTATCGATAATAATGATAGGCTTTCCATCAATTAGACGTTTGGCCACCATATTGTTTGTTCTAAGCCAGCGAAGAGAAAGAACAATAACAAGCCAAATAAGCAACACTATTGTGTACTGCAAAATAGTAATTGAACTGTTATAAATCATGCCACCTACAATGCCACCAAGAACAAAGTTTTGTACTTGGTCAATTGCCGCATTAGGCGCAAGATTTCCTTTTCCACTCACGTTAATAGCAAGGACAAGTGAGAAAAGACCGATGCACAACTTAATGGCTACTTCTAAATAAAAATTCATCGGTCTACTCCTCTACGTGCTTAATGTCATTTCCGATTAAACTAATTTGTTCAATAACATAGCCCTTCTCGGTATTTTTCAAAACGTGATAATACTTACCATCTACCTCAAGATAGGAAGGATTGCCCTGATTATCAAAGGCAACGTATACGTGATCAAAATCAACATCAAGACTTCGAGCAATACTCTCTTGCGAAGCAACGATAGACTCATAATGCTTGCTTGCTTCACCAACAGCCACAACACGCTCTAACTGCAAAAGTCCTAAAAGGACAAAAGAAAAAAGAGCGATGAGTGCCAGTTCACGATACTTGGAACTCTTCCTATCTCGCAAATAATGAATGAGCGAGAAAATCATCAGAAGAGCAACAAGAACAAAAAGAACTACCTGAGTCCAATCGAACGCTGACGCTCGATGAATCAGGTAGTTGTGAGAATAAAATTCCATGAATATCCTTTTACCAAATGCGGATATTCATATTTTAAGCCTTGTAAACGCTCTTTCCGCCGAGGAAAGTTTCTTCAAGCTGGAGGTCCTTAGTAATGACAATAAAGTCAGCATCATATCCAGGACGGATGAAGCCACAAACATCATCAATGCCACAGGAACGAGCAGGGTTTTCTGAAGCCATACGAACTGCCTCTTCAGCAGATACAATACCCCAGTCAAAGACGTTCTTCACGCCTTCAAACAGACGAAGAATTGAGCCAGCAAGGCTGTGAGACTCATCCATCAGACGAGCGGTTCCGCCTTCGACAACAACGGGAAAATCGCCAAGTTTGTACTGTCCATTAGCCATACCACCTGCACGCATGCAGTCTGTAATAAGAACGGTATGGTCATATCCCTTTGCATTTACCAGAGCGCGAACAGCGATAGGATTAAGGTGATGGCCGTCGCAAATAGCCTCTGCATAGGTATCGTGGGTGGTCATTGCAGCGCCAACCATACCTGGCTCACGGTGGTGAAGACCGCTCATGCCGTTATAGGTATGAACAAAGATGTCTGCACCAGCGTTTACGCAGGCAAGAGCTTCCTCATACGTTGCATCAGAGTGGCCAAGTGCCACATGAACACCGCGGTCTGCCATCTCTGCACAGAACTCTGGGGCGCCATCACGCTCGGGAGCAATAGCAATTTTGGCAATCCAGCCATCAGCGCGCTCCTGCCACTCATCAAAGACATCTACATCTGGATCAAGGAAGTAAGCAGGATTCTGAGCGCCCTTGTGCTTCTCGGTAAAGAAAGGACCCTCGAGGAAGATACCTTGGATTCGGGCAGCGTCAATACCGTTAGCTGCAATACCCTCTGCGGCATCTGCAACAGACTCACACGCATCACCTGTCTGCTCAACGCTTGCGGTTAGTGTTGTTGGAAGCCAAGAAGTTACACCGTTAGAGAGCAAACCCTGGGCAATTTCAATGACGCCATCAGGATCGCAGTCCATAATATCGTGGTCCAGGAAGCCATGGATATGTGTATCAACAAGGCCAGGTGCCACCCAAGAACCAGTGCGGTCAATAATCTCGCAGTCTGGCTTCTCTTTAGTGAAATGACCAAATACACCGTCTTCTACGAGCAAATATCCTGGACCAGAAGTTGCTCCTGACAAAAAGAACTTATCTGCTTTAACTGCAAATGTACTCATACGTACCTCAATCATTCTCAAAAGGACGCGCCATAGGCACGTCCTTCTTAGTAATTCCTATAGTGAGTGAATTGTAACACCCTTAACCACTCGATTAACCTGACCAGTTGGAGAAGGTGTGTCCGGTTTGTTATTAACACGAACCGAATTTAAAAGTGCCACCACTTGAGCAACCATTACAAAAGGCAGAGCCAAATAAGGTGCTGTTAGAGGCTCTGTAAATACTGGAAGACTAAACGTTCTTCCCGTAAAGTTTGTTGCCCCCTCTTGCTCAATACCAATGGTCAGAGCAGCAATCTGGTCTCCCTTAATCTCGTCAAGAATATCCAGATCATATTGACGCGTATAAGGATTATTGGAAACAAAATCAAACACCAGGGTGTGCTCGTCGACAAACGACTTTGGTCCGTGACGATATCCCATCGAGGAATCCCACGACGTTGCATTAATACCGGCTGCAAGCTCCAAAATCTTAAGCTGAGCCTCATGAGCAAGACCCACAAAAGGACCAGAGCCCAGATAGGTAATGCGGTTGAAATCGCTCTTGAGCCACTCAGCAATCTCTTCCTCGCGCTCAATTACCTGCCTACCCAGCTCAGCAGCATCAGAAATCCAAGCCTTCTTCTGTGAGTCATCAGCACTATCAAATACAAGAGTTGCAAGAAGTGTCATACAGCTATAAGAGCCGGTCATGGCAAATCCCTGATCATTTGCGCCAGGAATAAGAAGAAGCAGCGTATCGTCTTTACCTGTGGATTCAACAGCAAGTTTTCCTTCAGGAGCGCAGGTAATATTGATGAGCAAAAGATTTTTGACAATCTTGCGAGCAATATTTACTGCAGCAAGACTCTCTGGACTATTACCAGAGCGTGCAAAAGAAACCAGGACCGTTGGATCATCTGGATCAAGGCTGCCATAAGGATCAGAAACAATATCAGTAGTTGCAACAGACGCAAACTCAAAAGAGCCCTTCTCGCCATGAGAACGAAGATACGGAGTAATGGTATCGCCCACATATGCCGAGGTACCTGCACCCGTAAAGACCACGCGGGTACGACGACCCTCGCCAAGATTGCGAGCGCGCTCGACAAACTCTTTAATTGCAGAAAGGTTCTCCTGATAAATGCCAAAAGTAGACTCCCAAAGCTCAGGCTGCTGCTTAATCTCGGCAGTTGTAATATGAGCGCCTAGTGCCTTTAGCTCTTCTTGGCTCTTCTTAAACATTGATATCCCTTCTCACAGCTATTTAACTGCGTGTATGTACAATCTTGTATCTAAACTGATCGGCACGAGCCACACTTAGTGTGAACTCAACAATATTGTTTCTGTCGTTGTAGGTTGTGCGCGTAAGGCTCAAAACAGGTGAGCCCTCGGAAATTTGCAATAAAGTGGCGTCATCCGAGCGAGCAATTGAAGCCTTGAACTCTTCTTCTGCTACGCCAATCTTTATGTTGTAGTCTTCTTCAAAAATTTGGTACAGAGATTTTTGCTCAACATCATGAGCAGTGAGCGAGAAAAACTGTGAAACTGGAAGGTAGGTAACTTCCAGCATCATGGGCACATTATCAGCGCTTCTTAAACGTTTGATGCGGAAGAGTTTCTCGCCAAGAATAACGTGCATATGCTGGGCTAAGAACTTATTAGCCTCAATACTGTCAAACTCCAGAATAGTTGTCTTAGGGACACGACCTAACTGACGCTGCTGGTCAGTAAAGCTATAGCCGCCCATAAGGTCTGTTGCACGCTCAGAAACGTCTGCAACAAAGGTACCACGGCCACGCTGGCGATAAATAAGCCCCATGTGTTCAAGCTCTTGCAGGGCAAGTCTTACCGTGGTGCGAGAAAGTCCATAGGAATCGGAGAGCTCACGCTCAGAAGGAAGTGGATCGTCTGGATCCATCTCGTTCTCAATACGATAGCGCAGCATGTTTGCTAGCTGTTCGTAGAGTGGCTGTCTTCCCATAAACGCTGTCATCAAAACTCTCCTATAAAAGACGGGTGCCCACTAAGTGGACACCCGTCACACTTACTTAACCCCAAATATATGGGAGAACGCCAAAGCCAGAACCAAGAAGTGCAATTACCAGAAGCAGGCAGATGCACATAATTGGAGTCCAGTTACGCTTTGCCATGAGGTAGTACAGGCAAAGGGTAAGAGCCAGTGGAATAAGCTTTGGGCAAACGCCGTCGAGGATCTTCTGAATGTCAATGGAGACAGGAGAAGTGACTTCCTCGCCAACAGTTACCAGATTAACGCCGTTGCCGACTGGAGCAATAGCAGTGGTGCCATCCTTGCCGTCAGCAGTCTTGCCGCCGATGAACTTAACGGACTCAGGATCTTTCTTATAGTCCTTATAAGAACCCTCAGCAAAGAGAGCCTTGTCATACTGACCAGAAGCAAGCTGATCATCAGAAAGAGTTACCTGAGAAAGAACAACACTGTGTGTCTCACCGTTAGGGATGTTTGCGCCAGCACCAAGCTTGGTTCCGCCGTAGCAGACAACCAGGCAGCCAACAACAAAGACGCCCAGGATAGAAGCAGCACGAGTGAACTCTTTTGCGTTCTCGGTGAGCAAGGTAATTGCGTCAGTACCCATCTTGTAGGAAAGGTTCATCAGCCAATAACGAATAGCAAACTGTGCAATGTTAAAGATGATGAGGAACAAGAATGGTGCAAAGACGTTGCCGGAGATTGCCATATTAGAGGTAATACCAGCTGTAATTGGTACAAGGGTAAACCAGAACAGTGCGTCACCAATGCCGCCCAGAGGACCCATTGCAGAAACACGGACTGCACGAATGGTTGGGATATCCAGCTTGTTCTGCTCAAGAGAGAGAACAATACCCATAACAAAGGTGACCAGGAATGGGTGGGTATTAAAGAACTCGAGGTTGTGACTCATGGAAGCAGCAAGGTCATCCTTGTTGTCGCCGTGAATCTTCTCAAGACCTGGGAGGATACCGTAAAGCCAACCAGCTGCCTGCATTCTCTCATAGTTAAAGGAAGCCTGCAGGAACAAGGAACGCCACACCATCTTGTTAAGTGTCTTCTGATCAAGTGGCTCAGCAGGAGTGGTGTTCTGATAGGTATCAGGAATATTAAATGCCATCTTCGAAGTCACCTCCAGCAACAACAGCAGGAGCAGCATTCTTCATCTTGGTCTGGAGCTGGTAATCCCAGAATGCGATACCAAAGCCGATAAGAGCAAGAAGCAGAAGTGCTGGACCAGAGAGCTCAGGAATGCTGATAAATACGATTGCAGCTGCAAAGCCCATGAGGAAGAAGCCCCAAAGCTCGCGAGAAACCATAACCTTCAGCAGGATTGCAAAGCCGACGAAGCGCATCATGCCACCGGCGACGGACAGTGCATTCATGAGCCACTTTGGAATTGCAGTGGTGATCTGAGTACCAAATGCAGCGCCACCCAGGAAGAACAGGGTAACAATGACACCAAAGAAAAGACCAAGGGCAGCCATTGCGCCGTAGTTAATACGAGTAATTCCCTTAGGATCGGCCTTCTCGGCGTATGTATCAGCAGTTGCCATTACGGGGGACATAATGGTAAAGATGATGGTTACTGCATACTGACCAAGCAGGGAGAATGGAATTGCTGCAGCTACAGCAGCCATTGGCTCAAGCTTAGTAGTGATTGCAAAGACTGCAGACATAATGCCGCCGATAACAGCATTAGGTGGCTGTGCACCACCAACAGGCATGTTACCGATGGTCATAAGCTGATAGGTACCACCAACAATGAGACCAGTCTGAACATCACCAAGAATCAAACCAACCAAAAAACCAGTTACGATTGGCTGGTAAAGAGACTCGAGGAAACTAAACTGATCGATGCCAGCGATAAACGCAACGATGAAAATTAATAACACCTGAATAGGGCTAACATCCATCTTAACTCCTCCTTTCAAACACACCATAACTACCGATGACGATGATCGGCAGACTATCCGAATACCTTTGCCAACCTGCTAGAAACGTTGCACCATTGCAACTTTTTGTAATCTCTACCAGGAAGTTGCGCGCAAAACTTACTCGAATAGCTTTGAGATATCCTCGACCGGGGTCGTAGGAACACGCCTAATCTCTAGAGTCACCCCCAATTCCTGAAGCTCACGGAAGGCAGCGACGTCCTTATCGTCTACCGCCACACTTGTGGCGACCTGTCGCTTTCCCTCAGCCATGTGCATATTGCCGATGTTCACCTTTTTGATTGGAACACCGCCCTTGACCAGAGTGAGGACATCCTCTGGATTCTCGGCAACTAAGAAAATGTGCTGGCTTGCTGAAGCCTTGTGAATAACATCGATAGTTTTCTGGAGCGTAAAGTACCTGGTTGCAACACCATTTGGTGCAGCCATATCCATGAGGCCCTGACGCATCTTATTGCCTGCGACCTCGTCATTAGCAACAAGGATGAGATTTGTTCCAAGGGTACCGTTCCACTGAGTAGCAACCTGACCATGAATCAAACGATTATCGATTCGAGCAAGCTTGATATCTGGTTCTCCCATAACAAGTTCTCCTCTCTTTGCGCGCACACTTGTGCGTGCTATCTGCGATTTTCATCGCACTACTCGCAACTTGCGCTGCGTGTTTTACTGCAAATTTATTTATTGTTGGAAACGCTGATTAAAGCCCAACGATCCAACGTGATAACTACATTTGGAGCAAATTCAACATCTACTGTTTCTTTTTTGACGTTTTTAACTACGCCATACATTCCGCTGCTAGTCTTAACCTTCTGACCTGCATGAAGATTCTTCAAAAACTCCGAAGTTGCCCCAGCCTTTTTAGAAGAGGCTCTCCATACAAAGAAGGAATACACAAGACCCAAAATTACCAAGAACGCGAGAAGGACAATGGACGAAGCAAGAATGTTCTCTGCCAGATTTGCCATGTGCATCTCCTTAACTCAACAATAAACGCTACTTAAATACCATCGTCTCCGAAGATGTCATCTTCTGGCTCAACCTCAAGCTCAAGACGCTTATGAACAACTCCCTGACTGCCAGCAACAACAGCAGTCTCAACCAGCTCTTCAAGGGAGGTATCAGCCATACGGCTACCAAGTGTTTCAAGAAGCATAGGAAGGTTTGTACCTGTAACAACTTCTACGTTTGAATAATTCTGGGCAATAATCATTGCCTGATTAAAAGGCGTACCGCCAAGCAGGTCGCAGAAAACCAGTACGCCATCAGTAGTGTCAAGAAGATCGGAAATTGTGGCAGCAAGAGTTTCTGGGTACGTTGCAGCACCGGCTTCAATAAAAGGAACGGGGACAAAAGCTTCTTGCTCACCAGCAATCATCTTTAAAGCATCAGCAAGTCCGTTTGCAAAAGTTCCATGACCAGTTAAAACGCAACCTACCATGTCAAACTCCTTTCAAAGAGTTGGAAACTATCTGGAGAGCTACACGGAAAACTAGGGGTGTTGAAACTTCTCTCTAAGTGGTAGATACCAGATAACAACCTAACATAAGTATAGTCTAGTGAGCATCTTGAGATGTGTACGTTAACAATCGGCGGTTTAACGGTACTATTTTTACCGTAAACGGTACGCCAGTTGTTATTTTCCCAGGTAAATATATGGATAAATTGTGATGATGCACTAAAAAGTTAGAACTTTTCCTGAAAAAGTAGAAGTTCTTATAACGCATCTTTATACGTAATAAATGTAGTAAACAACCCTAAAATCCTGCTCAAATATGGCGAGAAAATAAAATTGGTATTAAGAAATTATGTACTGGTATCTTTTTTTATAACATCTAAAGAAAAGTTTCTTGATGGCGCTTTGGTTAAATAGATTCAACTTAATTCTATTTGCAGTGACACTGTTCCATAGTGTTTCTCGCCCCTGCTATTCTCTAGGCACTCATCGTGCACTGTCTTTTTGACGAGGTGATATGCGTGATTATTACCGTAACACTCAATGCGTCCATTGATAAGGCATACTACCTAGATTCTCCTGTTGTAGATGGAACTGTGCATAGAGTCTCGGTAGTAGATAACAGCGCAGGCGGCAAGGGTCTTAACGCCTCACGAGCCATTACCACCCTTAATTACCCCGTATGTGCTACGGGATTTGTAGGCGGCAATAACGGTAGATACCTTGTTGAACTGGCGCATAAAGATGGTATTACCAGTGATTTTATTTATACCGAGCAAGAGACTCGCTCATGCATTAATATCCTGGAGCCAAGCGGACAATCAACTGAGTTTCTAGAGCCTGGTCAGCCTGTTCTTCCTGAAGAATTCCTTGCTTTCAAGGCAAAACTTGTGCAGCTTACCAAAGAAGCTGAGGTTGTCACCTTTAATGGCAGTATTCCAAAAGGCATTTCTGCTGCTAATTACAAAGAGCTTATTGAAGAGACTATGGCTGCTGGTGTGCCTTGCGTTGTAGATGCCTCGGGTGCACTACTCACCTCATGCATTGATGCCCTTCCTACCATGATCAAGCCAAATACCGATGAAATTGGTCAACTTCTTAGAAGAGAAGTAACTACAGAAGACGAGATCATCGCAGCAGCTCAGGAGCTGCACAAACGCGGCATTAAAATTGTAGTTGTCTCGCTTGGTGCAAAAGGTGCGCTCATGGTTTCTGATGAAGGAACCTTTAGAGCAAATCCACCAAAAATCGAGGCTATCAATCCTGTTGGCGCAGGAGATACCCTTGTTGGCTCATTTGCTGTTGCGCTTGCACAGAAAAAGCCAACCTCAGAGTGTCTTACCTTTGCACTGTCTTGCGCTACCGCAAGTTGTCTTTCTGCAGGTACCGGACGCTTTGATCAAGCTGTTGCAGCAGAAATTCATAAACAGGTGGCGATCAAAAAGATGGCTAAGTAAGTCACAGCAAGACGGGTTTCTCGCCAAAGGTTACAAAGGCAAAACGATTTCTAGAAAAGTTGCATAACAGAGTAAGAGAAACGTTACAATTTTTTCAGTCAATTAAAGAGCCCATTAGGGCGAAAGGAGCAATAGATGTTCGTTACTACTAAGCAGATGCTTCTTGACGCACAGGCTGGCCATTATGCTGTTGGCGCCTTTAACGTTGAGAACCTTGAGTTTGTAATGGCTGTTGTTAAGGCAGCAGAAGAGCGCCGCTCCCCTGTTATTCTTCAGACCACTCCTGGCACCATCAAGTACGCAAGCCTTGATTACTTTGCAGCAATGGTTCGTTGTGCTGCTGAAGAGGCAACTGTTCCAGTTGCTCTTCACCTTGATCACGGTGACGGCTTTGACCGCTGCATTCAGGCAGCTCGCGCTGGTTACACTTCCGTCATGATTGACGGCTCTCATGTTCCTTTTGAGGACAATATTGCCCTTACTGCATCTGTCACCAAGTTTGCTGGGCCTATTAACCTTCCTGTTGAGGCAGAGCTTGGCAAAGTTGGCGGCAAAGAGGACGATGGCCCAGCTGTTGAGGGCGAGAACCCCTACACTGATCCAGACCAGGCTGAAGAGTTTGTTGCACGTACTAACTGCACTTCTCTTGCAGTTGGCGTTGGTACCGCTCACGGCGTCTACCACGGCACTCCTCACATTGAGCAGGGCGTCCTGAAGGCAATCCGTCAGCGTCTTGATATTCCTCTGGTTCTTCACGGTACTTCTGGTGTTCCAGATGACCAGGTAGCAGAGGCAATCCAGAATGGAATTTGCAAGGTTAACTACGCAACTGAACTCCGCCAGGTCTTCACTGCAGCCTTCATGAAGTACATGTCCGAGAACCCTGGCAACTTTGATCCAAAGAAGCCTTCCGTTCCTGGCATGGAAGCAATCACCCAGATTGTTGCAAGCCACATGGATAACCTGGGCTCTTCCCACAAGGCATAAGCGTCAAGGCATAAGCGACGCACGTATCCTGCTCTTTTACAGATAAACATCAGGCGAGAAGATCGATTGATCTTCTCGCCTTCTTCTTAAAAGTAAAGCGTTGTTGAAACCGCAAGCCTTAGCAAATCTTGAAAATCCAGTCTGCCTCTGGAGCCTCAATCTCGCCAGACTGAATGCTGGTCAGCGTGTTGCGAAGCTTGGACATAACTGGTCCAACAGCCTCCATACCAGCACCAAAGACAATTTCTTTCTCTCCGTCAACAACTTTGCCAACAGGAGAAATAACAGCAGCGGTACCGCACATGCCGCACTCAACAAACTGATCAAGCTCGTCAAAGCGGACAGGACGCTCAACAACCTTCATGCCCAGCAGGTCTTTAGCAACAGTTGCCAGAGAGCGGCGAGTAATAGAAGGCAAAATGGAGTCAGTGTAAGACTGAGGAATTACCAGGGTTCCCTCTTTATCAACAAAGAGGAAGTTTGCACCACTGGACTCCTCAACATAAGTACGAGAGCCTGAGTCAAGATACATACTATCTGCAAAGCCCTGCTCATGTGCCCAGGTAGTTGGGTACAGAGACATAGCGTAGTTCAGACCAGCCTTGATGTTGCCGGTTCCGTGAGGAGCAGCACGGTCATAAGGAGAAACGGTCAGTGCAACAGGAGCAACGCCGTTAGAGTAATACGCTCCAACTGGAGTGACCATGATGCGGAATTCATAGGTAGGAGATGGCGTAACGCCAACGGTATTGCCGGTACCAATCATAAATGGACGAACATACAACGTAGCGCCTGTACCAAATGGTGGAACCCAAGCTGCGTTTGCAGAAACAACCTCTTTAACAGCAGCAACAAACCTATCCTCAGGAAATGGTGGCATAACAAGACGAGATGCAGAGTCAACCATACGCTGAGCGTTAAGGTTTGGACGGAAGCATACAATATCGCCAGAGACAGTGGTATAGGCCTTTAAGCCCTCAAAAACCTCCTGGCAATAATGGAAGATGTTTGCGCATTCAGACAGTGTAATGCTGTGATCGGTGGTAAGGCCACCCTCATCCCAAGCACCGTCTTTGTAGTGGGCAACGTAGCTGTAGTCACACTGCGTATATGCGAAGCCAAGCGCTGTCCAATCGATGTCTTTCTTCTCCACTGAGTTTGCCATGGCTTTCCTTTCTCCGTGGGTTTCAAAGAATGAACTCCATCATAAACGTGCGGGAATGAATACCTAGTCGTATCAAATAGTTTGTAACCGAATAGATATTTTGCGGTATAACGTACATGAGCTGAAGGGAGCAAATATGAATATCAAACTTAAGAGAACTTACGACGCACCAGAAGCTGACGATGGGTATCGCGTGCTCGTTGATAGACTGTGGCCTCGAGGTATCAAAAAAGAGAACCTGCACGCTGATGAATGGGTTAAAACTATTGCTCCTACCACTGAGTGCAGAAAAGCATTTAACCACGATCCAGAGCGCTTTGACAGCTTTGTATCTACGTATACGGCTGAACTTGACAGCAATCCCGACGCAGAAGCCTTTGTTGAGCAACTTAAAAAGCTTGATCAATCTACCGTAACACTGCTTTTCTCGGATAAAGACACTACGTACAACAACGCTGTAGTGCTCAAAAAGTGGCTTGAGACTAAGCTCAAGTAATACGCTTGCCTAGCCACGCCTACATCTCTTGCGAGAAGAACTCCTGGTAGAACTTCAATTCTTCAGGAGTATCTATACTTGATGAAAATAAAATATCAGGCTCTACAGCGCTAATGTTCTTGTCTGCAGTGACATCTGCAGAAGCAAGCAAGTTTGCCTGTCCAAGCAAACGCTTTAACTGATGAGCAGCACCTGCACCACCATCAAAAAATTCTACGTCTCCTAAAACGGAGCGAATTTGCTTTTTAATAAAAGGGTAATGGGTGCAACCAAGAACCACAGCATCTACCTGACCAGCATAATCTCCTAAAAGCTCAGTCAAGCGGTTATGCATCTGTTCTGAATTGGCCTGACCAGATTCAATAAGCTCCACCAAGCCTTCTCCTGGAATAGAGATAACCTTTGCAGAAGGATGCAAGCGCGACTCAAGGTTGTGATATTTCTGCAAAGAAAGCGTTGCCTTTGTAGCTAGAACAACCACTGTTCCATGGGGATATGCGGTTACTGCAGGCTTAAGAGCTGGCTCAACACCCACAATAGGTACATGAGAATAAGTTGCCCTCAGCTCATCTGCAGCAGCAGCTGTAGCGGTATTGCAGGCTATAACCAGCGCTTTAGCGCCCTCATCAATAAACTTTTTAGCAATAGCAGACGAACGCTGTGCAATCTGCTCTTTTGGCTTAGTGCCATAAGGAGCAAATGCAGAATCGCCAAAATAATGAAACGCCTCATAAGGCATTTGAGCAACAAGATGCTTAAGCACACTCATGCCGCCAAGGCCCGAGTCAAAAACACCAATAAAACTATGAGGAGCCAGACGAGCTTCCATTACAAACCTTTCAAACTGAATGTAAAGTATTTTATACCTTTATCATTCAAAGGTTGATTTACGTCACTCTTGGGTAGAACGCCAAAGATATGTTTTTAACGATTGGAGTTTCATGAGCAACGAAGGTAAAAAAGTAAAGGTCCACTACGTAGGCACGCTTGATGACGGAACCAAGTTTGACTCCTCCCGCGATCGCAACGAGCCACTGGCATTTACCTGCATGGCTGGTCAGATGATTCCTGGTTTTGATGAGGCTGTCAAAGATATGACCGTTGGCCAGATTGTTGACGTCCACATTCCAGCAGCTGAGGCATATGGTGAGCGCCATGAGGAGGCAGTACAGCCTGTTCCCGTAGCTCAGCTCCCTGGTTCTGAGAATCTTGTTGCAGGTCAGCAGGTTACTCTGGGCACCCCTGAGGGATACCCTGTTATGGCAACCGTTGTCTCTAACGACGGCACTACTATTGTCTTTGACACCAACCATCCAATGGCTGGTAAAGACCTTAACTTCAACATTGAGCTTCTCGAGGTTGAAGAGTAATCCACTCCCCCTTTATTGGGCGAGAAGGGCGTAGATGCTTCTGGCATCTGCGTCCTTCTTTTTTGCGCCTTGAATTCTCATTGCTAGTGCAACAACAAAAGACAAGGTAGTGACCCATGGGTCTACAATGGCGCTTACGACAACGTTCATTGAAAGGATTTCCATGGGTCACTATAGCCATCTTAGCATTGAAGAGCGCGAAGACATTATGGTCTGCTGGAAAAATCATGAAAGTATAAGCCAGATTGCTCGTAAGCTCGGACGGAACAAATCAAGTGTTTCACGGGAGATTAAAAGAAATGGTTGGTCAATTATTGGAGTGGCGCATCTGTGCTATAGAGCCTCGACTGCCCAGAGAAAAGCCGATGTTCGACGCCAGGCTTGCAAGAAACGCACCCTACTCGATGATCCAAGCCTTCGTGCACGTATTGTCTTTCTTATCTGTAGTCGCCACTTCTCACCTGAGCAGATTGCAGGAAGACTACACTTAGAGCTTTCATACGCTCCTGTCAGCTGTAGCACTATATATAGAGCCATACACTCAGGGAAACTAGACTGTGAACTTCCAGGTGTACAGTCTGTACGTAGAAGACTTAGACACCGAGGTAAACGACGACATACAAAGCAGCTCATAGAGCGCAGAGGAAAAATACGGATAACCCATGAACTTATCGAAAGACCAAAAGAGGCTACAAATCGCCTTCGTATTGGAGACTGGGGAGAGATACCGTCATCGGTAAGGCCAAAGGGCCACGCCTGGTCACACAAGTTGACCGTATGAGCGGCTACCTTGTTGGTGGCAAAGCTGCATCAGGGTCTAGTGCTGATGTCAATGTAGCTATACAGCAAGCTTTGAGAGGTGAGGTAGTAAAAACCATAACGCTTGATCGTGGATCTGAGTTTGCTCGAGCAACAGAGCTTCAAGAAGCTATTGGAGTAAGTATCTACTTCTGTCTTCCACATCATCCCTGGCAAAGAGGCACCAATGAGAATACCAACGGCCTCATAAGAGAGTATTTTCCAAAAGGCACAGACCTCTCATCGATTAGTGATGAAGAGATTGAGGCAGTATATAATGAACTCAATCTGAGGCCACGTAAGCGTCTGGGTTGGAAGTGCCCTTGGGAAGTCTACCATCACCAAACGTTGCACTTGCTTTGAGAATTCAAGGCTGATATGAAGGGCAGTTTGACAAAATCTATAATTCTAATGGCATTATATGATGAGAATAGTTATAAGAGATAGTGTAGTAAAAAAGTGGTAACTGTGATATCATAAACAAAAGAGTCAGAGAAAACAGTGTGGATGTTAGCACTTGACAATCAGTGATAAGGGATATATAATAGTATCATAAGATTAGGTCAGGAAGCATACGGTGCCCTGGCCATTTTTTGAGGAGTCATATGAAAGACTATAAGACCTTTAATCAACAATTAAAGATATTAAGAAAAAGAGGACTTATTGTTCCAACGAATGGAAGTCCGAAAAGATTCTTAGAACAAGAAAATTATTATAATGTAATAAATGGTTATAAAGATCTGTTTTTAGAGAAAGATTCCTTTGGAAAGCTAATAGTACCAGAGAGATACTTGCCAAATACTCATTTTGATGAACTTAAAGCTTTATTCCTATTCGATAGAGAGCTTAGGATGTTGTTTCTAGAATATATATTGATTTTTGAAAATTCGTTCAAGACTGTCATATCGCATGAGTTTTCCAGGAAGTATCCAAAGCCAAATTCATATTTGGAAATACAAAACTATGTTGATAATCCTAAAAAGGTTTTACATCAAATATCTATCTTAACAAAAACAATTCATGATAAGGTTGATAAAAATGGTGCAATTAAACATTATATAGAAGAACATGGTTCGGTACCTTTATGGGTACTAGTCAATTATCTTACGATAGGGAATTTGGCTCATTTATATGATGTTTTACTAGATATAGATAAGAATACTATAGCCAGATATTACTCAGATAAATACAAAAATCAGTACAAAACTACACCAACACTCCGGCTTGCGAGTGAAGACTTAGGATCTGCATTAAAAATTATCAATTTAGCGAGAAATAAATGTGCTCATGACGAAAGATTATATAATTCTGATTTTGGAAATGTAAGAGTTTCGAATATTGCGAAACATTTTAAGCTCACTAGCTTTAATAATCGGAGAATAATAGTTGCCGTTATTTATTTAAAAGTTTTACTTGACAAAAAATATTTTGGCAAATTTCACTCAGAACTAAATAAGTTATTTAATAAATATGAAAAGCAGTTTAAAACGGTGATGTTCTCTGATATTTTAGACATCATGGGTGTTAATATGTTAGAGTTACAGAAATTAATATAACTAGATCTCGGGCTGATGAAACAAACATGTAAAATTTATATTGACAATACTTAATTAGATTATATCCCTATCAGCAGGAAGCATCGCGTATGTTTTGTCTTTGTTGGTAGTGTTTAGAAAGAACCTAAAGGATAAAACCTTTGGTGGAACCAACTATAAGCCTATTGATTAATTCATATAATCATCCGAATGTGTATGAAAACAAAGTCCATACAATGTGTTGATTGTATTGTTATTATTGGTTAATGTATAGTCGTAGATTGTCTGAGAAAAGATAAAATCCAACTGCACTTGAACCAAACTGGACTTAAGTTTTGATAGCAATGAGGAAAAATGGTGGAAAGGGAATCTTTTTATGCCTAAAACAAAAGCGGTGTTGTTAACTGTGAATAATAAGGAGTATGCAGCATTGCTCTCCTGAGCGTGTTTCGTTAGATAAAGGTTACGGAACCCATAACCAGGGATAGGGCTCTTATAGACGAATTGATATGAATGGTGAGTGGAAGACTTTGGATAAAGAGTTTGAGCAGGATTTGAAATGAATTTGTTATACAGATAGTATCATTCTTGATACTGATATGATACTAAATAATTCAAAAATTATGAAAATGGGCATAAAATCACTCTTTTTTAGAAACAATACGAATAATATAACAACAAAAAAGAAACTAATATGCTATGGTAACTATTGAGTGGGAGTAGGGTTTCAGCCCATTTCATCTAGTCTCATCCTGCACGTCTAGTCGCGGCAGCTAGTAACTGGCGCCCTGTGTTGGACAAAGCCACCGGAGCCTTTGGGGAGCAACAAACGATAATTTACCCTGAAATCCGTAGATTTCGGGGCTTATTTTATGGGTGTTAACTTGCAGAAATGCTCTTCACACCACTGCGCTGGGGTGACGCGTTGCGACTCCCTGCCAAGAGAAGCGACTAGATGTCAAAACATGCCAAAGCGCGAAGAGTCTTTTCACCGCGTTTATAGCCGCACGCCTGTTTTGGCCCAAGCCATGTTGTCACTTTGTAGTCACCTCGCTTTTTCAGCCTCGAAAACCGGCAATAGTAATGTGAGAGTGACGATTCCTTTGCAATGGCTCTCTCATTGTGCGGAACAATCACTATCACGGAATCGTAGAAAGCGCACATGCTCGTCTGGGGGTTTAATTGAAGACGTAACGGAAAAAGATGCGCTTGTATACATACACAACCCCACCAGAATTCTTTTTCATTACATACGCCGCGAGTATGAGGCTGAAAATTGCAACCTTCGATTAATCGAAGAACCGAGATCCTCTCTTGCAGAAATATCCAATATTCAAATATGGTAATATATACTATATTATAAGTATGAGTGCCGTATGTCTTATCATTGGAGGAAAAAACGAAGAAGGATTCCCTCATAAAGTTCATGCATGAAAGCGCCGGTCGCGTTACCACCAAACAGGCACGTGAGGAGGGCTTCTCATCGAGCATGTTGCAGCTGCTCATCTCCCAGGGCGTAGCGGTCAAGGAGAGCCGTGGGGTCTTCACACTCGCTGATACACCGCTAGATGATTTCGCCGTCATCTCGCTTCGCTGGCCGAAGGTCGTCTTTCGCTGCAGTAGCTCGCTCTACCTCTACGGCATGACTGATATTGTGCCGGGTGTGTACGAGATCTCGCTCCCCCGGGGATACAAGGAAGATGGCATAGTAGGGGAGTTTCCCAACTGCCTTGTTTCGCATGAGGGCAAGGGGCTCTATGGTTTGGGTGTGGTGCAAGGCGAGTCTCCCGTGGGCACACCGCTGCTGCTTCACGACCGCGAACGCAGCATCTGTGACCTCGTGATGGCGCGCAGACGCGGCGAGGCTGACATCCAGCTTCTCGGACAGGCCATGAATGCGTACTTTAACTCTCCCGAGAAGGACTTGCCCCAGCTGATGCGCTATGCAAAGGTTATGAACGCAACCGCAGAGATTCAGATGTACTTGGAGGTGCTGTCATGACAATTCTCAACGATGCGAGCCTGAGAGGCAAAGCGAAGGCTCTGGCAAAGGAGCACGGCCTTTCCGCCCAGGAGATTATGCAGCGCTATTTCTTCGAGCACCTTCTTATGAGACTAGAGAGGACGCAGTACCGTGAACACTTCGTCATCAAGGGAGGGCTGCTTCTTTCCTCGATGATGGACGTGGCGCAGCGCACTACCATGGATTTAGACGCGACTATTAGGGCTCTGACGGTGAGCGAGGATACCGCAGCGTTTGATATTAAGTCCGGTGAGGTAATCGATGGCAGCCTACCCGCTCGTGCTGCTGATATGGTGCGGGAGTGGATGGATTTACACCGAACCGAGCTCTTTAAGATGTGGGAGACGCAGGAATTCAAGAAGATTGATCCGCTTGATTAAAGGAGGCACACTATGAAATTCCATAAGGTAAAGGATGTCTCTGCCTTGGCTGACCTAAAGTTGAGTGTTCAGTTTACCAACGGCACTACAAAAATCTACGATGTGTCTCCACTTATGCAGTGTTTTTCTGTTTTCAGAATACTGGAAGACAAAGCTCTGTTCAGAGACGTAAAGGTGGATCAAGGAGGTTATGGTATTGTTTGGAACGACGACCTGGATCTTTCTTGTGACGAACTGTGGAAAAACGGCACAGAGTTGGCAACGCCTTTCGACGGACTTATATCGTTCTCGGATGCCAGTGAGCTCTGGGGATTGAGCGAATCCACGCTTCGTAAGGCTGTCGCGTACGGCAAGATAGTTCCGGGTGTGGACGCCCGCAAATATGGGAAACAGTGGATTGTTAATCGCAACGCTATGTTGCGTGAGTATGGCGATCCGGTTGGCATGTAATCTAAGGCCTTGCAGGTGTCAAACTTGAGTTGAGTTGGTGAACGTATCTACTTAATATTGGCGGAAAAGCTCTGTTAAGACAGTATTGCCTAGGTTGTACAAATTCAAATTTGATGGGAGCGCAATCAAGGTGAATGAATTCAATGAGTATGTTCGTGAAGTCTTTTCTATAGCAGGCGATATTACCATCAGATCCATGATGGGTGGATATCTTGTGTATCTTAATGGCAAGTTGATAGGCGATATTGGCGATGATGAGCTGTTTTTGAAGAGAACGCCTACGTCGGATAGGCTACTTGCTGATTCAGAATTGCGTTATCCGTATGAAGGCTCAAAGACACTAATGCATGTATTTGATAGATTTGAAGATACGGCGCTTGTTCTGGAACTTCTGGATGGTATGTATACAGAGCTTCCTGTTCCGAAAAAGAAGAAGTGAGGATGAAGTATGACGCTTGAAACAGAAAGACTAATTCTGCGCCGCTGGGAAGAAAGCGATGCGGAGGATTTATACAAATACGCCAGCAATCCCGATGTGGGACCGATTGCCGGGGGGCTGTTCATACGAGTGTAGAAAACAGCAGTGAGATTATAAAAGGTGTGCTTTCTGAGCCAGAGACATACGTAGCGGTTTTGAAGGAAACAGGACATCCAGTTGGCAGTATAAGATTAATGATTGGCAAGGCAAGCAATATCGGCATTCCTGATACAGAGGGTGAAATCGGATACTGGATTGGCTTCCCATATTTGGGATAGGGTCTTATCCCGGAGGCAGTTCGTGAGATAATGCGATATGGATTTGAAGAACTGAATCTCGAAAAGATGTGGTGTGGATATTTTGATGGGAATGAGAAATCGAAGCGTGTGCAAGAAAAATGTGGATTTCATTACCATCACTCTTCAGAGAATATTCCTTGCGCATTGGAGGGCGCTCTACGAACAGAGCATATAACCTGTTTGACGAAAGAAGAATGGTTGGAGAAGAGATGATGCTTTTAATGTTTTATCTTTTGTTGTCATAGGTATTGACGGAGTGAGCTATATAGATTATGCTATATATAGCATAAAGGAGAGGCGATTTGTTCGGTGTGAATTTTTATCGAGAAGAAGACGGAAGTAAACCGGTTGGTGATTTTATCCGAACGCTTGACGTGAAGATGAAAGCCAAGGTCGTATCTGACTTACACCGATTGGAGATGCTGGGAAATGAAGCCCGATCTCCGCTGAGCAAGTTCCTTGAAGATGATATTTTTGAGCTCCGCACGATACAGGGAAACAATATCGTGAGAATTCTGTATTTCTTTGATGAAGATGAGATCATTATTGCGACAAATGGTTTTGTCAAGAAACAGCAGAAAACGCCACGGAGTGAGATCCTGCTGGCAAAGCAGAGGAG
>CALKTD010000023.1 GCA_937997345.1 uncultured Atopobium sp. | reverse complement strand
GGAAGTTCTTCTCTACATACAAGCTTCTCAAGAATTTTCTCAAGCTTTTTAAGGTTTTTACCCTGCTTTTTTCACCAAGATAGACAACAAAAGAGCTTGGCTATATATAGCCAAGCTCTTTTACATAACAAGCTATTACAGGCAAAGCCTTAGCTCAGAACAACGCCACCAAGCCAGCCCCACCTTGGAGTGCTCAAAGCACCAAGTTGAGAAATCCAAGAGCTTAAACTCTGGCTTCTTACAACACCAGAGAGGCAATGTCTGACCATGCCGCCACCAATGTAGATACCAACGTGACCGTAAATCAAAGCTGCAGCAGAGCCACCAAGGGTAGGAACAGCAATAATCATGCCAGGCTCAATAGCGCTCTGGTCTGTAGAGTAACACCAGGAGTAATACATATCACATGCATTGCCATAGAAGGTACCAACGCCTGCGTTTGAGAAGACATTAGAAACCCAAGCAGCACAAAAACCTGCGCCCGTAGATCCGGTATAACCTGCAGCATTGACAACTGCAGCAGCAGAGCCAGAGCCAGCAGAAGAGGTTCCTCCTCCACCGCCACCGCCAGAATAGCTGCTACCGCCACCACTATTGCTTGACGAAGCAGCACGTTGAGCGGCAACACGCTCTGCCTCCTGCTGGGCAGCAAGAAGCTCAGAATCACGCTGAGCAATAAGCTCTTTAACATTGTCATCAAGATTAGAAACAACGTTTGCAGCATCTGCCTGACGAGCAGAAATCTCATTGAGCTGGGACTCCTGAGAAGTACGAAGATTTTCAAGTTCAGTCTTCTTATTCTCAAGCTCAGTTTTCTCGGACTGAAGAGCAGCCTTATCTGACTCAAGGGCAGCCTTCAAGTTCTTAACTTCCTCAATCATCTTCTGATCGGACTCAGAAATCTTATCAAGGTAGTAAATATTAGAGGTGAGCTCCTCAAAGCTTGCGGAAGAAAGAATCATCTCTAGAGCGCCAGCTGGACCAGCCTTATAGTTGCTGGACATACGTGCGCCAAGTGCTTTTCTCTTCTCGGCAATCTGAGTTTCTTTCTCAGAAATCTCTTTCTGCTTAGCGTCAATCTGATTCTGCTTATCTGCAATCTGATCAGAAATAGCGCCAATCTGAGAGTTAGTGTCATTGAGGCTTGCCTGCATGCTAGAGACCTCATTAGAAATCTCATCAAGCAGCTTCTGAGCAGCATCGTAATCGCTACGAGCAGCATCAACCTGAGCCTGGGTAACACCAAAAGCAGGACGGGTATTGATCAGAGATGCAGTAACGGCAGCGGCAGCAATACCCATGCCGGCAAAAATCTTAAGAGCATCACGACGATTGAAAAGAGCAGCGCTCTGCTCCTCAATGGTTGTGCTTTGCTGTTTCTTTAAACTCATAAGGGTCTCCTAGAACGTTTAGTAGTACGGTGTGACCTTTGAGAGACTATTCTACCCGAGATACACGATGATATTCAAAAAGATACGTAATTTACAAACTCCCCGAAACAAATTTCGGGGAGTTTTGGCTCTAAATTGTGAGGTCAGAGATAGGATTTAGCGATTTTCAATATGTGCAACATTTTTTATTGAAATGGTAATCCTGCCATCAGACTCGTGAGAAAATTCTAGGTAACCTGGACGTTCTGTTAGGTTTGAAGGGAATGAAATCTCAATTCCCGTATCGGTTCGGATTTTATGATTCTTTGCAATTCTGTTAGCAACACCGCGTTTAACAGGAACTTCTTCGGGGAGCTCTCTACTTGCCACCTGAGCCTCGTACTTTTCCTGAATCTCAGGACGCTCCTCAAAGATACGCTTACCAACCTTAATAGGGTCTACTACCTCTTCTACCTCTGCTGCTTCTGCAACGGCAGCCTTAGCACGAGACACCTCAACAGCAGGCTCAAGTCCATACTCTTCAGCCAGGTCTTGAACAATAACGGTTACCTCACCAATTACCTCATGGCTTGACGCCTCTGATGTGCACTCAAGGAAGAGCTCTGGGATGATGAACTTTCCCTCTCCTGCTACAGAGCGGTCATGATCGTGGAAGTCAATGGCGCCTGTATTCAGGTCAATGACTGCATATGAATCAACTTTTTGCGTAGGAGAAGGCAGCGTTGCATCTTGGCACAAAATCTCGTTTGCCGATCCGTTCACATCGTGGATAAAGACCTGCTTACGTGGGAGAAGCACAATGGCAAAAAGACGTCTTCCCTCACCCTCAAATGCCTCAGCCTGAGCATCCTCATCATCTGCAGCAGCACTGGCAAGTGTCTGACCTGCGTCGGTATCAATGTAGTCCGCTACAAGAAGATCGCACTGCTCAACATCATCTGCACGACGAAGCTCTTCCCAAAACCACTGAGCAATCTGGTGAGAAAACTCTACAAACTCAACGTCTCCGTGAGCATACTCCTGAAGACCGCCAGCAAAATTACTGGTAGGAGCAAACTCTCCATGTCTAGACTCTGGGTTTGCCGTAATTTTACGCAGTCTACGCTGCACATATGACTTTGTCTGACGGTCCTCTAAATCCAAGGTAGATTGAGAGAAGTATTTAGTTCCCGTCTCAAAATCAAAGACGTGAAGAATTGCCTTAGTAACTCTAAGCATGAAAAACCTCGTTTATTGCAGATGTTTAGCTGGCGAGAAACCCTAGTGTTTGACGCACATCAGAGGATCGCCAATCTTAACCAGTGGACGACCACCAATCAGTGTTCCAGACTCACCAATGAGGTCAATGCGCTCATACTGGTCTGCATTAACAACGGTAACAACTACAACGTTCTCATATCCTGCTTCTTCAATAGCAGCAGCATCAAATGAAATCAGTGGAGTACCGGCCTTGACCTCATCGTTGGCATGAACGTAACGGGTAAAACCCTTACCGTTCATCTCGATGGTACCAACACCAATGTGAATCAGAATCTCAATACCAGTATCAGTAGTAAGGCCAATTGAGTGATTGGTTACGTTAGTTGCGGTAACGCGAGCATTGCAAGGAGCATACACGCAGTCAAGACCAACAGGCAAAATACCATAGCCCTGGCCAAAGAGACCGCTTGAGATAACCTCATCGTGAACCTCTTGTACGCTTACCAGGACGCCAGAAACTGGCGCATAAATAGTGTCTTCCCTGGTAGCAAATGTAGCCTTCTGAGGCTGCTCTGTTCCGTTAGAAGGAACAAACACATTTTTAACCTTTGACCAAAGACCCATGATGCCTCCTTGAGTATGTACTCTGCACAGATATCATCTGACATAACATTTCTATTTTACCTAAGAGAGAAGGACGAATGCTCCACAGAGAAACATCCGTCCTTCTTTCACGAATTTACAACACGAAAGTGCAATTTACTGCATCCTCTTTGCACCCCTGAAGATAATTGAACGTGCAGCAAAATAGGTAACCAGGAAGTATCCACCATACAAAGCAGCAACTACTGCAACTACTCCACCAATGCTGTTAGCTACATCAAAGTTGCCAATCGACTTGATGACAGAAACCATAATAGACATTGCGCATGTTGCGTGCGCAGCTGCCATAAGCAGTGGGAACAGGAAGTACACGCCAATCTGAACAAAGAGCGCACGACTTTCAAGGCCCTTCTCGGCACCAAGTTCTGCAAGAACTTGATAGGCGCGAGCGTTATCCGATGCTTCGGAGAGTTGCTGAAGTGCCAGGATAGCTGCACAAGCAATAAAAAGTACCAAGCCAATGTACAGCGCCAAATATGTCACGATACCAGAGAGTCCAGCAGTACCTTGAATATATTGAGAAGTAGTAACAACAAACATTAAAGAAAACGGATCGGAGTCGTTTCCCCTTACACCGCCATCGCCTAAGTACTGCTTAATTTGGCCCTGGAACTGTGCTTCAGTAGCATCACCTGGAGTTTGGTAGTTGCCTAAGATATACGAGTTGGTCAAAACGGTGCTTGAAGGGAAACTTTGATCAGCAACAACCACAATTCCAAATACAGGCATAAGATGAGGGCCACCTTGTGTTTGCGCAATATCCAATGTTCCACCAACAGGATGGAGCTTGTGACCTTGAATGGTAAGCTCAGAATTATTCGCAAGAGAATCCTGCCAGTATTTTGTGAGATTAGTATCAAGCGTCCAAACCATATAACCGTCAGTACCAAAGTCAACAGGCTCAAGACCAGATGCAACACGCAGCTTGTTGTACTGAGAGGCTCGCATCAGAGTCACATTACTTTGTGCGAGATCATACTGGCCGCTATAACCGGTAACGTAATCACCGAAACGCTTGCCTGTAACAGCATCAATAGAGCTATACGTGAAACTTGGTGTAGTTGGATCATCTTGAGCATAGTATGTATCTACCTGGAAGGCGTTTTTGATAGTTTTATTCCACTCTGGATCTAGCTTCTGCACTACAGAGAGGTAGTCATATGAGTCCGCTGGACCAGGGGTATAACTGCGCTCTGAGCCTGGATTGATTGCTACAGAAACATCGTACGTTTTGATTTTAGAAAAGCTAGAGTTTATAGAGTCAACAAGCGAGAAACCCGTACCAAGTCCGCAGACTGCCACAAAGATCATAGCGCAGACTAGAGAGATAGAAACCCAAGCAGTATTAACACGAGCGTTAAACTGGCGCAGGATAAACGAGTGAAGGCCCTTGTAGTAGAAGCCTTTCTGAGACTGCATAAACTTGAGCAAAAAGCCAGAAATTGAGAAGAAGAAGAGTGCTGTACCCACAGAGACTAAAGCCGTGGCCATGACAAACTCGTCATTTATCTCTTTTAAACCATTATGCTGAAGCAAGATATAGGAATAGGCAATGATTCCAAGAGAGGCCAAGAACAGCAGTACTGAGACGGTAAGGTTTCTTACCTTGACAGTCTGAGTTACTTTGTCTGCGTTAAGAAGATCAATAAGCTTATAGCGAGACACCGTGGTGACGTTAAAAATCAGCGCAACCACAAACATGACTACAAAATAAATAATCGTTTGAATCAACGCAGTTTGTGAGAAGACAAATTTGAACGAATCAAGAGTCGTATTGAACATGTGGGCCGTTGCAAACATCATAAATTGAGAGATAAAGATACCTGCAACAAGTCCAACTACCAGGGCGAGAAAACCAACAAGCAGTGTCTCAATACTCATAATCTTAGAGACATTTCTCTTGGTCATGCCCAGTATCTGATACATGCCAAACTCTTTTTTTCTACGACGAATCAGGAACTGATTAGCATAGACAACAAGAAATCCCATAATAACGGCAAGAAAAACGCTTACTCCAGAAATGGTATTACTTAAGAGTTGAACAATCTTTCTCTGGTCTTCAGAAAGATCCAACACCATGGATTGCTGAGTAATTGAATTGAAGGAATAAAACAGCGCAACGCCTACTGCCAATGTCAGAAAGTAAATGCTGAAATCGCGCAGTGATTTCTTGACGTTACCAAGCGCGATTTTACTGTACATCAGCACCCTCTCCTCCCAGGAATGAAACAACATCCATGATCTGGTCAAAGAACTGCTTACGGGATTTCTCGCCACGAACTATCTCATTAAAGATGCGACCATCTTTAATGAAAATAACGCGATGAGCGTAAGAAGCTGCATATGAATCGTGAGTGACCATGGCAATAGTTGCGCCATTACGGTTGAGGTTCTCAAGGCTCTCCAGAAGTGTACGAGCGTTCTTTGAATCCAGAGCGCCAGTAGGCTCATCCGCCAGGACCAACGAAGGGTTGGTAACAATTGCTCGAGCTGCGGCAACGCGCTGACGTTGGCCGCCGGACATCTCGTAAGGGAACTTGTCCAGCACCTCAGTAATCTGGAGCAGCTTGGCAACGTTTTCTACGCGCTCCAAAACTTCCTGAGCGCGGACGTGACCAATGGTTAGTGAGAGCGCGATATTCTCGCGAGCAGTAAGGCTATCAAGCAAGTTGGCGTCCTGGAAAATAAAGCCCAAGCGGTCACGTCTAAAGGCAGAAAGCTCAGAGCCGCGCAGACTGGAAAGCTCTTGGTCATCAATAAAGATGTGGCCTGCGGATGCCTGATCAATGGTAGAGATGCAGTTCAAAAGCGTGGTTTTACCAGAACCAGAAGGACCCATGATGGCAATGAACTCACCCCGAGCTACAGAAAGATTAATGCCGTCCAGTGCCTTAGTGATATTTCCGCGAGTTCCATAGTACTTCTCGAGGTTTTGACAAACCAAAACAGTGTGAGGGGTAAGTGCTGAAGATTGTCCAGCCACAACAGTTGGCTGAGTTGGAACTGATTGAATAGCTGCCATGTTACGCCCTTTCATTGGGAAGCGAGTAAATCTTGAGATATATACTCCATCACTACCGTTCACATTGCCATCGATTGACCTTACGGAAACCTTACGCTTTTCTCACTTTGATGTGTCAAAATATCACTATCAAACACACAGGAGAGGCATGCCATGAAGTTGACAATTAAGAGATTTGGGCAGCTTACCGCTAAAGAGTTATATCAAATTCTTTCTCTAAGAGCAGAAACGTTTATTGTTGACCAGCAAATTATGTACAACGATCTTGATAACGTTGATCAAGTTTCTACCCATGTCTTTTATCAAGATACTGACTCGGTAGCTGCATATTTACGTATCATTGATGCAGGACAGTCATACAACTCCCCTCTTATTGGGCGCGTATGCGTCAGCAACAAAGGTGCCGGCATTGGCTCAAAGCTGTTGCACGATACCCTTGATTACCTGGCACAAGAAAGTAGTGCTTCCAAGGTGTTAGTTGAGTCGCAACTCAAAGCTCAGCCCTTCTACGAGCGCGCTGGATTTACGCAGGCATCTTCTAAGGTGCTTGATTACTTTGGTGTCCTTCACCATGTGCTCTCCTTTGACCTTGATGCATATCGTCAGACGAGAAACACAATCAATATTGATGACGTGCACGTTTCAATCCGACCGCTTGAAACAACTGATTTACGTGCACTGCAAAAACTTAGCGTAGAGACATTTGTAGACACTTTTATTGACTCAAATACAGCAGATGATTTAGCAAGTTGCATTGGCTCGCTTTACAACACAGAAAAGCTTGCCCGTGAGCTTGCTGCTAAACACTCATATTTCTATTTTATTGAGGTAGAAGGTCAAGTAGCTGGTTACCTGAAGCTCAATACGCGTTATGAGCAAACCGAGGGTCAGCGCGATGACTCACTTGAAATTGAACGCCTGTATATCCTTCCGCGTTTCAAAGGCCTACACCTTGGATCAAAGCTCATGAAATTTGCCCTTGATTTAGCAAAAGAGAAGGGTAAGAAGCGCGTGTGGCTGGGTGTCTGGGAACACAATGAACCTGCTAAGGCATTTTATTCACATTGGAGATTCAAGCGTTTTAGTCAGCATACCTTCCCAGTAGGAAGCGATCCTCAAACAGATGAATTGTGGGAGCTCACGCTGTAAGCTATGCCTTTATCGCAAGTCAGTAAAAGACTGGTTGAACGTAATAGAAAAGGTTGAACCTTTACCAACTGTACTGCTCACAGCCAACTTAAGGCCCATCTTTTTACAGAGCTCATAGCAGAGGTAGAGACCCATACCGGTGGATTTGGCGTACTTGCGTCCATTTTGACCGGTGAATCCCTTATCAAAAATACGGGCAAGATCCTCCTCAGGAATACCAATGCCATTATCTTTAATGAAAAGAGTGGTTGAAGTTGTTCCCTCACGTGGCTCTGAGACAGAGGCAGAAATCCAAACGTTCTTCTCGCCAGGTGCAAGCTCTGGATTTGAATACTTTGCAGCGTTAATCAGAAGCTGTCGCAAAATAAACTCAAGCCACTTTGGATCAGCCTTTACCACGTGAGCCAAGTCATCAAAATGCGGAGAAACGCCAGCGTCAATGAACACACGCGCGTTGTTTTTAAGGGCGTCTTTGACAATAGACTGCAAATTGACGTCTCTGATAGAAAAATCTCGATCTACAGATGCACTTCGCGCATAAAAGAGCGCCTGTTCTACCAGCGATTCAATCTTAGTGAGCTGTGTTTGCACGTCATCCATAGGCAGCGATGGATTATTTTGAGCAACCAAATGAGCTGCAGCAATGGGAGTCTTAATCTCGTGAACCCACATCTCAATGTACTCGCGATATTCCTTTGATCGCATATGCTCATCAGCAAGCTGATCCATCATAGACTTTGACATGCTTGAAAGCGCGTCTTTAAAAAGCCGTTCTTCCAGCGTTGAAGGCGTATCCAGCATGGTAGGAACCAGATAGCTTTCTTTATCAGTTGCCGCTAAATTATCAGCAAGCTGCTGGTAAAACGAACGACGATGAAAATAATCGGCTAGAAGTGCGACTACTCCCACTACCCATAAAACCAGAATACAGTAGGCAATAGCAAACACGTTAAGTCCAACCCCTTTAAGCATAAAGCCAATTAACGTGCTGCTAGCTATAAGCGCAAGAAAGAAAATAGTTCGATTTTTTAGATACTTGAGAAACGACATAGCAGCCTACTCAATAACGTAACCAAGCCCGCGGCGTGTCATAACAAAATCCTCAACGCCAATGCTTGCAAGAGTATTTCTAAGGTGGCTAATGTTGACCGTCAATGTATTGTCATCAACAAACTCGTCCGACTGCCACAGTTCTTCTTGAATACGTTGGCGAGAAACAACCGTTCCCGCATTTTGCATCAAAAGTGAAAGTATTCTGAGTTCGTTTTTGGTCAGCTCGACGCTCTTCTGATTTGCAGAAACTTTGCAGGAAGAAGAATCAAGCGTCACACCTGCATGTGAAAGCTTTGTTCCTGTTGTGACATCGCTATTTGCACGCCTCAAAACCGAAGTAATGTGCATAAGCAAAATCTGGGTATTGTACGGCTTGGCGATAAAATCGTCTGCTCCTAACGAGAGCACCATAAGCTCATCAAGGTCAGTGTTTCTGCTGGTAACTACAATGATGGGAACGTTTGAGAGCTGTCGTACTTCTCGACAAATCTGTTGTCCGTCAATGCCAGGAAGGTTGAGGTCAAGCAAAACCAAGTCTGGATGCGCGGCAATAATCTGTTGAGGTACAGACTCAAAAGACGTGAGCGCCTGAGCCTCAAAGCCGTTTCTTTGCAGCAGCAGTACCAACTCCTGCTGAATCTGATGGTCATCTTCTACAACTAGAATTTTTGTCATGCGTGCTCACCTCCCACTACGCTACGCAAGTCCCACAAAGCGTTGGGCGTTTTCCCAGAGTATGGTATACGTCTTCTCTTTGGGGATATCAAGTCGCTGCCAACGAAGCTCTGCCAACCGCTCAACCGTGTGTACCACCATTGCTGGCGTGCACTCCCCTCCACGTAAAGGCTCTGGTGCCATGTAGGGGAAGTCGGTCTCTGAGAGCAGTTGCACCTCTGGACAGGAGATCATTGCAGCTCGAATATCATCTGATTGCTTAAAGGTTGCTGCACCACCAAAAGCAACAAAACAACCAAGGTCTGCAAAAGGCTTCATAACCTCTGGCCCATCTGTGTAGCAGTGCAGGTCACAACCTGCCTTAGGTGCGCCCATACGGTTCAGTATTTCAAGCGCCAAATCATGCGCGTGCGTATTATCAGCACCATCACGCAGGTGCAGCTCAACGCGTTGATTGCGCTCGTGTGCAATGGAGAGCTGTCGCTCAAATGCTTGACGCTGGACCTCTTCTGGAACCTCACAGTACGGTCCAAAATCAAGGCCAATCTCTCCCACGCCAACGCAAAGAGGGTGCTCAAGAAGCTCAAACAGACGCTGTTCAGCTTCTTCGTTGTAGTCTGGTGCGCTGTATGGGTGAGCGCCTACTACAAAATAGGTGTATTCAAACAAATACTCTGCAGGTAAATCGCAGGATACGCAGAGATCTGCCTCAGCCAGCTTTGCAAAAGCGTGACGTGCCTGGATAAGAGTATCCTCGAACCACGCAATAAAAGCGCTGCTATCTGCCCACTTACGAGGAAACTCTGTAGCAATATCTACGGGCACAATAAGCATACGAACACCCGCCGCGGCAGCGCGAGCAAGAGACTCTGCGGCGCTGTGCTCGTAAAGGCTACCCAAGTGACCATGGGTATCAGCAACAGGCGCCAAAACACGAGGTGTTGGGCGAGGTGTGCCGTAAATATCGTGAAATAGTTGACCGTCAGAAAAAGAAAGTGCTTCCACTTCTTCTGCTGGTAGATGATGCTTTTTCTTACTCACTCAAAGGCTCCAAAGCAGCTGCAAGACAAATAAAATCTTGGCTGGTCAAAACTTCTGCACGCGCCGTAGGTGCAATTCCTGTGGCGAGAAATGCCTGGTCTAGCTTGTCTTTATCAAACCCAGAAGCACTCATTGAATTACGAATGGTCTTTCTGCGCTGAGCAAAGGCGGCGTCAATAACCCTCATGGTATGCAAGAGCTCTTCTTCAGAAAGAAGCTTGGAGGTCACCGGGTTTCTCGCGATGGTGCGATCAAGGCGGACCACGGCAGAGTTGACGCGTGGTGGAGGCATAAAGTTGCCAGGACCCACTTCAAATCTGCCAGTAACCTGCGCGAATAAAGATAACTTTGCGGTATAGGCACCATATGCCTTGGTAGAAGGCTTAGCGGCAATTCTATCAGCCACCTCTGCCTGCACCATGACTACCGCTCGCTCAAGCGAAGGAAGCTCCTGAAAGAACTTGAGAATCAGCGTAGCCGCCACCTGATACGGTAGATTGGACACAAACTTAGTTGGCATCGGGGCAGTTGAGGCAGCGCTCTGAGCAACAGCTGGAAGGGCTCCGTAAGCTTCAGCAAGCTTCTGCGGCGTGATTGCCAGAGCATCTCCCATAACCAGCGCAAACGAGTCTTGATGAGGCTCCTTACAGGTGACTGCTAAGACTTGCTCAAGCTCAGAGTCTGCTTCAAGCGAACAAACCGCGAGGGCGTTGTCGAGCAAGGCCACCGTGAGGGTACCCAAACCGGGTCCAACCTCAACGACCACATCGGCAGGCTGAACCTCTGCAAGCTGGACAATCTTCTCAATAATGTGGTCTTGCACCAGGAAGTTTTGGCCCAGCCTGTATTTGGTGGCAAGGCCAAAACGTTCCAGCGTTTCTTTAGTGGCTCGCTGATTGGCAAGCCACGATGTCTGATGCGATGCGTGCTCCGACACGATTACTTGCTTGCAAGACGTGGGAACAGAGCGTCTCCCTTAGAAACAGCCAGGCCGCTCTGAAGCTTGCCCCATACGCACTCGCTGCGGGTATCGATAGAGGTAATCTCTGCCTCATCAAGGCTCATACGGCGAAAAACCTCTGCAGATGTGGTAGGCATGAATGGCATAAAGAGATGTGCGCAAATGCGGATAGACTCAAGCAGCGTATAAATAATCTCTGCAAGCTCTGCTGCGCGCTCTGGGTCTTTTGCTACCGTCCACGGAGCAGCATCCTCAATGTAGTGGTTAGCTGCGTGGACAAGCTCCATGATGATGTTTTTAGCGCCCACGTAGTCCATCTTCTCCATGCATGCGGCGTAGCGGTCGTAGATACCCTCAGCCAGCTTGCGCAGTGGATGGTCTGCAGCAACAGAAGAACCATCAAAGGTTGGAGTGACGCCCTCAAAGTACTTATCGCTCATGTTAAGAGCGCGAGAAACCAAGTTACCCCAGCTATTTGCCAGGTCTGCGTTATAAACCTGCTCCATGCGCTCAAAGGAAATGCCGGAGTCCTCACCAGGGGTGACGTCAGTCATGAAGTAATAGCGGTAACCCTCAACACCTAGTAGGTCCAAAACGTCCTTAGGTGCAATGGCGTTTCCGCGGGACTTGCTCATCTTCTCAACAACACCAGTCTCCGAGTTACGGACGTTCAAGAAGCCGTGAGCAAAAATGTGCTCAGGTACAGCCTCGCCAAGAGCCATAAGCATTGCAGGCCAAATGACGCAGTGGAAGCGAATGATGTCCTTACCAACAACGTGCATCTGAGCTGGCCAGAAACGCTTTCTCATGGCAGCAGCCTCTGGGCTGTCATCGCCATAGCCAACAGCAGTGTAGTAGTTGAGAAGAGCGTCAAACCAGACGTAGGTTACGTGAGACTCATCAAAAGGAACTGGAACGCCCCAATCAAAACTGGTACGAGATACAGAAATATCCTGGAGGCCAGACTCAACAAAGCTTCGAACCTCGTTTGCACGGAAATCTGGCTCAATGAAATCTGGGTGCTTAGCATAGAGCTCAAGCAGTTTATCCTGGAATGCAGAAAGCTTGAAGAACCAAGACTCCTCAGAGACGCGCTCAAGCTCACGGTGGCAATCTGGGCAGAGGTGTGCACCCTTGCAACCAGCCTCTTCATCTGCTTTCTCTACCTGAGTCTCAGTGAAGAAGGTCTCCTCATGGATGCAATACCAACCATCGTAAGATCCCTTATAGATGAAGCCAGCCTCACGCATGCGCTCCCACAGATACTGGACAGCTTTTACGTGGCGCTCATCGGTAGTACGGATGAAGTTATCATATGAGATATTCAGCTCTTCATAGAGTCCCTTGAAGAAAGGAACCTGCGAGTCACACCATGCCTGTGGAGACAAACCGTGATCAGCTGCAGCAAGAGCGACCTTCTCGCCATGTTCGTCCATACCGGTGAGGAAAAATACATCGTAACCAGCAGCGCGTCTAAAGCGAGCCTGGATATCGCAAAGCAGGGTGCAGTACGCAGTTCCCAGGTGTGGCTTTGCGTTGACGTAATAAATTGGGGTGGTAATAAAGTATGACGGCTTAGCCTCGGGCATAATGACTCCCTTTGTGTAAGTTGCAATAGCTTATTTATTGTAACAGTTAAATATCTACACGCAGTTCATACTAGAATGATGGCCTTAGTTCAATTTGGTCAACAAAACTGGTACAAGACCTTTGCGAACGCATATGGACAATCGACGACATGCAGCGTATGTTAGATTTGATTTGGGATATAGATATGGGAGGTAATGAACTTGTCTATATTGCTTTTATTGCAACACCTCCCCTTAAAGATGGACAAGATGAGCAATGAGTCCTGATGTACTTAAATCATCCATCAGCAGCATGATTGGGGGATTTTGTTTCCTCGTTGTTGGATTATGGATGGTAAAGACGGGTAGTCCCGTCTTGATTCACAACTACCATATTGCCCAGATTCCAAGGAATAGGATTCCCTATGTTGCAAAATTAATTGGATTCGGACTAGCGGTAGCGGGAGTCGGCCTTGTCCTCGCAGGTATCATAGCTTTCATGTTCAAAATTCCAGTGTCGGCGTCAGAATCTTTTGCTCTGCCGCTCGTCTTGATTTTTTTCGGTATTAGCATCTCCTTGCTTACGGCCATAATATTCACATTTCAACCGTGGTCGTAATGAATTCCTTCCCCGTAAAGTCTCTGAAACATGCTAAGAAAAGCACTAAATTTAAGGCAAGTTACCGCCGAACATTTCATTTACCGATGTGTAAAACACTGAGATACGAGAGATTCTTATATCTCTTCGATTGGGTTTTGATCACAAAGTTGTAGACTTTTATGGCCTTATTCTCAGGCTCATCCAAAGTAGTATTCAAATCCTACAAGAAGCACTTTTACTGCATCTTTATAGGCATACTGGAACTATGTGCCTCGTGAGCAAGAATTGCCTGATATGCCTCATCACGCGCAATACCAAACTTCTGAGCAAGCTCCTTGGCTAAGGCTGATTTTCTGGTACCAGCAGTAAGACCCGCCTGAATAGCGTCTTCGAGCGAGAGCTGAGACTCTCCCCCTACCTGCAACGATACAGCAGTAAACTCTTCTTCTGTAGGAGCTGCAATAACCAAAACACACTCGCCTTTGAGGTTTTCTTTTGCAGCAAGTGCCTTAACAAGGCAAGGAGCCACATCGCGCACCACTTCTTCGTGAAGCTTGGTGAGCTCTCTGACAAAGGCCACCTGCCGGGTAGGAAACACCTCGGCTATAGCTTCAACAGTTGCAAGCACCCTAAACGGAGACTCATACAACACAATGGAGCCAGGAATTACTGCAAGCTGCTGCAAACGCTGAACAATCTGTCCATGCTTTCTGGGCAAAAAGCCTTCAAAGAAAAAATGTTCACTTGCCAGGCCCGATGCAACAAGTGCACAAGTTACCGCAGAAGGACCCGGAATAACCTCCGTTGCAAGGCCTTCTGAAAGCGCCGCATCAACCAAATGCTGGCCTGGATCGGAAATACCCGGCATACCTGCATCTGACACAAATGCAACACGCTGACCAGTGCGAACCCTCTCAAGCGTTGGTTCAATTTGCGATTCAATAATATTTTGGTCACAGCGCTGCAGTGGCACGTGAATGTCAAATGCCGAGAGAAGCTTTGAAGTTACACGCGTGTCCTCACATAAAATGACATCTGCTGCTGCAAGCGTCTCTTTAACGCGCGGTGACGTATCCGAAAGGTTACCAATAGGCGTGCCCACAATAGACAGTTTACCTGCTGAAGGAGTAGATTCTGTCATTACTCGAGCATTCCCCTCTCAAACGTTGCAAGCGCAACGCGTGCGTCCCATGCAGCCAAAAATGCGGAGGTCTTCCAGGTCTGGAAGAACCATGCAGGACACGTATTGTACACTTTGAGCTGGCCCGAGGTATAAATGCGCTCAAGTGCAATTCTTCCTTCTGCCGTCATAGCGCCGTCAATGCTTGGCAGCGATGCGGACCACTTGCCCACCATAACTGGTAGGCCACCTGAAGCAGAAGTCTTCAAATACGCTTCGTTTTTATCAATAAGCTGCTGTACACCGCGAGGACCTGAGCAATCAATTCCCTCGCAAGGTTTATCAAGGTGAGCATCAAGCCAAACGTTTTGATAGGCCTGCTGGCTCATAAAACGCCTAAATCCCTGAGGCCAACCACCATCTGGGAGAATAACCACAGGCTCTTCTCCTGCAACAGATCTAATAGCCTCATACGCACGGCGATAATAGTTTCTGAGCGAGTGGCCAGGGATTCCATCAGTGAGCTTAAAACCCTTGCGCACGCGAGGCTTAACCTCATCAGCTACTTCGATGCCATAAAAACCACTGCGGTGAGCATAGTGAAGGGCAAGCTTATGCAGAATAGAAAGAGACTTTTCTCCAGAAATTCTGGTACGTGGAGCACCACCTGGCTGATCGTCCAAACCATCGGGCAATCCTGGATTTACTGCCAGTACAAAAATAACATGCAAACCAAGCTCTTCTGCCCATTCAAGAGCCTTATCAAGCTCAGCAATACAGCTTAAATATGGTGTATCAGCGGCTTGTTCGTCAAAAACATACCAAGGCACAGAAATTCTCGCCGCATTAAAACCGCGAGCGGCAATGCTCACAAAGTCAGAGCTCTGAATAAATGAAGAACGATGCGCTTTAACAAGATTATGGTAGTCCTCAACACCTAGTGCTTTAATGAGCTGAGCTTCATCAACACAGCCAGTACGCGCAAACGGCTCAGGAGTTACCCACGGTTCAAGCGTAAGCCAACCGGTTAAATTGACACCTCGCAATGTTCCGTGAGCCATGAAATTCCACCTCGCCAAAAGATAAAACCTCTACATACGTAGAGTATACCCATCGAGGTTATATTGCTCACACAAGCTTTAAAAACAACAGGTTACTTCATATTTTTTGAATAAATGGCGCAATTGTTTGGCGTCTCATCAACCTCAACAGAAGATACAGGTAAGCCTTCCGCTTCGAGTTGCTCAAACAGATACTTAGCCAGATTTTCTGCTGTTGTTCTAAACGGCAAAATGGTAAGCGAGAAACCCTCCTCTTTAAGACAGGTCAGCGTCTTTTCAGAAAGAGAACCCTCCTCAATCAAAAACGTATGATCAAGAGAATCGCACAGCGCACGGACCTTGCACTTAAAGACGCCAAAGTCCATAACCATGTCTTTTTCTGTACCAGACTCACCAAGCTCTGCAGCAGAAATGCAGGCAGTCACATGCCAACGATGACCATGCAGATTCTCGCACTTGCCATAGTAGTTGGTGAGAAAATGCGCTGAGTCAAAAGCATATTCGGTCTTGAGCGTATACATTACGCGTTGTCCTTTGCACCGCGTCCGCGATCATCGCGTCCAGCTCTTCTGTGCCTACGACGTGCAGCGTTTTGTGGCTGAGCGTCTCTAGGTGCACCGTTAGAAGCACCGTTAGATCCAGAAGCATTCTGTGGAGCGCTCTGTGAAGCACTCTGAGCCTTCATACCTGCTCTATCACCTGGACGACGAGTCCTCTTTACGCGGACTGGAGTCTGTGCCTCATCAGATTTCTGTGGCGCTTGAGGAGCATCTGTTCTTCTAAAGCGCTTTCCCTGTGGCTGCTTCTGCGCAGGAGCTGTGCTCTGCTCACTTTTTTGAGGAGCCTGCGTATTTGCAGCGCCCTCTTCTGTTGCGTGATGACGGCGGCGGGTACGACGCAGTGTATCTGTTGCAGCGTCAAAGGTGCTGGAACCAGGATTAACCTGAGCGTTCTTTGAGGTTCTTACGCGACGGGTGCGAGAAGAACTTTGAGCTCCCTGCTCTTCTCGAGCGTTTCTTGTTCCAGAGTTCTTAGCGTTTTCCTGCTTATTTGCAGAGTTCTGCTCGGAGCGCTCACGCTTGCGCCTTGGAGCCTCAGTAACAAAGAGGTCAGGATTAATCTCTGGCTCTTCATCAACAATGAGGCCGTTTGCTCTATCAAGCTCTGCCAGAGCCATCTGAACCTCAACAGATTCAAGACGCTCAAGAGCAGCGCGAGAAACACTGTCTGGCCTGCAGGAACAGCCAAGATCTTCCGACTTCTGCTGTGCTGCAGGAGAGGCATCCATATCAGCAAGAGGAATGCGTACCACTTTGCCACTCTCTAGGCGAAGGGCAATCTCTTCTTTTGGCGTGTTGTATTCAACAATTTTTGCCATGCCCAAAGGAGTCTCAATAACAGCGTTGCGCTTTGGAGCACGGTTTTTGAAGTCACGATACGCTTCAAACTCATAGCGCAAGCAGCACATTAAGCGGCCGCAAGCACCGGAAATCTTGGTGGAGTTCAAAGGCAAATCCTGCTCTTTTGCCATGCGGATAGAAACTGGCTCAAAAGAGAGACCAAACCTTCTACAACAGAGCTCTTGTCCACAGTGACCGTAGCCACCAATGACCGCTGCTTCTTCCCTGACGCCAATCTGACGCATATCAATGCGCTCGTGAAGCTCATGAGAAAGCTCACGGACAAGCTGCCTAAAGTCCACACGATCATCAGCCGAGAAGTAACACACGACCTTCTCGCCATCAAAAAGGTACTCGACACCAATAGGCTTCATCTCAAGTTCTTCTTGAACAGCAAACTTTCTGAATACGGGAAGCGCAGCCTCGCCCTTAGCGGCAAGCTCTTCTGCGCGAGATAGATCCTCTTCAGTTGCTACACGAACAACGTCTTTGAGCTCAGCTTTATTTGTCTTGTACTCAAACTCCTCCTGAGAAATCTCACGAGGATCAGCAACAGCAAGACCAATCTCTAGACCACGTTCGGTCTGACAAATGACGTGGTCACCTTCAAGAACGCCAGACTCCTTTGGATCAAACCAAAGGTCGCGCGCGGCGTATTCAAATTTCACCGGGACAACGGTGGGCATGTAAGTGCCTCCTTGATATGCAGCAGCATAACCTCAAGGGTTAGCTGGGGAGAAACAGAGCGATCCAGGTTGTATTGAGCCTCTTGCATCGCAGCAAGAGCCCCCAAAACGCCCTGGGTATGAGTTTGAGATGCAACGCGATCAATAATGCCTGCTGCATCCGTATTTACTATTTCTTCATCAACCGCCTCACAACATAAAAGTACGTCGCGAAGAAGCGATTCCAGAATTGCCAACATTTCTATGATACCCGAACGCTCGCGTGCTGTAAGTTCTCGCTTATTTGCTGCCTCAACCTGCTTTAACGCAGCGCTAGTAAGAAAGTCTTCATTTTGAGCAAGTGCCTCTTCTTGGGCACGTCTTACGTCACCAAGAGGAATTTTTGCGGCTTCTATCAGCTCTTTTGCAGAAGTGAGTACATCCCACGAGTCATTTCTGAGCAGGTTGCCAAAAACATCAATGAGCTGTCTGCGAATGTTTTTGCGCGTAGAAGACTGCAAAAACTCCACAGCTCTACCAGGAGTTCCTGTTGCTGCAAGCGCAATACGAGCTTCCTGCTCTGTGGAGGAAATTTCTCGCATAATAGCGGATTTAGCAGCAGCGTCAGTGAGCGTTCTAAACGCAATTACCTGGCAGCGAGAAACAATGGTGGGAAGCACCGCAGAAGAAGAACGTGCAGACAGAATAAAGATAGTGTCTGCCGGTGGCTCTTCAATAGTTTTGAGCAGCGCATTTGCAGAGTTTTCTCTGAGCAAATCAGCACGGTCAATCACATAAATCTTATGAGTTGAGTGCATAGGCGCCAAGCTAACATCAGCTATAAGCTGGCGAATCTGCTCAATAAGATAGCCATTTGCAGAAGCTGGAGTAAGCACGTGCACGTCAGGGTGAGTACCGCGAGAAATACGAATGCAGTCGTCACAGGCAGCGTCACCGCCCTGAGCACAAAGTACACACTGTGCCAAAGCTTTGGCCGCAAGACCTTTGCCAGAACCAGGAGCACCCACAAACAAATAGGCATGGCCAAGTTTGTGTTCATGCAGTGCGCGTGCAAGCAGATTTTGAACCTGAGGCTGATCCTGAAGACGCGTGAGTGCCTGAGGAAGTGGATAGGTGTTTTGAGTAGTATGTGTGCTCTCTTGAGTCATAAACGCATCACTCACCAAGCTCACAAATACCAGGAATAAGATCAGCTAACAGCTGACGAGTACGTGCGCGCACCTCATCAATTGTGCCATCTGCATCGACAGCTTTTACACGATCTGGCTCATTTTGCAGAAGCTGCTTATAGCCAGCAAAAACACGTTCCTGGAAGGTAACGCCTTCTGCTTCTAGTCTATCGGCGTCATTTTGCGTAGCCCGTGCATGAGCAACTGTTGGCTCAAGCATAAAGACAATAGTTCTATCAGGAGAAACCCCACAGCTTCCCAAGCGATTTGCACGGTGTACCAGGTCCGCGTCAAGACCGCGACCAGCTGCTTGATAGGCAAAGGTGGAGTCATAGAAGCGATCACACAAGACAACCTTGCCTGCAGCTAAGGCTGGACGGATGACCTCTCCTACCAGCTGAGCGCGACTTGCTTCATAGAGCAACAGCTCACACTCATCGCACATCATGCCATTTTCTGGATTGAGTACCACGCCTCTGATCTGCTCAGAAATAGCAGTGCCGCCGGGCTCACGAACAAAGACCACGTCAAAGGCAAGAGCTTCAAGGTCTTCTCGCAGAAGAGAAGCTTGTGTTGACTTGCCACAGCCATCAACGCCTTCAAGCGTAATGAACAGGCCTTGAGATGTACGTGCGTTTTTATTCATGCTTCCCTCCCTCTTAACTATCTCACGATACAGGCAGATTGTGTTTCTCGCCATGAATATTCTAAAGGTTTTGCGCATTTCCACATGAAAAGTGCTCAAAAATGGGTAAAAATACGTATGGAGCGGGCGTTGGAGAGGGACGCTCGTTCTTCCGAAAACGGTGCACCTCTCGATGCACCGTCATACGTTTACTTTTTTGCTGCCTTAGTGGATTTGGTGCTCTTAGTATTCTTACGAGCGCCTCTACGCGGGGCAGTTTTCTTTTCTTTACCAGGACAGTCGTAGTTTGGACACAGCTTCCAAGGACCACGCTGGGTAGTAACAACCACCATAGGTGCGCCGCAGTCTGGGCAGACCTCATCGGTCTTCTCGAGCTTTCCACGAGCAGGCAGAGGATAGCTTGTTTCGCACTCCTCGTAATTGGTACAGCGGATAAAACGCTTACCCGTGCGCTCTGACTTGTGAGCTACCAGGTCTCCGTGCTTGCCATTTGCCTTGCAGGTTGGACACTCACCCACAATAAGATCTGGCTCTGCGTTTGTAGGGCAAGCTGGATTGATGCAAGTCTCATACGCGCGCTGTCTAAACGGCTGAACCTTTACGCGAGGCGCACCACACTCTGGGCAGACGCCAGCTTCTCCCTCAAGCGGCTCCACGCGTCCCTGAGGCAGTGGATAGGAGACATCGCAGTCTGGCCAACCCATGCAGCCAACAAAGCTTCCACGAGTCTTCAGAGAGCTCTTAGCAACCAAGTCTTTGCCACACTTAGGGCAGGTTCCCACCTTTGCATCAGCAGTAACTGCATCAGCAATGGCCTCGGACAGGTCTTCTTTGTGGTCAATGAGCGTATCAATCATGCCCGCAAGCAGGGCTCTTGAGTGTGTAACAACGCCATCACGCGTATCTTTGCCCTCAGCAACGCTTGTCATATCGGACTCAAGCTCCGCTGTCATATCAGGCGAGGTAATGTGTGGTGCAAACTGCGAGAGCGCATCAACAATTGCCATACCAAGCTGACTTGGCTCAACAGGATCATTCTTGAGGTATTTACGCTGATAAAGCGTATCAATAATGGAAGCACGCGTAGACTTTGTACCAAGGCCTCGCTTCTCCATCTCTTGAATTAGCTTACCCTGGCTATAGCGAGCAGGTGGCTCTGTCTGCTTTGCATCAAGCGACAAAGACTGAATGGAGACAATCTCTCCCTCACCTACATCAGGAATCTGATCATCCTTCTTAAGGCCAAAAGGATAAATCTCTCTAAAGCCCGGCTCAGCCAGCACGGTTCCATTTGCAACAAAAGGCTGACCAGCAACATCAAGCGTAATTTTGGTACCACTCATAGTAGCTGGACTCATAAGGGTTGCAAGGAATCTACGGGCAATCAGGTTATAGAGCTTCCAAGCTGTAGGCTGCAAAGCATCTGGATTTGCAGCTGCTGTTGGATAAATTGGCGGGTGGTCAGTAGACTCCTGCTTGCCTCGAGTGGCGTGAAGCTTTGGCTGACCCAAAAGCTTTTTGCAGGTAGGCGCATACTGAGGAACCGCTGACAGCGTACAGACACAATCCTTTAAGTCAAGAGAACTTGGATAGACGGTGTTATCGACACGAGGGTATGAAATTAAACCGTCCATGTACAGAGACTCTGCCAAACGCATTGTCCTAGCTGGCGAGATACCCTCTGCAGCTGCGGCTGCCTGCAGCGACGTAGTGTTAAATGGAGCTGGTGGTGGCTGCTTTCTGCTACGAGACTCAATCTGGACAACCGTTGCCTGCGTTTGATCTTTCACAACGTCATAAACTGTATCTGCTTCAGCCTGATCCCAGAACCTTGCAGTATGGTGAACCATCTTGAACGTTGCTTCGTCATCATCTTCTGGAGAAGCAATACCAGAAATAACCCAATAATCTTCTGGCTTAAACGCCAGACGCTCACGCTCACGCTCAACAACAAGTGCCAGCGTAGGAGTCTGAACACGACCAGCAGAGCGCGTATTGCCCAGACCACCAAAGCGTGCAGTAGTCAAATAACGGGTTAATACCGCACCCCAAATAAGATCAATATACTGTCTGGACTCACCTGCTGCAGCCAAGTTGTAGTCAAGATCCACCAGGTTATTAAAAGCGGTCTCAATCTCTGTCTTAGTAAAAGCAGAGTAGCGAGCACGAAATACTGCCAGGTTAGGATTAACCGAGAGAACCTGTGCTAAAGCATCAGAACCAATAAGCTCACCCTCACGATCAAAGTCTGTACCAATGATGACAGACTCTGCCTTCTTAGCAAGATTCTTGAGCGCTCGAATAATCTCTTTTTCTGCAGGTTGTTTATCTACAGGAGCCCAAATCAAATATGGCAAGCTGGGGATTTTCCATCCCTTAAGGTCAACACCATCCGCCATAAAAGGCTTGCGCTTAACCTTGTAAGGAGGACGCTCAAGACCATCTGGAACGTCTGCAGGAAGGTGCTCCCCTTCTGCAGTTTCTCCGTACCAGCCCTCTTCCTTATCAAACTTCAAAGCTAAAGGAAAATCAGGTTGCAGAATATGACCACGAAGACCAATTGCAACATAGTCTTCGCCACCGCGTCTAAAACGATAAACAGGAGTGTTGTATACCTTGTCTGCCTCAGGCTTACCTGATTCAGACAGAAGGCGAGCAATCTGCTGCGCTGCGTCGTTTTTCTCGGTAACAACTAAAATCAAAGAACAACACTCTCCAAATTAAAATGCGGAAATACTAGATTTTATCGAGCTCATGCTGATCGTAGTCCTCGCGGCTCCACTTAAGAGCAGCCTTGCCATCGCGGGCAATAATGACATAACGAGCAACAGCCAGAGCAATTTCGTACAGCAGAATAAGAGCTGTAAACATCAAAATCATGGTGACAGGCGATGCGTCAGGAGTGACCACTGCAGAAAGGATCATCAGACCAACGTAGACGTAACGCCACTGTTCACGCATGTTCTTATAAGGAACAAGGTGAAGGATGGCCAGGTAGAAGATAGCCAATGGAAGTTGGAATGCAACGCCAAAGCCAATCTCAAACATCATAATAATATCGAGGTAATCGCTTGCCTCATTAATGGTTCCTGCAAACTCCTGCGACTGTTCAATCATCCAACCAATAGCAGTGTTCAAAATGACAAAGTAACAAAACAACATACCCAAGAAGAACAGGGTAATCATAGCGGCTACAGTAGGAACAACCCACTTGCGCTCTTTAGCATTAAGTGCGGGCAAAAAGAATGCCATAATTTCCCAGATGATAATAGGTGTACAGATAATCACCGAGAAGAAAAAAGCTACCTTAAACCTGATACTAAAGCCACCAAGAACCGAGATAACCGTAAGCTTACCGTCGGTTAGAAACTCCTTAATAGGATCAATCAAAATCTCAATCAATGCAGGTGTTGCGAAGTAAATAATGATTGCGGTAACAAAAAGAGACACCACCACAATAGTCACACGACGACGAAGTTCTCCCAAGTGATCAAAAAGTGGCATACGAGCTGGAGTAATAGGCATTACGCGCGAAAGCTGGACTTATGCGTCCTGACTTTCTCCCTCCTCTCCAGCAACTTCTTCTTTCTTATCTTCTGCCATAGAACGAGAAGAACGTGCAGATCCAAGGTTATACAAGTCTTTTGCAGATAGAGCGGCTGCAGAAGTTTCTTCTGTAGCCTTAGGTGTTGTCTGCTCAGTTGCCTCTGCGGAATCACCAGAAAAGTCAACAGAAGAAGTAGTGTCTGGTCCAGCTGTAGCAGTCTCCTTATCAGAAACGGCTTCTGATCGCTCGGTCTTCTCGACCGTCTCAGCCTGCTCGTTCTGCTCAGCTGCCTCGACAGCAGCCTTCTCGGCTGCCTCACGCTCCTCTTTTAGACGAGCACGACGCTCAGCAAAGGTTTCCTGGTGATCAGTATCCTCGCGATCAGCATCAGATGCAGCATTTTTTAACTGCTCGGAGCGCTTGGGCTTCTCGTGAAGTGCATCCGCTGCAGGATCAAGTAAGTCCGCACGGACAACTTTATTAAAGCCCTCTTGAGCATTCTGGAACTGCCTTAAAGCACGACCAAGCGTGCGGCCCATACCAGGTAATTTATCAGGACCAAATACTAAAAATGCAAAGAGCAAAATTAGTACGAGCTCCGTTTCTCCAATGCCAAACACAAGCAATACCTTTCTGGAACAAACATAAACAAGCTCTTTGAACAGTTACATCAAAGAGCTTGCAAGTTACCAAACCTACTTGCGAACGTTAAGGTCTTTATCAACCCCAAGAAGCGTAAAGACACGTTCCACGTTTTTCTGAGGATTTGCAACAACAAGCACAGAACCACTCTCTTGTGCTCGATGTGCAGCACCTACTAAAACGCCAATGCCCGTTGAATCAATATAAGCTACCTCAGCAAAATCAGCTTCAACTTCTTTTGCTCCATCGGCGAACGCGGTATCCAAAGCATCACGAAGCTCGGAGGCGTTTGATACGTCTACCTCGCCCTCAATGCGAATAATGGCCTTTGTATCTATAATTTCAGAGCTTATTTCTAGTGCCATAACTCCTCCTTACTTAGTGTTATTTGAAGAGGTAGAAGTGTTCCCGTTCAATGCATCAAGAGTTTTCTGTGCATTATCCCTCACACCGGCGCTATTATCGGAATCTTTTTCAATTGCCTTCTGCAGCGCCTCTTTTGCAAGATCTACTTGATCAGTAACACGATACATCATTCCCAAATTAAGCCAACCTTTTGCATAGTCTGGAGAACGATCTGTTACTTCCTTAAGTGTATCGATAGCACCTGTTTGATCACCTGCATAGAACTGAGCAATAGCTCTATCAACACGAACCTCGTCAGAATCATTTGAAGCAAGATAGATATTGTACTCAGCAATTGCTTTGTTAATCAGTTGCAAAGACTGCTTCTGAACGGAGTCATCCTGAGAAGAGCTCTTAAGTGCCATTCCCCATCCTAAATAAGTACGAGCCAAATCAAGATGTGCTGGAAGATTATCTGGATTTGACTGAATAGCAGATTCTTTTTCTTCTGCCTGCTTCTGATACACCTGGTTAATAGCCTCAGGAGAACGCTGCTGATTCTGATTCCGTTTTTGTGAATTGGAGAAAATATTTGCCAGTGAAGGCAACATCATAGAAATAGCAATAAAAAGCGAGAATACTCCAATAGCAATCTTCATACCTGTAGAAGGGCCTGGTTTTTTAGAAGTCTCATCAGACTTACGATTCTTTGCTTTCTTTTTTGCTGTCTGGTTAGCCATGGCAACCAGCTCTTTTTCAGCCTTCTGTTCTGGTGTAAGTTCTGGCTTTGAAGTATTAGTTGGCATTCAACATCCAATCGCTTTTTCTAAACATAGTTAATCAAGATACGGCAGAATGGGTCTACTTTCAAAGTAAATACCAAAGTTACACAAGCTATCCCCAGACGCTCTGTCCACGATCAACTTTTGCCAGTCGAGCACTTACTTGTTTAACAGCAACAATAAAGACATCAAGCGCTGCATCAAGCTCTTCCAACGTTGGATAACTTGGAGCAATTCTGATATTAGTGTCAAAGAAATCCTTGCCACTTGGCCACGTAGCGCCTGCAGGCGTCATGGTAACGCCCAGCTCATGTGCGCGAGAAACAATTGCGCGCGCAGAACCAACAGGACCATCAAACGAAACAAAATAGCCACCCTTGGGATGGGACCAGGTTGCAACGTCCAAACCTCCCAAACCCTCCTGCAATTTGTGTTCTACCAACTCAAAACGTGGTCGGAGCAGCTCGGCATGCTTTTGCATGTGAACTTCAATGCCTTGAATATCTTTGAGGAAACGTACATGCGCCAGCTGAGAGATCTTCTCGGGAGAAACACGAGCAACCTTGAAAGCGCTCTGAATTTCTTTAATGTCCGCAGGACTTGCGGCAACCCATGCCATGCCTGAGCTTGGGAAGGTTACCTTTGCCGTTGAGGCAAAAGCAATAACCAGGTTCTTTTGAGCATCGTCTGCAGCAACCTCTGCAAGTGCATCAAAGATATTGAGGAGCTGAGGGGCCTCAGATTCTGGTACAAAGGCGTGAATTGCGTAGGCGTTATCCCAGAAGATTCTAAAGTCAGGAGCTGCAGGTCTGAGGTTTGCAAACGCACGGACAACCTCATCTGAATAGGTGATACCAGTAGGGTTAGCAAAACGCGGTACGCACCAAATTCCCTTAACAGAGCTGTCATTCTCAACAAGCTCCTTGACCACGTCCATATTTGGACCGTCTTCAGTCATAGGTACGGCAACGTTTTCAAATCCGTAATGCTGTGTAATAGCAAAATGACGGTCATAGCCTGGAGCAGGGCACAGGAACTTGAGTGTAGTACCCTGAGCTTTTGCAGCCGCCATCTGCTCTGCCCAAGAAGGCTGACCAGCAAGACCGTGGGTTACGGCGTGAGAAATAATGTCGTGCATAAGGTTAAGGCTAGAAGAGCCATTTACAATGACCTGATCAGCAGGTACCCCTGTGAGCTCTGCAGCGAAGGCTCGCGCAGAAGGAAGACCCCAAGGGTCTCCGTAGTTATCTGCAAAAGAGCCGCTGTCAGTCAGATCAGAAGCAGAGTTCAGCTCGTCAAGCATAGGTTTTGAGAGCGCAGTCTGTGCAGGGCTTGGCTTTCCGCGAGCCATATCAAGCTTGAGGTTTTTCTCGCCAAGTGCACGAGCTTGTTGTCCAATAAGCTCAAGAGCCTGGTTAAGCTCAGCATCGCTCATCTTCTGATAAGCGTTTTGCTCAGAGGTTGACTTTGGCTGGAACAGCTCACGAGAAACTAGCTCAAACATAACACTCCCCTTTTTGGTCTCTGCGTGATACAAAGTATAGGTGATTTGAAAATCGACGCGACAAGGAGAATCATGGCAAATTCTGCACAGCCTGGCATGCGCTCGGAAGCATATGGCGAGCTCCAGCACCTTGTTGACAACCTTTATAAACACAAACCTTCAGGCACGGTCACTAAGGTTGACGTGCTGATTCAAGCTGAAGTAGACGATCTTGAAGAAGGTTTGCAAGAAGTTATTGAGCTGATTCCGTCGGGTACATATGTCCGTGCCCGCCTCTGCGATCAGATTAACTCAATTGTTACGGCACACGGTTGGGGCTTTACCTACGGCACTGTTGAGTAGCCTTAGCTTACCAATTATAAAAGTGATAAAATTACGTATATAAGACGGTCTTTTTCTAATAAGTTGGAGGCGCGTCATGTATGAAGGTTGGAAAGATTTCATTTTTGGCACACTCAAGAAAAGTTTATTTTTTGATAAGTCCTTTCCAATGGCGTATCTAATAAATAAAATTGCTTTAACCGGCTTAATCTTAATATGGCTATTCACCATTGTCTCGATGTGTCTCTCTCCTGCAGGACAAGATGCCTCAATAGGCGGAGTAAATATTCTACGCGCCAGTTTTTTAATAACTTCTGCGTATTATTTTGTGGGGCTTTGCATTTTAATAGTCAAGGATAGAAAGAGTCATACGTCTCATTAGGTCTATATTTTTACTCGCTGTCTTTCCGCATGCTGTTCTTTTCATGCTTATAGAACTCTGAAACATGCACAAATAGTAGACCCAAGATTGCAGAAGCAAACGATGCAGCAAGAACAGCTACCTTAGCTGCAAGAATCTCATCTGCATCTGGGAATGCAAGGTTAGAGATAAGAATTGACATGGTAAAGCCTAGGCCGCCCATAAGACCTACGGCTGTAATCTGAATCCAATCAACTTTTGCAGGAAGCTTGCAAATCTTACATTTGACCAGCAGGAGCGTTACAAAAATAATTCCCAGTGGCTTTCCAAGAACAGCACCAAAGAACACGCCGTGTGCAATGGTGCTGCTCAATAGTGCACCAAAATCTGCTCCTACCAGCGTAATCTGTGCGTTTACAAACGCAAAGATAGGCAGAACAATAAAGTTAACAAAGACAGAAATATAGTGCTCAACGCGTTGAAGTGGTGGAGTTACATGATGCATGACATGTTCGATTGAGTTGGCGCCATGTGTAAAGTCATGCTGGCCCAAAACGTGATGCTCATCATCATAATGATCATCAAGCTCACGAGCGCGCCTTGAAAGCCAACTTCCTAACTTGCTCAGGCGAACATCAGAGTGAGATGGCAAGAAGAAAGCAAGAAGGACACCTGCAAGAGTGGCGTGAATTCCCGAGTGATACATACAAACCCAAAGAACCAAACCTACAAGCAGGTACGGACCGGAAGAATAAATCTTTAGACGATTCATTCCCCACAAAATAACAAGTACGCCAAGAGAAGCCGCTAACCAGGCAATATTTGGTGTCTGACCATAAAAGAGTGCGATAACCACAATTGCCAAGATATCGTCAGCAATAGCAAGTGTCTGGAAGAAAACCTTGGTCTGGGGACTGATTCTGTTTCCTAAAAGTGACATAACACCAAGCGCAAAGGCAATATCAGTTGCAATTGGTGTTGCCCATCCATGAGGAGCAGTGCTTGCATTAAGCACCAAATAAATAAGGGCAGGAACTGCAACGCCACCAACAGCAGCAAGCATAGGAAGCATTGCCTGTCTTGGCTTTCTGAGCTGGCCAACAGTTACCTCATACTTGAGCTCAATACCCACCAACAAGAAGAAGATTGCCATAAGAAAATCATTCACAAAAGTCTCTAGCGCCATATGAGCATGGATTATTCCAAGCGAGAAACTCATTTGGACTTCAAGAATTTCTCGGACCACCTCATGAGCAGGTGAATTGGCAACCACAAGCGCAATAAGAGCCGCAAGTACCATGACTGCTGCCGCAATAGTGCTGTTAGAAGTAATCTTTCTCAGAGAAGAGCGCTGACCAATTCTTCTAACTACAGCGGGCTCTCTATAAATACTAGACATTATCTGCCGTTCTCTCTTGGTGTCTAAATAGTAGCAAACGTTACGTTATGAAAGGTTTTCTCGAGATATATAGCTAGTGTACCGTCTACCTACCGTTGAGGGCAACTTGTCATATCTCAAGAAAACGGGGTATATCTCCATGTAAAATGTGGGTAATAGAAAGTCAACGTTTAGCTACTTGTAGCGCGTATATATTTGGAGCGGATAATGGACACTAAACGAATTGCAATCATCACAGACTCAGGAACTAACGTCCCGCCTGATTTTGTTGCTGAGCACAATATTCGTATCACCCCACTTCGCATTAACTATTCTGATGGCTCTTCCTACGAGTCTGGCATTACCATCACACCGGCAGAGCTTGTTGCTCGCTTTAAAGAAGAGATCCCAAAGACTTCGCTTCCTTCTCCTGAGGGAATTAAAGCTGCCTTTGATGATGCAAAAGCAGAAGGGTATGAGGGTGCTGTTTATATTGCAATCTCATCCGGACTTTCCGCTACCTGCGATACCGCTCGTATGATTGCAGAGTCCATTACGGACTTCCCTATTTATGTTGTTGATACCAAAAACATTGGCATTGCCTCTGGTCTTATTGTTATTGAGGCACAACGTCTTATTGAGCAGGGTCTTTCTCTTGAGGAGATTGGCGCCAAACTTGATCAGGCTTCTCTGAACACACGTGTATACTTCTCTGTTCCAAGCCTTGAGTACCTGCGTAAGGGCGGCCGCATTTCTGAAGCAATTTATCGTATTGGCTCTATGCTTAACATCAAGCCTGTTCTTACCTGTGATGAAAACGGTAAATACACCATTGCTAAGAAAACTCGTGGTTGGCAGAAGTCTCTTGCGGGGCAGATTGCCTTAGGATCAGCTTTTGCTCAGCAATTTGACCACGTTCATGTGGGTATTTGCTGCTCTGCCCCTAATATTATTTACTCCGAAATGGAAGCCATGATTAAAGAGGCAATCCCTAATGTCACCGACTTTAGGTATGTCGAGGCAGGCTCGGACCTTGTTGTCCATACCGGACCAGGCCTTGTTGGCTTTGGCATTCTTGGCTACTAATAAATACCTCCTTCAGCTAAGAACAGCCGCCCACAAAGGCGGCTGTTTTCTTGTAGAAAGCACGTAGGGCGAGAAGGGCTTCTCGCCCCCATGCATCTGGAGTTACAGCAACGGCTGATCTGCGGAGAAGCCCTGGTCGTCAAGAAGATTGGAGCCGTCTGCTGCTTCAGTTGCCAGTTGATCACAGCGCTCGTTAAGCGGATGGCCTGCGTGGCCCTTGACCCACTTGAAGCTTACCTCGTGGTCTTCCATGGCAACAAGCAGACGCTTCCAAAGGTCTACGTTTTTGACAGGCTCTTTAGATGCTGTTTTCCAGCCTTTTCTAACCCATCCCGAGACCCATTTTTGATTAAAAGCATCAACTACATACTTAGAGTCGGAATACAGCTCCACCTGACAAGGACGCTTAAGAGCCTCAAGCGCAACAATGACGCCAAGAAGCTCCATGCGGTTATTTGTAGTAGTTTTATAACCCTGACTAAACTCTTTTGTATGCTGCTGACCAGAGGGATCGGTATACAGAAGCACTGCCCCGTAGCCGCCAGGACCAGGATTTCCTCGAGATGCACCGTCTGTATAGACTGTGACATGCATATATGAGGTTGCTGCCTCCATATCAAATCTCCTCTAAAACGTGTCCAATACGAACTTACTTTGCCTCTGCCCAATTGGAGCCATAGCTGACATCAGCAATCAAAGGAACACGCAGAGTAACAACGTCTTCCATAGTCTCTTTTACCAGCGTAGAAACTTTCTCAATCTCTGACTCTGGAACTTCCAAATCAAGTTCGTCGTGGATCTGAAGGATCAATTTTGACGTAAGACCTTCATCACGCAAGCGTTTCTCGACATTAATCATTGCAATCTTGATAATATCTGCAGCACTTCCCTGCATAGGATGATTCATGGCGGTGCGCTCGCCAAAAGCAATAAGCTGGCGATTTGATTGATTGAACTCTCTAATATGGCGCTTGCGACCATACATAGTAATAGCGTAGCCGCACTCATGAGCCGTGCGGACGGAGTCATCTAAATACGCACGAACACCAGGATAGGCATCAAAGTAACGGTCGATCATCTCTTGCGCTTCCTTACGAGAAATCTTAAGAGACGTTGCCAGACCAAAGGCCTGCTGACCATAGACAATGCCAAAGTTGACTGCCTTAGCGCGACTACGAAGTGCTGGGGTGACCTCTTCAACAGGAACGCCAAAGACACGTGCGGCAGTTGCTGCATGGAAGTCAGCACCGGAGTTAAATGCCGCTACAAGGTGCTCGTCAGCAGAAAAATGAGCGAGCAGGCGAAGCTCAATCTGAGAGTAGTCACAGGCGAGAAAAACGCTGCCCTCGGGAACAGTGAATGCGGTGCGAACACGATGACCCAGCTCAGAGCGAGTAGGAATGTTCTGCAAGTTTGGATCAGAGCTAGAAAGCCTGCCCGTTGCAGTAACGGTCTGATTGAGCGTGGTATGGATACGCTTATCACCACGAATAAGTGAGGGAAGAGCATCTAGATAGGTAGATTTGATTTTGGCGCGTTCGCGATACTCAAGGACATCAGCAACAATCTGATACTCCTGCGCCAGCTCTCCAAGAACTTTTGCGTTGGTGGAATAGAAACCAGTACGTGTCTTTTTGAGACCATAGGTTGGAAGCTTGAGCACGTCAAACAAGATATGAGAAAGCTGACTTGGAGAATCCAAGTTAAAATCTTCACCTGCGGTCTGGTGAATGCTTGCCACGCGTCGTGCAATGTCTTCACCAAGCTGAGCGGACTGTTCGGCAAGCTTTTGAGGATCAACATAGAGACCGCGGCGCTCCATCGCGGCAAGTACAGGCAAAAGTTGCATCTCTAGTGAAGTAAAGAGCTCCAAGGAACCGTCATCTTCAAGTTTTTTAGTAAGTACAGGTACAAGAGCTCTAGCGGCTACTGCTCTTAGTGCTGCAGCAGGAATCTCATCCGTTGGATTAGGAAGCTCAGAACCAAAGTACAACTCAACCAAGCCGTTGATATCAAAGCTTGAACGATCAGACTCAAGCAGATAGGCAGCAACACCCGTATCAAAGAGGCGTTCAGAATCAATGGTCTCAATATCTAGTTTCTGTGGCTCAGACGAATCAACAGGGCTTACCTCATGAAGCAGCGCCTTAACATCGTCTGCAGCTACATAGGCTTCTCGCAAAATACGCAAGAGTGCTGCGGTTGCGTTTTCTCCCTCAAATTTGAGGAGCGCCTTTTCTGTAGACACCCAAAGCGTGCGAGAAAGACTAAAGAGGGCTCCAGCGTCCGCGGCAGAATCCTCTGCAACACCAATCCACTCTTGGTTCTCAAAAGCAGCGGTCAAAGCAGCAGACGCGTCTCCTGCCTGCAGAAACTCTGACGGAATAGGAAGCGCAGGCGTAGCGGAAGCAGTTTGTACAGCGACACTAGAAGCGGAGCCACCAGCCATACGAGCAAGCCTTGAAGTCATGCCTGTAAAGCCCAAGGCCGAGAATGCCTTGACCACGTCATTTGGATCAAATGTTGGGAACTGAGCGTCATCTAAATTGATATCAAGCGGTGCATCAGTACGAATAGTAGCAACCTTGCGGGAGAGCAGTGCGTCATCAATATGGGCGCGAAGGTTTTCTCCCACCTTGCCCTTAACCTCATCAGCATGAGCAATAACCTCATCAAGCGAGCCATGCTCCACAATCAGAGCAGCAGCTTTCTTAGGGCCAATTCCCGGAACACCAGGAATGTTGTCGGAAGAATCCCCTTTAAGACCATAGAAATCTGGGACAAGCTCTGGCGTAATACCTGCATAAAGATCAGCCACGGTCTCTGGAGTCATGATTGAGACATCAGAAACACCCTTGCGCGTAGAAACAATCTTAACGTTCTCTGTGGAGAGCTGATACATATCACGGTCGCCCGTAAAGAGCAGCATCTGGTAACCCTCTGCCTCTCCACGGCGAGCAAGAGTACCTAAAATATCGTCACCCTCCCAGCCTTCAAGTTGACAGACAGGAACATCCAGCGTCTTGAGCAGCTCTTTGACTACAGGAAACTGTGCGTGCAAAGCAGGGTCCATAGGAGGACGCTGAGCTTTGTACTGAGGCAACATATCAATACGAATCTGAGGTTTGCCCTTATCAAACGCACAAATGACACCATCTGGCGAGAAGGACTCAACAAGCTTGATAAACATATTAAAGAAGCCAAACAGCGCACCAGTTGGCGTTCCATCTGGGGCCGCCATAGGCTGACGAATTGCATGAAACGCTCGATGCATGAGCGAGTTTCCGTCAATAACGGCAATAGTTCTACGTGGTTTAACTGCGCCTTCTTTGGCTGATGTGGCGTTGTTTTGATCTGCAGTATTAACTGGCATAGTAGTATCAGACATACCTGCTCCTTTTAGTTTTGTGTGCCTCTATTGTACTAAGACTTTCTCTGCTTATGGGCACCAGAGCCCACGGAAACAAAGCCCACATCTCTTCTTGCTGGCAGGTAATTTTTTGTAATCGTTATGTTTCTGTTTGCATCCTCACCACCCTCCCTGTGTCAAACGTGCGAAAATAAAAAACAACATAACGTGTCTAGCACGCGAGAAAACAGACTAACTGCCAGCATTTACCCACAAGGAGGGGCTGTGGCTCACGACAAAGTTTCTCAGGAATTTGGCTCACTTCTATTTACCGACGCGGACATGCAAGAACGTTTGCCAAGACCAACGTACAAGAAACTTCGTAGTGTCATTCTGGACGGTAAGCCACTTGACCTCGACATTGCAAACGAGGTTGCACATGCTATGAAAGAGTGGGCACTTGAAAAAGGTGCTACTCACTTTACTCACTGGTTCCAGCCTCTAACAGGCATTACTTCCGAGAAGCACGACAGCTTTATGACTCCTCAGGGAAACGGCACTATTTTGATGTCCTTCTCGGGAAAAGAGCTTGTACAGGGTGAGCCTGACGCATCAAGCTTCCCATCTGGCGGTCTGCGCGCCACCTTTGAAGCTCGTGGTTACACGGTATGGGATCCTGCAAGCCCAACCTTCATCAAAGATGAAGTTCTCTGCATTCCAACTGCATTTATTTCATACACCGGAGAAGCTCTGGATAAGCGTACTCCACTACTCCGCTCCCAGGTTGCCCTTGAAAAACAGGCTAAACGCGTTCTTGCACTCTTTGGCCAAAAGCCTTCTCGCGTTGTAACAAACATCGGTCCTGAGCAAGAGTACTTCCTTATCAAAGAGGAAGACTTCGAACAGCGTCCTGACCTTATCCTTTGTGGTCGCACCCTTTTTGGTTGCGAACCAAGCAAGGGTCAGGAGCTTGATGAGCACTACTTTGGCGCCATTCGTCCAACCGTCAACAACTTCATGAAAGAGCTTGATGACGAACTCTGGAAACTGGGTATTCCTGCAAAGACAAAGCATAATGAGGTTGCCCCTTGTCAGCATGAACTTGCACCTGTCTTTGAGCAGGGCACACTTGCCATTGACAACAACCTCCTAACCATGGAGAAGCTCAAGCTTCTTGCTACCCACCATGGTCTTGCTTGCCTTGAGCATGAGAAGCCCTTTGAGTACGTCAATGGTTCTGGTAAGCACGACAATTGGTCGCTCTCTGCAGACGACGAGAACTTGCTTGAGCCTGGTGATAAACCTGGCGAGAACCTCCGCTTCTTGGTCTTTCTTGCTTGCCTAGTTGCCGCTGTTGACTCCCACGCAGACCTTCTGCGTATGTCGGTTGCATCCGCTGGAAATGATCACCGTCTTGGCGCAAACGAAGCTCCACCTGCAATTGTTTCAGTCTTCTTAGGTGCTGCGCTTTCTGTAATTGTTGACGATCTTATCACTGGTTCCGATGTTCACGGTGCAAAGCGCACTCGTATGGATCTGGGCGTACCAACACTTCCTGCAGTTCTTAGGGATAACACGGACAGAAACCGTACCAGCCCCTTTGCGTTCACTGGCAACAAGTTTGAGTTCCGTATGTGTGGCAGCCAACAGAATCTCTCTGATCCTAATGTCATTTTGAATACCATTGTTGCCGAGCAGTGCAATCGCTTTGCAAGTGACCTTTCAAACGCTTCTGAGAAGAACTTTACCAAGGAGGCTTTGAAGTGGGTTATTGACACATTTAAGACACACGAGCGTATCCTCTTTGAAGGCAACGGCTACTCAGGTGATTGGGAGAAACTTGCTGAGGAGCGCGGTCTTCCAAACCTCCGTACCACCCCTGAGGCACTCCCTGCAATGATCGCTCCAGAAAACATTGAACTCTTTGAGCGTTATGGTGTTCTTTCCCAGGCAGAAGCACAGGCTCGCTACGTTGCAAAAGCCGAGCAGTATACCAAGATTCTCAACATTGAGGCTCGTACTATGCTGTATATGGCGCGCCACATGTACTTGCCTGCTCTCTTTACCTACTCAAGTGATGTTGCTTCTTCAGTTGCTGCTAAGCAGGCTATTGGTATCAAGAGCGCTGCAGAGACAGAGATTGTTGAGAAGCTCACCGCAGGTATTGACGAGATTTACGCAGCTACCAATAGTCTGGATGAAATCAATACCACAGCGCACCAGATGAAGGATCAGCCTCAGGAGCAGTGCGAGTACTACTGCAATAAAGTCCTTCCTGCTATGGCTCGCCTGCGCAGCGCCGTTGACTCCATGGAGCTCATCTGCGGACATGACTGGTGGCCAGTTCCTAGCTACAACAAGATGCTCTTCTACGTCTAGTTCTTCATCAGGGCTTCTTGGCGAGAAACCCGGTCTTCTCACTACTCCACCTTTAAAGCAAAACGGCTCAGGTTACCTGAGCCGTTTTTTGGTGTCCAAATGCTTAACGTATAGAAAGAGCTATGCGTTGACCAACTTGCTATAGGTAGCATGAACGTCTTCAAGCTTAATGAGATTGCCTTCTGCATCGATTGGAGCAAAAGCTATCCGCATTGATTCGCTTACAGCTGTCAAATTAAGACGACTTGCATACCAAGGAGTTGGTGTGCCTTCAATAACCGGCGAGAAAAACGAGTCCATTTCTCCCATGTGTTCAGCAGAATCTCGATTAGTAATAAATTCCTGCCATAAATACGCCGAATACGTATGTTTTGACTCCTGACATACAAATGACCTTATCGTGGAGAAATAAGAAGCGGCTGGCAGAACGACTGAAAGATTATCAAAATCGTCTTTAGTAATTGCTCTATAAGCAGCGCTCAGCGGACAAACACAAGCCCTGTACTTGCCAAATCCTGTGTCTCTAATAGCTTGATAGGTGCTCTCAGAAAATGCGTCAACATTTTCAAACAAACTTTGGATAATTTGAGCACCTTTATCCAGACCATACTGTCCTAAAAAGAGCGATTCAAACTTCTTGCCCGTATACGTAAGCGCGGGGTCAGGAATAACATACCTTCCACGCAGGCCATCTGTAAGAAGATCGGTCCATTCGTGAGGACGCAAAATCTTTTTCTCATTAAGGCGTTCTTGATTTACAAGTAAAACCAATGGATCTGCAGCGTAGGCATACCAGTGTCCAGTGGCGTCAAAAAACTCAGGGCGCACGTACTGGTCTGTTAAAGAAACTTCAAACGGTTGACAATATGCGGAAGTCTCAAAATTTTGCATGAGAGCTTCGCTTGCCAAGAAAATGACATCGGGTTTCTCAAAACCCCAATCAGTACCAGATTTGGTATCAGAAGTTTCAGACTCCACGCTCTTACCAGAAGTATATGTTTGCTGAATAAACTCCTGAATTTCTTCCTCCGTTGCCTCGCCCACCGTAACAGATACAGAAAACATTCTTGAGTATGTTTCTACCAGGGACTTTACCGCTTCTTTGGAAGTACATAAAAGATTGAGAGAGCCTTCTCGTTGCGCAAGTTGAATGAGCGCTCGAGCATAGCCTGGAACTTTTGAATTAAGCCGGGGAGGTAGAAGCTCCTGCTGAACATAAGAAATTCCTGGACTCAAAACGTTTGTTACCGTAGCTATTACAGGTGCAGCAACCGCTGAGACAGCCAGGATAATAAATGAGGTTCTTGTAACAGAAGTGGAAGTTGGTGGAGTGATCTTCTCGTCAGGGTCTTTTGGTCCAAAAGTTTTATGCATCTTCTGGCGCAGACAATCTGGGATAAACTTCACACTACCTCCTTACCTGCTACATAATCCGTCTGGTCAAACAGATTTTATCCAAAAAAGACTTTTAGTCCAATCAGGATAAGAACCACGCCACCTACCATCTCGGCACGGTCACCCAAAAGCGAGCCAAGCTTTTTGCCTATGAACAGAGCAATGGTACAGAGATTTGCGGTAATAATGCCAAAGAGTGCTGAGGCAATCAAAATATCTACACTATGTGCCCTAAAACTTACACCAACAGCAAATGCGTCGATTGCCGTAGCAACAGCTTGAAATACCAGCTTTCCATAAGAGAGCGTCGTAGCACTTTGCTGGGCTTCTTCCTCTTCTTCCTCAGAAGCATCTTCTTTGAGCGCCGTATAGCCGCTATACAGCATGTTTGAACCGATGAAACCAAGAATGACTAAAGAGACAATTCCTGCGTACTTCTCAATCAACTCTGCTGCGATGCCACCGACAAAATAACCAGCAAGAGGCATGCCAAACTGAAAAAGACCAAAGAAAAGTGGCATACGCATAAGGCGAGAAACCCCATGGTCATCAAAGGCAAAGGTGTTAGAGATGGTGACAGAGAACGCATCCGTTGCAAGCGCCACGCCAAGCATCAAAATTTCAAGTAGACCCATGTGTGAGTTCCTAGGTATCATTAAATCTTGTAACACAAAGAAGAAATTTTACCGCCTGCAAGCATTTTTCAGCTACTCTTATACTGAAAAACTACAAGGAGTATTATGCCTGCTTTAATAACCCACTATCTGTTTGGCGCAGAAGTGGTTCATGATTTACCGCAAGAGCTTGTTGCAACTGACGCAGAGGTCAATGCATTCTTGCTTGGAAACCAGGGGCCTGACCCCTTCCTCGCACGTCATCTTGCCTGGCCAAACCACTCACTTGCCTGCAATAGACTGCATCGTCGTATGCACGCAGGCCATATTGTTGACGCATTTTTGTCTATTCGTGATGGTGTTTCTCGCCTGCCACAAAGCGACATGCCAGCTGGTCGCGCGTTTGCACTTGGCCTCTTAGCGCACTACGCACTAGATAGAATTGTCCATCCGTTTGTGTATTCCCAGCAAGATGCACTGATTGAGGCGGAGCCGTCTCTCAAAAATGCCTACAGGGAGCTCCATCCTATTATCGAAACGGATTTGGACTCATATCTTCTTTGGCACATGCGCCACACTACCGTTGAGACGTTTCCACCAGCTGAGGTACTTGAAGCTGTTGAATCAACCAAACATGTTGGTGGTGCGCTTTTCTCACAAGTAGCACTTCAGATATTTGATCTTAATGTTGGCGTTGGTGAGTACGAGAAGGCTCTTCAGGATTATGTTCGTATCTACCACACGGTAGAGCGCACCGATCCTAAGTACACTACCAAGCTTCCTGACGTTTTATATAAGACCGAGAAGTTCATGCGTCCTTCAAACAATTCGTACGTTGCTGCAATGGCTCACCGTATTGTTAAAACCGAGGACTTCCCTACCGCCAATCTCAAGCGTCTTCCTTGGAAAGAACCATACACAGGAGAAATTAAGACTGAAAGTATTCTTGATCTTGTGGATGAAGCTCGTGAGTTCTACAAAGAGCTTGTTCAGGCAACTATCTTAGGTCAGCGAATCACATTGGAAGAGCTAGTTGATGGCATCAACTATATGGGTAAACCTGTTGTAGAAATGGTTGATGACGAGGACTAGTTTGCAGCAAAACACCAAAGGCGTTGCATATCCACACATGTAAAAGAAAAGGCGGCTACCTTGTTAGCCGCCTTTTTACTAACGCTTATCTACAATCTAACGCACAGTATAAAGATGCATGCTGAAGAAGCTGTTTTTAGAGAAGCACTTCTTCCCATGCAGGCTCTTTGAATCCAAGAAGAATAGTATTACCTGCAACAACCAATGGGCGCTTGACCAGCATACCCGTGGTAGCAAGCAAATTATAGGCGTCACTATCGCTCATACCGGCATCAAGCTGCTCCTTGATGTTATTATCGCGATACACCATGCCAGAAGTGTTGAAGAATTTCCTAATGGAGAGACCACTCAATTTGTGCCACTCAGCAAGCTCTTCTGCAGTTGGATTCTCCTCTTTAATATCACGCAGTGTATAAGAAACACCGTGCTCATCAAGCCATTTGAGAGCTCTCTTACACGTAGTGCAGCGAGAATAGCAAAGAACCAGAATGTTTTTATCTGCCATAGCTGTTTCCTTTTGGATAGATTATCGATTACATAAGCGCAAACTATTTTGAGTAGCAAGCAATCCTAAAATCAATATTCCTAAAGATATGCCATAAAGCATACCAACAAATAGATCGTTAACGTTTGATGCCACACTCAGGATGATTACTAAAATCAAAAACATCATTCCAAGAGAAACATACTTACTTTTTAATAGTTTCATTTGGTCGTCTCCTTTTTACTGATAGTAACAAGGCATTATAAATCACCACTTTGTTACTGAACATACACATTTATGCAGGTGCTTGACCTGTTTCAAGAATTTGCTGAAGTGCAGCCTCATCAAGTACAGGAACACCTAAACTTTCTGCCTTAGTAAGCTTTGATCCCGCGGCTTCTCCTGCCACTACGAAGCTTGTCTTTTTAGATACAGAGCCTGAAACCTTTGCTCCCATGGCTTTAAGCTGGGCGCCAGCCTCATCGCGCGTGAAGTGCTCAAGCGTTCCCGTTAAAACAAAGGTAAGTCCAGCAAGCGTCTCGGGAAGCTCATTTTCAGGCTTTTCTTCTTCAAGCATTACGCCTGCCTGACGGAGACGCTCAATAACGGCAACATTTTCTGGTATCGAGAAGAACTCGTGTACAGACTCTGCAATCTTGGGGCCAATACCTGGGATTTCAGCGATTTTCTCGACAGGAGCTGTAGCAAGCGCCTGAATGGAGCCAAACTCCTGGGCAAGAAGCTCTGCAACGTTAGCGCCAACATGCCTCATGCCAATACCAAAGAGCACACGCCCAAGGCCTCGCGTCTTTGATTCCTCAACCTGCGCCATAACCTTCTTGGCAATAGTGTGACCCACAGGAATGCTGTCGCCAGAAAGATGATCTGCGGTATCTGTGTCGTACACACGGCCCGTAGGCATGCTGGCCAGCGTTTCTTCAGTAAGTTTATCGTAGAAGTCGGCAACGTCAGAGAGAACACCCTCTTCAACCATACGGTTAATAAGCTCATCACCAAGGCCGTCAATATCCATTGCCTTTCGGCTGCCCCAGTGAATCAGGCGCTCCACCGACTGAGCAGGGCAATCAATTGAGACACAGCGGAAGGCCACCTCTCCCTCTTCCTGAATAACGGGACTTCCACAGCTTGGGCAGACAGTTGGCATCTGGAACTCAACAGCATCTGCAGGACGAAGACTCAAAACTGGTCTTACAACCTCTGGAATAACATCTCCTGCCTTGTGGACAATGATGGTATCGCCCTCGCGCACGTTTTTACGACGAATCTCGTCAAGGTTGTGAAGGGTTGCACGCGCAATGGTAGAGCCAGCAACAGTAACGGGATCAAACTCAGCAACAGGTGTGAGCACGCCCGTACGACCAACCTGAATACGAATTTCTCGCAAAACGGTCCGCTTTTCCTCCGGCGGGAACTTAAATGCAATAGCCCAACGCGGAGCGCGAGAAGTAAATCCAAGAGCCTCCTGGCTGGCAAATGAGTCAACCTTTACTACTACGCCATCAATGTCGTAGTTAAGATCTGCTCGCTGCTCTAGAGCTTGCGCACAGAAATCGTGTACTTCTTGAGCACTCAGACAGCGGCGGGCATGAGGATTAACATTAAAACCACAGCTACGAAGCCAGCTTAAGAACTCCCACTGACTATGAACATCAAGAGGGCCTTCATCGGCTACCGCATAGATAAAGGTCTCAAGGTCTCGATGAGTAGTAATCTTTGGATCCTTCTGCCGCAAAGAACCAGCAGCTGCATTTCGTGGGTTAGCAAAAGGCTGTTTACCAGCAGCATCTGCATCCTCATTCAAACGAATAAAGGAGTGTTTTGGCATATAAACCTCACCGCGCACCTCAATGCTCTGGTTAAGGCCTCTATTCTCAACCTGCTCAAGACCTGCAAGTGCAAGCTCTCGTGGAACGTCAGAGATAGTCAAAACGTTTGCCGTAACGTTTTCTCCCGTGCTACCGTCGCCTCGTGTAGCAGCGCGTACAAACTGACCATCACGATATGTGAGTGCAACACCCAGACCGTCAATCTTAAGCTCGCAGGTATATGCCACAGGATTAGTTGTGGATGCACCCAAAGCCTCATCAGTTCTGGAAAGCCATGCATCCAACTCTTCCAGGTTCATGGCATCATCCATAGAATACATACGAGCGGCATGCTGAACAGGCTCAAACTGTTCAGAAACATAGCCGCCTACACGCTGCGTATAGCTATCCTCAGTTACAAGCTCTGGATATGCTGCCTCAAGCTGCTGAAGCTCAATAAGCAGACGATCAAACTCAGCGTCGGTAAGCTCTGGGTTATCAAGGGCATAGTAGGCATATGCCGCATGGTTCAAGATTCTATTAAGCTCCGCTGCGCGGGTAACATCTTTTGGCGAAGGTGCTGCCATTACTACTCCAAACATAAAAACGTAGGTGCAAGAAATCTTGCACCTACCAGGTATTTATTTACGTCCTCTTAAGGTTCTACCAAGGGCCTTAAGGGCTTCTCGCCTTGCGCTACCATATGGTGCAATAGGGTCAATAATCTTGCGCAGAGGACTTGCATCAGAAAGTGCGCGCTCATGGAACTCTGTGACATCTGCGTCATTTCTGGCGCCTGGTACCATGTCCTGAATAATGACCTCGTAAAACGGAGTATTGTGCGCGTACTTCCAAAAATAGGAAGCCATGTCGCAGCTGGCGTTCTGCCAAGGCTTAATAGCACCAGCAAAGTGAACAATCTTTGGTGCACGGCGTGCTGCTTGATAATCATCAAAAACGCTGTTTGGTGCCATTGGATAGAGTTTCTCGGCACGACCAAAAATGTTGTGCGTAACGTTCCAATCAGCTTGAAGGTAGACCACTCGACCCTGACACTCGCTGTTCAGAATATCTTGATCGTTGTAGATAAAGATTGGATTGGATGCAATACGCAGCCACTCTGGAACAGTGTGATAACGGCGAAGTTCAGCGGTATTGAAAACCATAACTCCTGCCTGGAAGTAAGCATAGGGGTTCTTGAGATTAAGCACGTCAAGGCTGTACTTCATGCGGTCTCCGCCGCGAATGTTAAGGTTTGCCAGATAGTCAATATCAAGCGTTGCGGCAATAAGATTGTTGCCCATTCTTACATCATAAAGTTCTGCAATATTACCGTTAACCACAAGGTCAGAGTCAAGATAGACAACTTTATCGTAAGCGGAAAGAATATCTTGAGCCAAGAAACGGAAGTATGTCTCAACACTAATGTGAGCATTATTAGTATCTAGCTTGTAGTCTTTGACCACGCGCCACACGTTATAGAACGTAATACGAGCATTCTTATAACGCGAGAAGTACTTCTTAACCAGCTCCTGCTTTGATCCACCAATGTTAGTGTTAAAAACGACCACATCGTAGAAACGGTTAGGATCGGCGTTTTCAAGCATTGAACCCATAGCGCAGGTAAGAATTGGAACATAGTTGTTGTCTGCCGCAAAAACAACAGGAACAACGTTCTGGCTTGCAATCTCAGGTTTCTCTTCAAAGAGAGGAATGAACTTCTGACGAGGCTCTGGATTGGTAAAGTGAATGCATTGAAGCTCTTTTACCTTCCAGTTTTTGCCCTCTGTACGCAGCATATGCATACGCCAGATATTAAAGAGGCGCTCAGTCAGATGACCTGGGGTTCTTAAGGCCTCTTTGCTATAGGTGGACATATCAGTACGAGCAGTCCACTCGTCAACAAGTGGGAACACCCATGCTGCATAGCGATCAAAAAGCTCTTTACGCATGATATACATATTGCAGAAGCACTGCTGATGACCGTTGAGAAAAGCGTTTACGTCCTCTGCATACTCTGGATAACGCTCAACAATAAGCGCTGCCATAGTATCCATATCCTTTGGATGGAGTAGCGGAGCGGAATGGTACTGCTCAAGAGGTGTGTTAGCGCTTCCAGGGAATTTACGAATATCCTTTACCCCAGTTGTAATGAGGTCATAGCCCTCAATGCATTGAGCGATGGTCTGATCATCAAGACCATATTTCTTGATAGCATCCTCATCAATGAAGTCATCCATAACCTCACCAAATGGATTTTCTGGATAAACCGTATCGGTAAAGTTGAAGTAGCGACGATAATGGCCAAAGCCAACATAGCGCGCATTGGTGATATTCTTCCACGCCCAATACTGTGTAGTCATCTCACAGTACATGGGGTTTTTCTCGGTAATGGTATCGCCCTCATCATCATGAAGCATATACGTAAAGCGATTGGTCTTCTGTCCTGGTCCTACCTGGATAGGCTGAAGGTAATTACTTGCGGGAACATCAACATCTTTATGAGAAGTAATAAGAATGCGAATAGGCTGCTGCTCAAACATCTTTACCATGTGCTTTCTCTCTAGATACTCCATGTACTCATCGGCAATTTGTTTCATGCGAACTGCCCTATCAAATGACAGTCCCTCATCCTGATGCATGAGAGCGGCGTATTTCTTTGCATATGTCCTGTAGCGATATGCATTGCTGTCTTCTGGAAGTTCAGTACCAGTAGCAATGGCCTCGTATGCTTCATCTCTTACAAAGCGATAAAGCTCTCGAGCAGCTACCGATGGTCCAAAGAGAATGGCAAACGGCTCAAGGGCTGCTTCTTGATCTTCAGGAGCAAGACGAGACTTCCAGTCTCCAATCAAAAGCTCCATCAGCTTGTGCTTCATGCCCTCAAAAGACCTCAGGTAAGCAACATTGTCTGTTTTGCCAATATAGAGCTCTGTATGTTCAATATTGTCTAAGAACTGATAGCAGAACTCACCAAACTTATCTAAAGAAATGCGAGAAGCTCCTGTTACACCAATACCAAAGTGATAGAGAAGGCCTCTACAAGACTCAAATCCATCAGCAGACTGAGCCTTATCGGAAAGAACAAATACCTCATAGGCATCTTCCGCTCTTACCAGACGCTCTGAAGTCATCTCTGCAAAAGTAGAACGGAATAGCTCTCCACGATATAGGCGCTGTGTAATACGCCAATCAATCTTCTGACCATAGCCTTCATCGTAGATGGCACGAAGGACTTCCTCACCTTGTGTAAAGTGAGACTGCTGATTGATGAAGTTACCAAAACCTTCTGCCTCAGCTTCACTTACGCCATTTTCTGGAATAACGGTAATACCCAGGTGGAGAATATCAACAGGGTTCTGATCAATGCGAGCAACTACCTGCTCAAGAAAATCAGCAGTAACCTCATCATCACCGTCTAGACAAAAGACCCACTCGCCTTTTGTGTGAGCTGCAGCAGTTTTACGTGTAAGATGATGCCCCTGGTTGGTTGGATGAGTTACAACCTTGAACCTTTTGTCATCCCCTACTACTTCTACGATTTTCTCTGGAGTAGAATCTGTTGAAGCGTCGTCAACAATAATTGCTTCAAAATCACCAAACGTCTGATTCTTTACACTTTGAATACAACGCCCAATGTATGATTCGATGTTGTATGCAGGAATTACAAAAGAAACCTTAGGCATACCAACTCCTTATAAATAATAAGCAATCTCAACTATCTTCTATCTTATCTAAAATATGCCTCTCTTGGGCGTGCAAAAGATGTCTACTCGACGCTCTTCAAGCTCTCAACCATATCAATATTTTTAAGCTTAGATCGCATGGCAACATATACCAACAGCGAGAAAACAAGCGTAAGTCCAAAAGCAAACCAATAACTTGGCATATGAATAGAGCGGCCAAACATAACAAGATCAATCTCGGCTGTTTGAACCACAAATCCCTCAAGGTAAGTTCCTAGGACAAGCCCAAAGAGTGCTCCGAAGACGGCCAGTAAAGCAATCTCTCTAAACACGTATGCATCAACTTCGTGTCGCGTAAAACCAAGCACTTTAAGGCTAGCAATCTCTCGAATACGCTCCTCAATATTGATATTTGTGAGGTTATACAAGACAATAAATGCCAACAGAGCTGCAGCCAAAATAAGAATAGCTACAACATGATTAACCACTTCAAGTGATTTTTTATACATGCAAATAGCCTCATTAATATCATCAATAGTTGCAACCCCTGCCTGGTTAATAAGTTTTTCTCCAAACGTATCTCTTGTTGCTTGATCTTTAGGAAGTGTTGCATACCAACCATCTGTTGCTTGATCTTGAATACCTAGAGAATGCCACGCAGAAGGCCCTACATAAAGATAGGATCCAACGTAATTCTCGGTAACTCCTGTAACAATAAGGGTACTTGGCTCACCTGAAGCGTTTCCAATTCTATCTTGAGCAAAGACCTGAATAGTATCCCCCACGCCTACGCCAAGCCGTTTTGCGAGCTTCTCTGTAATTACAACCGAATCTTTCTCAAGCTCTATTGTTTGACCAGAAAGACGATCCCGCAGGGTAACTACACCCGTAAGATCTTGAGGAGAATTACTGGTCATAATAGTTGTTCTTGTTAGCGAGCTAGCATTTTGCGCAGGAGACTCAAGAAGAACATTTTCGCTGGTTATACGATGAATATTTGTAGCACCGACCTGGTTAAGCTCCGTAGCAATCTGATCTGCTTCTGCATTAGAAACATCAGAGGTCATTCCTACTATGTAGTCATAATGAAAAAGAGTTGGCCATTGGCTATCAATGATGTCACTAATAGAATCTCTAAGGCCAAAAGCCACCAACAAAAGTGCAGTACATCCAGCAATTCCTACCAATGTCATAATCAAGCGACGCTTATAGCGGACAAGGTTTCTGATAGTAACTTTCCATGAAAAAGACAATCTAGACCACAGAGGATTAATACGTTCAAGCAAAATCTTTGAACCCGCTTTTGGAGCCTTTGGCAACATAAGGCTAGAAGGTTCTTCTTTCAAAGAAGACAAAACAGCAGCCATCGTTGAAAGAAGCGTAACACCTATACCAAAAAGTCCTGCGAGAAGTGCGCTGTCAAGCTGAATAGGATAAGGAGCACCCTCATTTGGAATAGTATAAATTGATCCATATGCAGAGATAATAACCCCCGGCAACACCTGACTTAAAAGCGCTATGCCAATAACAGCTCCTAAAAGTGAAGCAAGTAAAGCATATAACAAGTACTTTGCAGCAATTTGTAAAGTCGAATAACCAAGCGCCTTATGAATGCCGATGAGCGTGCGCTCTTCAGATACCATGCGCGTCATACTGGTAAGTGAAACCAAAGCTGCAACCAGGAAAAACATCAAGGGGAACACATTAGCAATATTGTTAATACGCTCAGAGTCTGCTTGATAAGCTGCAACACCAATCTCTTTTGTGCGATCAAGTACATAAACATCAGGTTCTTTGAGCTCATCAATTTTCTTTTGGGCTTCGTCAATTTTTGTCTGACCATCAGCAAGTTGTTTCTCAACCTCAGCGCGCTGATCCTCAAGACTCTGTCTTCCTTCATAGGTCTGAGCTTCAGCATTTCGAAGTAAAGCTTGTCCAGCAGTCAATTGGCTGAGCGATGCATCAAGTTTTTCTTGAGCTGCAGATAACTGATCTGCAGTAGCACTTCTTGCTTCTATCAGATTTTGGCGCGCCTGAGCTACCTGAGACTCTGCCTCACGCAGTTGAGTTGTGCGTTGATCAAGCTCCCCTCGCGCTGCCGTCAAAGCCTGCTGCTGAGTGGCTAATTCTGCTTCTGCAGCCGCAATCTTTGCCTGTGTAGCGAGAAGAGCATCCACTTGCGTGGTTGGTAAACCTAAAGCACTTAGTTGTTGCTGTGCTTCTTCAAGTGTTGAAGCCGTAATACCTTGTGCAGCAAGCCCCGCAAGATATGCATCTCGACCTGCTTCAAATGCGCTCTTTTGCTGCATAAACGTTGCTTGACCTGCGTTGAAAGCAGTAAGACCAGCCTGATACTGAGCCTCTCCCGCACTAAGCTCAGCTGTTCCCTGGGCTATCTGAGCCTCTGAAGCATTAATCTGAGCCTCCGCTTGTGCAAATTTCTGCTCAGCACTGGAACGTAAAGTTGTAAGTTGCTGACGTCCTGCGTCATATTGCTTCTGACCATCAATCAGCCTTTGTTGCTGAGCAGAAATCTGTGCTTCCGCTTCATCAAGCTTTTTCTGTGCATCACCTAATTTATCTGTAGCCTCCCGCCTTGATTGCTCCAGCTTTTGACGAGCCTCATCAACCTGAGCTTGAGCATCATCTTTTAGCTCTTGCAAACGAAGAGAAGCAAGCGATGGATTCATTTGTTTAATGCGCTCTGCAACTCTATCAACAGCACTCTGATACATTGATGAGCCGCTTTTATAACTGGTGGCGCCCTGGACCGTCAGATACACTTCGGTGTACGGATCGTCATTAGCAAAAGCATTCTCAGCGACATACACAAATTGCTGGACAATGCCATTACCTAACGACGTGGTTCCAAAATTACTCACATATGGATACGTTGGAGCATTTACAAAACCAACGACCGTGTACGAGCCACCCTTTAAATGAACACCGTTTGAAGTGTCTGGAAGCTCAATCTGATGGCCAAGGCTAATATCTGCACGTTTCTTGGAATCAGCACTCATCACGCACTCATAAGGCCCCTGGGGAAGCCTTCCTTCGACAACTACCGGCTGGTTAAGCTCACCAAGTCTAAACGAACTAACACGAGCGCTAGATTGAGATGAGGTCAGCGTAGCCATGACGTCTACCGTACGGGAAGGCATAACCGCTTCAACGCCCTCGACAGAAGCAAGGGCATGAACGTCCTTCTCGCTTAACCCAAGCGTTGAAATAACACGAAGGTCGTAGAGGTGCTGGTTTGCATAAAACGTATGAGCAGCTTCTTGCATATCGGGGCTGGCCATTTTGAGTCCCGCAAAGAAACCACAGCCTAAAGCAACGATTCCTGCAATTGCAAGAAATCTGGCGAGAGACCCTTTAATGGTCCGAATAATCTCGGTAAAAAGAGCGTGTGGCATAACTACCACTCGACAGTAAGCGCGTCAGCTGGGTGCTTATTAATTTCTACCGATTGAGCCTGGCCTTCTTTAACGTGGATAACCCTATCGGCAATTTGAGTAAACGCAAAGTTATGCGTGACAATAGCCACGGTCTTATGCTGCTCTTTACACATATCTTGCAGGAGCTTAAGAATTTGCTTTCCTGTTTTATAATCCAGCGCACCCGTTGGCTCATCGCAAAGCAAAAGACGTGGATTTTTTGCCAGAGCACGCGCAATAGAAACGCGTTGCTGCTCTCCACCAGAGAGTTGAGCTGGGAAGTTATCCATACGATGCTCAAGACCAACAGCACAAAGTGCATCTTCTGGTTGCATGGGGTCAAGACAAATCTGTGACGCAAGCTCAACGTTTTCTTTTGCGGTGAGATTAGGAACTAGATTGTAAAACTGGAAAACAAAGCCAATATCATGACGACGATAGAGCGTTCTTTCTTTTTCTGAAAGCCCGCCAATTTCTTTTCCATCTAAATAAATAGACCCGGAGGTACAGGTATCCATACCTCCGAGCATATTTAAGACAGTTGTTTTGCCGGCTCCTGATGGGCCAACTATTACGCAAAGCTCTCCTTCTTCTATGGAAAAATTCATGTCATGGACAGCATGTACCTTGACGGAGCCCATGGTATACGTCTTTGTTACCTCTTTGAATTCAACAAAAGACATACGATTCTCCTATGAGAAAAGATGATTCTCCTGAACAAGGAGAGAGCGTAAGAAGTTAGAAGCTACTCCTGTAGAGCTTCTGGTGCTGCAGGAGCCTCTGGAGCTGCAGGAGCCTCAGATGCGACGGTTGTGACGGTTGCTTCTGGAGCAGGTGCTGCTGTTACCTCTGCAGTTACAGGAACTACAGGAGCAACCTCTGCGCCCTCAGTAGCAAGAGGCATTGGAGCAACAACAACCTCTTCCTCCTCAAGATCAGCCTGACGCTGGTCAAACTCTTTCTTAGCACGAACCCAAATAAGAAGTGCAAGAAGAGCTGTGAGGAACAAGAAGGCAACAATCATGATGTTAAGAATAAGGGTGGTGAAGTTTACTGCTTGGCTGATAGAAATCATCACAGAGAGCTCTGTAAGTGCGGAAGTTAAACCAACTACAGAGAGAATAGAAAGACCCCACCTAAGACGAGGACGGAAACCCCTCAAAAGACCTGAAACCGCAGCAAAAAGGTAGCACAGGAAAATAATGTAGGCAATACGTGCAAGCATCAGAGAGATAGGGTTTGTCTGACGAGTTGCAAAGTTAAATACCGTATGGAAATAGCTGAGATACTGAACTGGCGCAACAAAATCAATGACAATAAAAATGAGAGCCACAATTGCTGGGATGGCAATTTTTGCTTTGGGGTTCATGAAACCTCCTCGATTTCTTTATATGACCTGTCTATTTTATCGTATAAACCTATGACCAGTGCGGTAAGTCATGAAAGTCTTTTATGTTGTCTTGAGCTTCTTGTTCTCTTTCTGCTAAAGCTTCTCTTAAACCCTTCAATGCATCAAAGGGCATAAAGATTTTTGCTCTGTTTGCCCGAGACATGCGAGGGTGTCCGTAGTGCATCTGAGATGCAAACACATCCTCTTTTGCACCATCTTCTGCTAGCGAGAAACCCTGTTTAGGCTTCATTGGTTTCTTCTCCACTACGGTGTCCTCCAATCTGAGCATTTCTCTGACGTGCAGTTGCTTCTGGAAGCAAATCCATTGCCTTGAGCAAGGAGTTCTTTCCAAACCTCTTCTTTATGGCGTTGATAGTATCTTGGCGCTGGCGCTCTTTCTCTAAAACGGTATTGTCCTGGAAAAGCGACGTCTGGATACCTGAGCCTGTTTCTTCTTGAGTGTTTCCAAAGGTAAGACCAACACGATGCACACTTTCTGAAGGTATTACTCTCTCGTCAAAGAAAGATAAAACCTCTGCCATAAGCTCATCTCTAGAGTTAGTGGGGTAAGAGAGTTTCTTAGTGCCACTACTGGATGGAATATGTCTTCTCCAACTCCTGTAGTCTCCCGTCTGCCTAAGCTCTTCCATCTGACTCTCTGTTGCCGAGTAGCCAATATAGATACCAATAGAAGAGCAAACCAGCTTTTGTGTTACAAGCTCTAGCGTTAATGCTTCAACCATCTCTTTGAAGATAAGTCGTGCTCCCTCTATGTCTCTATTGTGGTCAAAGACTTGTGCTGTTGAAACAGAATGACTTTGAGACTTATATGCCTTGATATCTGCAATGGTGGTTGGCTCAATGCCCCATGCATGGTCAATAAGAATTTCTGCATCAACGCCAAATTCTTTATACAGAGGCTCTGTAGGAGTCATTGCAAGTTGCCCCATAGTATGAATATTCATTGCCGCAAGACGCTTTTGAATACCTGCACCAATATGCCAAAAATCAGTTAAAGGTTTATGGTTCCAAAGTTTAAGCTTGTACGACTCTTCATCAAGTTCACCAAAGAAATTTGGACTGTGTTTTGCCGTGATATCAAGCGCTATCTTTGCCAAATATAAATTAGGACCCAATCCACAGGTAGCAGGAATACCAGTGGTTTTTGCCACGTCTGCACGGATCTTCTCGCCCAACTCTCTTGCCGTACATCCGTAAAGCGATAAGTACGGTGTTACATCAATAAATGCCTCGTCAATGGAGTAAACGTGGATGTCTTCTGGGGCAATGTATTTAAGGTACACCGAATAGACATCTGCAGAGCGCTCTACATACAAAGCCATACGAGGAGGTGCTACCTCGTAAGTAAGATTTTTGGGAATCTCAAAAACGCGACAACGTCCAGGAACACCCAACGCACGAAGCGCCGGTGAAACCGCCAAACAAATTGTCTTTTCTGTCCTGGTAAGATCAGCCACAACAAGCTTGGCCTTCATGGAATCAAGGCCTCGCTCAACACATTCAACTGATGCGTAGAAACTCTTTAGATCAATAACCAGGTACTGTTTTTGAGAAGGTGCCATGGCTTAAATAAGCACAATGCCTTGCGAGACTTTTTCTGCCACGTCATTACCTACAAGATAATGGACAATCTCAAGGCCAAACTTAAGAGCTGTTCCTGCACCTTGACTGGTAATAAAAGAGCCATCGACACAAACAGCATCTTGCGAAAGATTGGCGCCATTCTCTGAGAGGAAATGCTGAAAGCCAGGGTTGGAAGTGGCCTTCTTACCCGCAAGCAATCCGCGCTTGGCGTAAATTGAAGGAGCGGCACAAATTGCAGCAAGTGCGCGACCGTCTGCGGCAAACGAATCAACCGCCTGCATAAGTGGCTCACAAGCTTCAAGATTAGTGGTTCCAGGAAGACCTCCCGGAAGTACCAACATGCTGTAATCATCAAACGAGACCTGACTGAGCAACTTGTCTGTTAAAAAGGTAACCTGATGAGAAGAAGTCACATTCAAAGAATCAGAGATAGACACTTTGTCACAAGGAATACCTGCACGATATAGGACATCAACAACGCTCAGTCCCTCAATCTCTTCACAGCCATCAGCAAAAAAGACAGCAACACGCTTGTCAGTACATGGTGTAAACATCTGACTCCCTTCTCGTCTAAAACTAGTACAAGTGTACGCCTTTTTACACAAAAATGGACACTCAAGTTTGTGCTTGAGTGTCCAAAATTTTACCCAGTTAAACTGTTACAGAAAGTAACCGCCAAGCCCTCTGTAACCTGGCGAGAAACCCTACTCCTCGCTAATACCCTCGTTAATAGCCTGAGCAATAGCTTCTTGATCATTAGAAGCACGAAGCAGAGACTTAAACTCATCTCTCATCAGAAGTACAGCGGTCTTAGACAGAAGCTTAATGTGAGTAGTGCCAGCTTCTCCATCTGGAACAAGCAGTGCAATAGCAACATCAACGGGCTTCTCGTCAAAAGAAGGCCACTCAAGAGGGGTGCTGTTCTTGAAGACAAAGATAGCTGCATCCTTGATAGCAGCATCTTTTGCGTGAGGAACTGCAAAACCATCAGTCATGCCAGTCTCGCCCATTTCCTCACGAGCTAGGAAAGCATTGTAGACAGCGTCTGCATCATCAGTTACGCCAGCTTCCAGTGCTTTATCGGCAATAAAACGCAGGACATCATTACGGCTCGCTGCGTTCTGGTTTACAAAAACATTGTCTGCCTTAACAAAACCGCTCATGAATCTTCCTTCCGTATGTTTGAGCTTTGTGGCTCAGTAACTTCGTATGTAGTAATAATACCCGCAATGAAACAAAATTTGCCTTGAGAAACTTTACTTTAGAGCCATCCTCATAATCTGTTGAACATCTGCTGTTTTAAGCTGCATAAAGTTACCCGCATGATCTCCACCGCGAGCATCAATAGTGCCCTCAGCCATCTGAAGAATATCCTCTTCTGAAGGGTCTACTCCAAGCTCTGCAAGGGAGGTTGGCATACCAATTGCATGACACCACTGATTCCAAGCTTCAATTCCTGCAAGACCTGTAGCTGTTGGGTTATGGAAGTTGTTTTGAACTCCAAAAACATTGACTGCAAACTGCGCAAAGCGCTCTGGATCTTGACGTATAACGTAGCGAGCCCAGCTTGCCCAAATAGCCGTGAGACCAGCACCGTGAGCTACATCATACTTTGCGCTGAGCTCATGTTCTATGGCGTGAGATGCAAAATCACTTACGCGACCAGTGCCGGTAAGACCGCAGTGAGAAAGCGACGATGCCCAAAGCAAATCTGCGCGCGCAGCGTAGTTCTCTGGTTCTTTGACAGCAACCAGAACAGCTTCTTTTACGGTGCGTAAGAGACCCTCAGCTAGCTCGTCGGTGAGTGCAACGTCTTTCTCGAGCGTGAAGTAACGCTCCATAGTGTGCATCATAATGTCAGCACCCGTTGATGCTGTCTGATATGCACTCACGGAATAGGTGAGCTCTGGATTCATGATGGCAAAGCAGGGACGACCACTTTGATGATGATAAGAACGTTTAAGGACACGCCCATCAGCCAGTGTAATGTTTATGACGGAAGAATCCGAGGTCTCAGAGCCAGTTCCCGCAATAGTAGAAATGACTCCTATAGGAGCTGCTTTTGCAACACCAACCTTATGTAAATAAAGGTCTTCAAGAGAAACGCCATTAGCTAAGCCATACGCAATTGCTTTAGCAGAATCCATTACAGATCCGCCACCGATAGCCAAAATAAAATCAACGCCCTCGCGTTTACCCAGTTCTATAGCTTCTTCTGCAAGCTCCAAACGAGGATTAGGGACAACTCCACCACAATCAACAAAAGCAATTCCGGCGTTACTCAAAAGCCGATGAATCTGGTCAAGCAAGCCACTCTTTACCACGTGATTGCTGCCAAAATGCACCAGCACCTTGCTGCCTCCATGGGCAGAGACAAGCTCTGCCACACGAAATTGAGTATCTTTTCCAAAAACCACCTGAGTAGGTACAACGTACTCAAAATTAACCATGACTAAGGACCTTTCTTACCTACTCGAACAACATCTTAAGCGCGAGGCTCTTCTCCCCACCAGAACGTTGCAACAGTTCCAGGACCAGTATGAACGCCAATTGTTGCACCAATAGTAAAGATGTTGATATCGCCTGTCTGAGGAAGCTTTTCTTGAATAAGCTCTTTAACAGCCTGGGCATCAGAAGCGCACTCGGAGTTAGAGATAAACACCTTACACGCATAAGCATTTCCCTGCTCAGCAGTTTGAGTCATAACCTCAACAACACGAGCAATTGCTTTCTTCTTACCACGTGCCTTCTCTTTAACAGCCAAAGATCCGTCAGCTTCAACATCCATAACAGGACAAATGTTAAGCATGCCGCCAAGCAGGCCAGCTGTCTTAGAAATGCGACCACCACGAACAAAGAAGGTCAAATCTGTTGAGAAGAACCATCCATACACACGATGACGTGCTTCTTTAGCCCATGCAACTACTTCGTCAAAAGACAGGCCCTCATCGCGCTTATCGGCAAGACCATCTACCAAGAGACCATAACCAGAAGATGCCTGCAGAGAGTCAACAACCTCAATCTTTCTGTCAGGGAACTCCTGCTCGATCTCTACCTTTGCCTGGCAAGCAGACTCATATGTTCCGGAAACGCCCGAACTCAACGAAACATGAAGAACGTCTTTGCCTTCCTCCAGGAAAGGACGCCAGAAGGCCATGTACTCACCAATTGATACCTGTGAAGTGCGGCACTCAGCACCTGCAAGCATCTTTTTATAGAGATCTGCTGGTGCATTAGTGCGACCAAAGTCATCCTTGCACTGAACGCCATCAAGTTCGTAGTTGAAATATACATATTTCACATCACGTGACTGAAGGTACTGCTCACTTACATCAGCAGTTGAACAACAAGTTACAACATAATCAGACATACGGTCTCCCAAAGTACCTTAAAGAGGCAACAATAAAATCTGCTCAGACAAAGAAAAGTATACTTCTTCTCACATTTTGACGCAGCAATCCCATCAACTAGGTAAAAATCACGTATACTTTCTCCCGAATAATTACTAAAACCATACGCATAAAAAGGATTATACGTGTCATCTCCAGCTCATACACCTTCTAATATTCTTACACACAATTCCTCGCAAACGCTCATCTGGAAAGGTGCTCTTTTATTCTGTGCCCTTGTGTGGGGAGGCTCTTTTGTAGTCATCAAAGATGCAATCAACTATATCCCTACCGCCTGGTTGATGACTTTACGGTTTACACTTTCTGTTGTCGTAGTTGGAATCATCTTCAAAAAAAGACTTAAGAAGAATCTTGATATCAAGCATCTTAAATTTGGTGCACTCTTAGGAATTCTAAATGGCTTTGGATTCCTTCTTCAAAACGGAGCGCTTGCCTACACTACAGCGGGTAAAACAGCTTTTATCGCCTCTATCTATTGTGCAATGATACCATTTGTCAATTGGCTCATTGCAAAAAAGAGACCCCATATCTCCAGCATTATTGCTGCTTGTATGTGTGTTGTGGGAATTGGTCTTATCTCACTTGGAACAGACTTCTCATTTTCCTTTGGTACCGGCGAACAAATGGCTTTAATATCAGCAATTATTTTTGCATTTGTTTTTGTACTTACTGCAGAACTTTCACACAAACTTGACATCATTACACTTACCATAGTTCAGCTTGGTGTAAGCACTCTTCCTTGTCTAGGTTGGGCTCTCCGTTTTGAAACTATGCCAAACTTTTCTCAAATTCCTTCTACTGCGTGGATAGCGCTTGCATACATCATTTTCATTGCAACTGCTCTTACTGGTGTACTACAAAATCGATCACAGAAATCTGTTGCACCTGTTCAAGCATCACTTATCATCTCTTTGGATACCATTTTTGCAGCAGTTTTTGGCGTTATCTTCCTTGCTGAAGTTATTACCCCTACGATTTTCCTGGGCTTTATTGTTATCTTCGTTGCAATCTTTATCAGTGAGCTTGGCGAGAAACCCGCAGAGCCCCAAACCCCTTCAGGAAACTAAAACTCTATATACAACACGACCCTAAAACAAAAAGCCCGCAGACGCGGGCTTTTTTATTGCGCTTAGAAGCTTTTACATCTCACGAGAGCTCATCATGGGGCCATCGGACCAAAGTGTAATCTCTCCTGAAGCTAATGTTTTAGGGACATCAATAAGGCGCTGGTTGGAAGAGCCTCTAAAACGCAAGGTAATATCGTGGAGGCTCTGAACCCATGGACCGTCTACAAGAACATCAATACAAGACAAAATGCGATCGGTATACTCTGTGTGCCACTTTCCCTCGGTCAACTGATCCCAGGTGTGACCTGAATACATCCAAATGCTCTTTTGTGGATAAGTAGCTCTGACCTTCTCGACAAACTCAACAAGACCTTCTTGGTTTTCTGGCTCAAAAGGCTCTCCACCAAGAATGGAAAGACCATTGATATAGACAGGAGCAAGAGAGTCAATAATCTCTTGCTCAACTTCTGGAGTAAACTCTCCGCCGCTCTTGAAATCCCACGCCTCGTAATTAAAGCAGCCTTCACAGCGCAGGCGGCAGCCTGAAACAAACAGGGTTGTTCTTACACCAACACCGTTTGCAATATCTGAAAACTTAATATTTGAATAGTTCATACATAACCTTTGATGGGTAACTTCCGCATATTTTGGATGTTACCTTATAGAGATAATAAAAACGAGCAGAAGGGCTTAAGTGCTCTTCTGCTCGTTTGTCTGGTACTTAAAACTTAGAGGTGAAGGACGCGGTCCTTAATCTCCTGGGTACGGCCCTGGTTCCAGAACTGGGTACCAATGTAGCCGCAAGTACGACGAGCAACGTTCATCTTGGTCTGGTCACGGTTGCCACAGTGTGGGCACTCCCAAACCAGCTTGCCGTCCTCCTCGACAATCTGAATCTCACCGTCATAACCGCACTCCTGGCAGAAGTCAGACTTGGTGTTGAGCTCTGCGTACATGATGTGGTCGTAGATGAACTGCATAACACTGAGAACAGCCTCAATGTTATCCTGCATGTTAGGGACCTCAACGTAAGAGATTGCTCCACCTGGAGAAAGACGCTGGAACTCAGACTCAAACTGAAGCTTCTGGAATGCGTCAATCTCTTCTGCAACGTGGACGTGGTAGCTGTTAGTGATGTAGCCCTTGTCGGTAATGCCTGGGATAACACCAAAGCGGCGCTGAAGTGCCTTAGCAAACTTGTAGGTAGTGGACTCAAGAGGAGTTCCGTAGAGGGAATAGTCAATATCCTCTGCTTCTTTCCACTCGGTGCACTTATCATTCATATGCTGCATAACCTGGAGTGCAAATGGAGTTGCCTCTTTGTCGGTGTGGCTGTGACCAGTCATAGCCTTAACGCACTCGTACAGACCTGCATAACCAAGGGAGATAGTGGAGTATCCGCCGTAAAGAAGTGGATCGATAACCTCACCCTTATCCAGGCGAGCAAGTGCGCCGTACTGCCAAAGGATAGGAGCAGCATCGGACAGAGTGCCCTTCAAGCGATCATGACGAGCACGAAGTGCACGGTGGCAAAGCTCAAGACGCTCATCAAAGATCTTCCAGAACTTGTCCATATCGCGACCAGCAGAAAGAGCAACGTCAGGAAGGTTGATGGTTACAACACCCTGGTTGAAGCGACCATAGTACTTAGGCTTGTTTGGCTCATAGTTCTTTGCGCGAGCAACGTTGTTGAAGCCATTACCAGAACGGTCTGGAGTCAGGAAGGAACGGCAACCCATGCAGGTGAAGGTATCACCCTCGCCTTCCTTCTCGCCCTTAGAAAGCTTGTACTCCTTCATCTTCTTCTCAGAAATGTAGTCAGGGACAAGACGACGAGCGGTGCACTTTGCAGCCATCTGAGTGAGGTAGTAGTACTTGGAATCCTCGTAAACGTTATCCTCTTCAAGAACGTAGATAAGCTTAGGGAATGCAGGAGTAATCCAGACACCCTCCTCATTCTTTACGCCCTGGTAACGCTGACGGAGCATCTCCTCAATGATGAGTGCAAGGTCCTGCTTCTCCTGCTCATTCTTTGCCTCGTTGAGATACATGAAGACGGTGATGAAAGGAGCCTGACCGTTGGTGGTCATCAAAGTGACTACCTGATACTGAATGGTCTGAACGCCACGAGAAACCTCATCACGAAGGCGCTTCTCAACCATCTCGTTGAGCTGCTCAGCAGAGAGCTCAACACCAACGGAGTTCATCTCCTCCATAACGGTCTTGCGAATCTTCTTACGAGAAACATCAACAAAAGGAGCAAGGTGAGCCAGGGAGATGGACTGACCACCGTACTGACAGGATGCTACCTGAGCAATGATCTGAGTTGCAATGTTGCATGCAGTGGAGAAGCTGTGTGGACGCTCGATCAGAGTACCGGAGATAACAGTGCCGTTCTGCAGCATGTCATCAAGGTTAATGAGGTCACAGTTGTGCATGTGCTGTGCAAAGTAATCGGAATCGTGGAAGTGGATGAGACCCTCATTGTGAGCAGCAACAATGTCCTCTGGAAGAAGCTCACGCTGAACGAGGTCCTTAGAAACCTCACCAGCCATGTAGTCACGCTGAACAGAAACAACGGTAGGGTTCTTGTTGGAGTTCTCCTGCTTGACTTCCTCGTTGTTGCACTCAATCAGAGACAGAATCTTGTCATCAGTGGTGTTCTTATGACGCTTCTGGTTCTGGATGTAGCGGTAAATGATGTACTTACGAGCAACCTCAAAGCGGTCAAGAGCCATGAGCTGATCCTCGACAAGGTCCTGGACCTCCTCGACGGTGACGGTGTGTCCAGCCTTCTCACACTCATCGGTAACGTTGAGAGAAGCAAACTGAATCTCACGCTCAGTCAGGCGCTGATCCTCAGGGACCTCTGCGTTAGCCTTAGCGATTGCGTTAACAATCTTCTCAACCTCGAAGGTGACCTCTGAGCCATTGCGCTTGATAATCTTCATGTGCAAACTCCTTGAACAAACGTTGGTGAAAGCAACGCTTTCATGCGTGTTTAATTGGATTATCACTGCGGTTCCTAAGCTTTTGCCTAAGCGAAGTGATTGGGAACCCGCTTGTGTGATGGGAACTACTATGCCACAACTTATAGTGTTTGGGTTCGAGAACTATAACAATATATTGTAAAATTTCCACACGAATACAAAATTATGTATTGACACGTTGCGGCAACCAATATCTCTGCAGGTAGAAAATTAGCTAGAAACTTCGCTAATTACAAAATTTATTAATGGTCAAAAAGTAATTCGATTTTTTGTATGTAGGCATTCATCGCCTTTCACAAATGCGTCACAATTCGCCACTCAGTGCTCACTTTTGTTGAGCGTTTGGGGATTAAAAAAGCCGACACAAACTGTCGGCTTTGATAACTAATCTAATGGAGGCTGTGGACGCCAGGTTGCATCTTTATAGATAAGGCGTGCATCCTTCCAGCCTTTTATAAGGCGAGAAAGGCCAGACGAGAAGTGCGCTCTATCTACCAAAATGAGTCGAATAATCTCTTTTGCAAAGGTCAGCGCAGTACCAACACCAAAGAGCACAGGATTGTAATCACCATGAACTTGGAAGTAACGGGCAATATAGCCGCGGTTACGTGTGATGTAGTAGCGCGTCATATCAGAGGTTGAATTAAGCTGGCGCACAGAACCAATACTCTGACCAGGAACTTCTCGACATCTTGAAAGGACAAAGTCTGAAATCAAAATAGGCTGCGTTACCTTGCTGGCTAAATAACCATACAAAGCATCGTCCCAATAGATAAAGAAGCGCGCATCAGGTAGACCAATCTTCTGCACTACAGAACGCTTAAAGCAAGCACCCTCAAAGCACATAACATTGCACTCACGATAAGGCACACCGTCAAAGCCAGCCTTTGCCAGCGGATTATAGATGCCCAAGGCAGTGCTAAAGCGATACTGCCAGAAGAAAGGACCGCCATCAAAATCGTAGCGCTGACCTTGAATAACCTCCGCTTTGTCTGACCATGCGTCAAGCTTATCAAGACCATCAGGCAGCACGGCTACGTCATCGTCCATAACCCAGAACCACTCAGCACCCAGCTCATAGCCTACACGCACACCCTCAGAGAAGCCGCCGGAACCGCCAGTGTTTTGCTCCATAGGTACATAACACACGCGATTAGTGCCACCGTGAGCATCAGGATCTTCGGTGGTTTCTCCCCACATGGTTTTGACCTTCTCGGAAAACTCAGACACAAGCGAGGACGTCTCAGAGGAGTTCTCGTTGTCCACAACAATGATGCGCCATGGAGCCTGCGTGAGCTGCGTAATAGAATTAAGCAGGTTGGAAAGCAGTTCCTGGCGTTTAAAGGTAACTATGACAAGAGCGGTGCGCTTCATATTTCCTCAAAATGTAACTTCGTGAGTGGGTTGATGCCTATATAGTATAAAGCAGCAATCAAAAGGAGTTTAGATGAGTCACGCTCAAAACCACCAACCTTTGGTTTCTCTTGTTGTGCCCATATACAACGTTGCAGACTATCTGGAGCAATGCCTAGCAAGTATTCAATCGCAGAGCTACACAAACCTGGAGATTATCTGCTTAAACGATGGCTCAACAGACTCGTCTTTAGCTCTTTTGAAAGCATATGCTGCCCGTGATGGACGTATTGTCATCATTGACAAAGAAAATGAGGGCTACGGAGCAACATGTAATCGTGGCATTGCCGCAGCTCACGGCTCATGGGTGGGTATAGTTGAGCCTGACGATTACCTTGAGCCAACCATGGTTCAAGAGCTTGTTGATCTTATCCAGGCAAATGATGGAGAAGGCCAAGTAGATATTGCCCGCTCTACCTATTGGCGCGTGTTTGGTAACCAGAAAAACGGCCGAGCAGGAGCAAAGTCGCAGTTCAAAGGAGCTGCCGGCGCTGCCGAGTACAGAGTTCCCTGCGCTTATAAGGGCCGCGTTAAACCCAAGCTACAGCCTTGTTTAATTGATCAGATGGCACAGCTTCTGTTACACCATCCAGCCATTTGGACGGCACTCTATCGCAAGGAATTCTTGACCCAGAACAACATCAACTTCAAAGAAATCCCTGGTGCAGGCTGGGTAGATAACCCCTTCCTCATTGCCTCGCATTGCTGCGGAGCTCGACTGGTGTACACAGACTCTGCGCTCTACAACTATCGCGAGAATGGCTATGCGGAAGCCGCTACCTTTGCGCAGCGTCAACCTAAAATTCCGCTTGAGCGCTGGAACGACATGATGGATGTTGTGGACGCACGCAACATCACCTCAGACGTAGTGCTCAACGCGCTCACACTGCGTGGTATCAACTATGCGCTACTTACAAAAGACGCGCTTACCTGGCGAGAAGAACATGATGCTGCAGGTGAGGCTGACTCAGAAGTGCACGATCTTCTCGCCAAGAGTTTTGCGCGTATGGATGCAAAGCGCGTATTTGAAAACCCGGCAATCTCAAGCTCTGGGAAAGCTTTCTTTGCGCAAGTGCAAGGCATTGCTTTGCCAAAAGATGACAAGTTTGCACGCTATGCATATCTAGCCAAAGAGGGATTCTTCCGCGTCAAAAATGACGGTATAGCACAGACGTTTAAGTCGCTCATGGACAGGCACTAAAGCTGGCTTTAAAGACTAGCTCTAAACACAAATTGCCAGGCTACTCTAAAATCACACGCTCAAATTTTGATGCTACTTATATGTCGCTGCAGCTTATACAAGTGAAATGCGCATAAAACGTGCATACCATACGGCTCTGCGTACATAGGCATAGCGAGCTCGTGTTGTGGTAGACAAAATAGCACCAAGTAAGGCATGAGCTACCAGTCGTGGAGAAGTTGCTTCAGTGACAATAAGGTACGCTACAGGATTAGAAAGAATCTTGACGATGAAGTTTTCTTTTTCCTCATGACTGAGCTGGGATTCTCCATTGAACGCAGGATACATGCTTTTAAGAAGTTTGCTGATCAGGTAACGACTAATCAACTTTTGAACTTTTTTAGAGTTTGCAAAGCCAAGATGTCTGGTGAGAGCCATGAGCGCCTGACGCTCCTGAGTAAGTTTGTCCATAGAAGCGGCAATAGTTTTTTCTTCCTCAGAAGATTCCGCTGGTACATCAACAAAAATTGCTTCTGGGGCGTACGTAACATGTTTTGCAATCTCAAAGCAATAGCCAACAAAATTGCACTCGCCATCAGTTTCTGGCTCATGCTTAATCTCGGTCAAAATGCGCGTTGAGCACAGTTTTCCGCTCATAGACGTCAAATAAGGAAGCTGCGACTCGTCAAATACCTGCAACAATGCAGAAGCTTTTGAACCAAAAGCCTTTTTGCATTCCATAGGCGCATTGGCAGTTTTCATGTGCGCAATAACAATATCAGCCGCTTTAGGTGAACTAACAGGACCCAAAGCGGTAGCTACAGAATAAAGCTCCTGCAAAACGTGGGAATTAAACCTATAAGAAGGCTCAGTGGTAAGCGTATAGGCTCCGCGAGCACGACCCTGAGCAATCTCAAGCGCAACAAAATGGCTAATGCCCGATTGACACAAGACATCTAAACGAGGTTCTTGATTTGCAAGGTTATCTAACATACGGGCAATCTGGGGATCGGAGCTGTTGTCAACAATGATGAGCTCCCAATGAGGGTATGTCTGCTCTTGAAGTTGCCTAATTACCGTTCTAATAGCATCAGCATCATTATCAGCGGCCATGAGAACCGAAATCATATGTGGATTGTATGAGCGCTCGTGCATTCCACATCCCCCAAACTGGTCCTAAATTTTAGATACCAGTTTACCTATAAAAAGTGAATTAAAAAGTCATTTTTATTCTATCAAAATCTCTCCACACAACGTGTTTAGCTGCTGTTATGTGGACATCTGACCTGTTTTGTAGGGACAGCGCTACACACAACACCCATAACGTCTATACGAGCATGCCAACAAGCTTTCCTAAGGCCGTAGCGTCAACGGTAGCGCCACTTGAACCTTCAACAACAGGAGCTTCATCGTGCTCAAGATTAGACACGCCAATTGGCTGCACAATCTCTGCAAGCTCAAGAAGCTGATTGGGCTTCATATCGGTAATCATTGAAGACAATAGGCTGGAAGCATTGCTTACCAGTGAGCGAGCGCCCGAACCAGAAAGTGCCGAGATTTTCTCCCACACATCATCTGTGGCAATGATAACGTGCGTAATCTTAATATTGGTGATAGAAGCAAGTGCGCTAACAAAAGCACTCTGGCCGTCATCTTTATAAATATCTGCCAGTGTTTTAGCGTTTGAATCTACTTCTGCATAAACATCAGTAGGAATAGACACTATATGGCCGGTTCCCTGCGTGCGATCAATAACCAAAAGCTGTACAGACTGAAGCGTTGACTCCCCTGCCTTGAGCGAATTTGTGCTGATAACGGCATAGGTAAGAAAGTCATCATCAGATTGTGTAGTACCGTCTGGATTGCCTGAAACGCTCTGGCTCTTTACAGCCTTGTTAAGCCCATGATCTCCCAGGTGAGACTCAAGTTGAACGCGGTCCCAAATAGTAACAACAACTATGCCTACAAGCACGGCAACAATGGCAATTACGGCAAGGCCAATCACGTTGGTATAAGGATTCTCACGCGGAACATCGCTGCGCTCAAATCTTTCTCTTTTCCTAAACATACTGGCTCCCTGCCTCACTGTACATCAGTTCTGCAAGAGCTCCTAAAAAGACGCTCTCTTCTATGATGCTATTACTTTGCGAGGGAAACCACCGCACACAATACAAGTGGTAGAAAAGACTTCGTAAACGGCGCAAGAAGATCGATGAAGCTGGATTAGCACACAGAAACTGTAACGCAATCAAGGAACCGAAAGCGCTACCAGGGTTGCAAAACGCCCTCTGGATAGCGAACGCTCACAAACGTGAGGCCCTGAGCAGGCGCACAACTGCCAGCAGCAATTCTATTCTGGGCGGCTAGAACCTCGTCGATCCACTCAACAGGCCTGTGACCTCGGCCAATCTCAACTAGCGTGCCCACAATCGTGCGTACCATGTTATGCAAGAAAGCGTTGCCCGTAATATCAACTGCAATGAGTTTCTCGCTAGCCTCTTCAATTTCTTCAACGGTAAGGCGCTCCACAAAACGATGCGTTGGCTTGCCCTCGGCAGAAATTGCCTTGCAGAAGCTCTTGAAATCGTGCTCTCCTACCAGCGCCTGCGCCGCCTTATCCATAAGATCAACGTCCAAGTGGCTGTTGTACCACCATACGTGGTCCCAGCCCAGCACAGGACGAGCGCTACCTGCACAAATGCGATAGCGATACGAGCGAGCCTGGGCATCAAAGCGTGCCGAGAAGCCCTGTGGGGCACGGAAGAGTTGTCGGATAGAGATGTCATCGTCGGTCAGAGCGGTAAGCGAGCGGACGAGTTTCTCGCCAGGCAGTGCCAGCTCAGTGCCATACACAGGCAGGCTCACGTACTGGGCCTGGGCATGCACGCCGGCGTCGGTTCTGCCCGCGCAGGTGAGCTCAACTTTTCTGCGCAAAACGATCTCGAGTGCGCGGCGAAGGTCACCTGCCACGGTGCGCTGGGTGGGCTGCTCGGCAAAGCCGCAGAATGCAGCGCCGCGATAACCTAACTGGATGACAAGCGTAGCTTCAGGCTCAGAAGAGGTATCAGCGAGAGCCTCAGGAACTGAAGGCTCAGCCGAAGACTCCTCGCATGCATCAAAACTGCAATTTGATGCAATGTTTTGTGATGTTTCTGAGTTCATGAAGCTCCCTGAAATGACTTGTGCCGACTAGAGTGATTGTATCGTAGGCTCAAAGTTGACGCACTCATTGTAGCTGCTGAATGCAAGGCTGCCACAGCAATGCAAGGCTGCCACAGTACTACAAGACCACTACAGCGTTGCTAAACCAATGCACAGCGCGGTCCACAACAGCAGCACTACCCAATCAACAAGCTGCATTTTTGCGGAGATACGCGTACGTTTTGCTGCGCCAAGACAGCGATCTGTCATTGTTTGCGCCATCTGATCTGCGCGCTGAAAGAGCGAGACGGTCAGCGGCACCAGAAGCGTAAACCACTTTTTAATTCGCTCAACAATACTGCCCGATTCAAAATTGAGTCCACGTGCCCTCTGAGCGGCCCTTATTCTGTCGAGTTCTTCTAGGATAAGCGGAATTGCCCTCAGTGCAATTGAAAGCACAATGCTTAAACCATCAACGTCAATACGAATAAGGCACAGAGGCAGCAACAGTACAGAAAAGCCATCAGCAAGCTGCGTAGGTGTAGTTGTTGTTGCTACTGATAAAACCAGCGCCAGAGCAAGCAGCACACGGGCAATAGCTACGGTGCTTCTGTAAAAACCTGCCATAGAAAGACCAACTGACCCAGAGAAAATGATATCGGGATGTCCAATAAACACTAGCGTATTGGCAACAAATGATATAAGCAGAATGAAAGCTGCAGGCTTTGCCACACGCAAAAACTCTGACAAGCTTACACGAGCACTCCACAGAAGGCTCACGCAAATCAAGGAGAATACCGCAAAGGCAAGTGGCTGTTGTACTGAGAAAAGAGCAACAATACCCACAAAAGTGGCAACGATTTTTGTCTGCGCTGTCAGTGAAGCAAGCGAAAACCGTTTAAGCAGAGCACAGGGGCACTTAGACATAGCAGGCCTCCAAAAGCTCATGCAATACGCTTACAAACAGTGGGCAGTCAAGCTGTGCAGCTTCGTAGACCTCCGGATTTGTCTGCGCTTCTTGTACGTTGACATCTGCAACAACACGGCCCTTCTCGAGAAACACTACTCTGTCAGCAAAGGGAAGCCATTCGCTTACATCGTGGGTAATTGCAAGAACCGCTTTGCCCTCGTTTGCCAGCTCACGAGCAAGATGCAGCACCTGCGAGCGCGCCTCGCCATCAAGTCCAGACGTTGCCTCATCAAACACCACCGCATACGTTGCGTAAGCCAGTGTTCCAGCAAGCGCCGCGCGACGAGCCTGGCCACCAGAAAGCGTCAGCGGAGACACATCAATGACCTGCTGGTCAAGACCCACACGTGCTGCCGCATACGCGACAAGCGCCTCAACATCATCTGGCGAGAAACCCTTGTTAGTTGGACCAAATGCGATATCTTCAGCAACACTTTGGGCAAAGAGTTGATCCTGGGGGCGCTGAAAACACATGCCGACATCTCCAGGGCACACCAGTCGCGCATCGATTGTTGCATGCCCAGTATCAGCCTCTATGAGGCCAGCGGCTATGCGGGCGAAAGTTGTTTTTCCAGAACCAGAAGCGCCTACCATAACAACAAGCTCTCCCGTAGAGGAAATAGTTACGTCATGCAGGACTGGCTTGTCAAACGCATGAGACACGCCACAAACTGCCAGCTCGTGCTCCTCTCCAAGCGCCTGGATTCCGTCGTAGTTATTTGCTCGCACCACCTTAAGGGCGCGCTGATACACAAGGGTATCCAAGGCATCAAACGCAAGGTTGTTCTGAACAAGAAACCCTACAAGCGCTGAAGCATTGAGTGGAACGCTAAAGTCATAGCCAGCCTGTGCAGCTACATGTGCTGTTGCTGTGAGTGCATCATCAAAACCAGCGTTTGCAATTGCATTTGCATCCAAGAGAAACTCTGTGGGAGTTCCCGCCCAAACTAGCTGGCCTTTCTCCAAAACAAGTACCTGGTCAGCCCTGGGAAGAGACTCAAATGAATGAGAAATCTCAAGCACACCCATTCCGTTTGTGACAAGGGTATTTACCAGCTTAGAAAGGTGATTTCTAAATCGAGTATCAAGCTGAGCAAACGCCTCATCAAGCACCAGATAACGTGGACGCACTGAAAGCGCTGCTGCAATAGAAACAAGCTGCTGTTGACCTCCGGAAAGCGTGTGCGTAGGTGTATCAATCAAATCAGCAATGCCACAAAGCTCCAGTGTTTGAGTAACGCGAGAAATTATCTCGTCTTTTGGCAAACCAAGATTAGCAGGACCAAAGGCAACCTCATCAAATACAGTTGCACAAACAAGCTGCGCAGTTGGATCTTGACGGACCATTCCCACAACAGAAGAAATCTGAGTAGACGGTACTTCAACAGTTGAACTGCCGTCTACTAAAACCTCTCCAGACAGAGGAAAAAGTGATGCATTACATAGATTTGCAAGTGTGGATTTACCTGAACCGTTATGGCCAAGCACAACCGTTCTAGAGCCCGGCTTTAGAATAAATGAAGCGTTATCAAGGGTTAGTGACATTGCGTGTAGAGATTGGCTCTCAGTGACTCCTATGGCATCTTCAGAAGCAGAGTCAGTCATAGATTGCGCAGCAGCTAACGTACCATACGCAAAAGATACGTTTTTGAACTCAATCATGACAACCCTCCTTCATTTGAAAAAGAGGTCCCAGCAAAAAGCCAGGACCTCTTTAGATTCACTTTGACAGAAGTTACTCTGCAGCCTCTTCGGTCTGCTCGGTCTCCTCTGCTGGAGCCTCGGTCTCCTCTTCCTTTACAGGAGCAGGAGCAACCTTAGTAGCCTTAGCCTTCTTGTTAGAAGCCTTTGGCTGAACTGGTTCGGTAACAAGCTCAAGGATAACAACCTCAGAAGCATCGCCCTTACGAGGACCAAGCTTCATGATGCGGGTGTAGCCGCCGTTGCGGTCAGCCCACATACCCTGAGCAGCCTTGTCAAATACCTCACGGACAAGCTCTGCGTTACCAACCTTGGCCATAGCAAGACGACGAGCGTGAAGGTCGCCGCGCTTTGCCCAAGTGATGACCTTGTCGACCTCGCCGCGAACTGCCTTAGCGCGGACGTCAAGAGTCTTAATACGATCATTAGTGAAAAGGGCTTGGATCAGGCTCTTCTTGATGGCCTTGGTGTGGCTAGCATCAGTACCAAGCTTCATGCCCCTCTTCTTATTGTGCCTCATAATTTACATTCTCCTATGCGTGACAAGGCGCGACTAAGCCTTAAGGGACAGGCCCATGCTCTCGAGCTTTTCCTTGACTTCTTCAATAGACTTAACACCAAAGTTTCTGATGTTGAGAAGATCGTTCTCAGAGAAATCAACGAGCTGACGGACAGAGTGAATTCCTGCACGCTTGAGGCAGTTGTAAGAACGGACGGAAAGGTCCAGATCCTCAACCTGCTTCTCAAGCTCGGAATCGTCCTCGACGTCTGCCTTAGCAAAAATCGAAGCCTCTTCCTGAGTCTCATCAAAATCAGTAAGTCCCATGAATGCGCTCATGTGCTGATTAATGATGTTTGCAGCCTCAACGACAGCCTCGCGAGGGCTGATTGCACCATTGGTCTCAACCTCAAGCACCAGACGATCATAGTCGGTGTGACGGCCAACACGGCAAGGCTCAACAGCCTTAGCGCAGCGACGAACTGGCGAGAAGATCGAATCAACGTGAATGAATCCAATTGGATCGCTCTCACGCTCGTTATCCTCACCAGAAACATAACCGCGACCGTTACCAAGGCGAAGTCTCATGGAAAGATGAGCTCCCTCAGCAAGGGTGCAAATGTGCTGAGCTGGGTTAACCAGCTCGTAGCCCATAGGAACATCAAGATCAGCACCAGTAACTTTGCAAGGACCATCAACAGAAATGGAAGCCTCAGCCTCATCAGAGTTGTTGATGTTGCGGAAAACTAGGCCCTTAACGTTCAGAACGATGTCAGTAACGTCCTCATAGACGCCTTCAACCGTAGTGAACTCATGCTGAACGCCATCAATCTGGATGGCCTCAACCGCAGCTCCCTCAAGAGAGGAAAGCAGGACGCGGCGGAGGGAGTTGCCAAGCGTGTCACCATAGCCACGCTCAAGCGGCTCTACGCTCACACGAGCGACGTTTGCGCCGATTTCATCTACCGACACGTTTGGTCGGATAAATTCGGACATTGCTACCTCCAAAACGGGTCGGGCTTACTTGGAGTAGAGCTCGACGATCAGCTGTGCGTCAATCTCAAGGTCGATCTGATCGCGGGTTGGAAGCTGAAGAACAGTGCCCTGCAGCTTCTCAATGTCAACCTCAAGCCATGCAGGAACTGCCATGTGCTCGGAGGAAATGAGAGCTTCCTTGATTGGAAGAAGATCCTTTGCATTGGAAGCAACAGCGATAACATCGCCGCTCTTTACGCGATAAGAAGGAATGTCTACGCGCTGACCGTTAACGGTGATGTGACCGTGACGGACAGTCTGACGAGCCTCTTTACGTGTACGAGCAAAGCCAAGGCGGAAGATGACGTTGTCAAGACGAGTCTCAAGGATGCTCATCAGGTTGTCACCAGTAATGCCTGGATTCTTCTTAGCCATCTCATAGTAGCCGTGGAACTGGTTCTCAAGGACGCCGTAAATGAACTTAGCCTTCTGCTTCTCACGGAGCTGCATGCCGTACTCGCTCTCCTGGCGACGACGACGACGTGGCTCACGGTTAGAAGTCTTATTGATCCCCATCACAACGGGATCGATGCCAAGCTGACGACATCTTTTAAGGACCGGGGTCCTATCAATTGCCATTTGCTTGTCCTTTCGTGCTAGTTGCGACGGCGCTTTTTAGGACGGCAGCCGTTGTGTGCAATAGGTGTCTTATCCTGAATACCCGAAACCTCAAGGCCTGCTGCCTGGAGGGAACGGATTGCGGTCTCGCGACCAGAGCCTGGGCCCTTAACAAAAACAGCTACCTTGTGGAGACCGTGCTCCATTGCTGCCTTTGCTGCTGCCTCTGCTGCAAGCTGTGCAGCAAAAGGAGTGGACTTACGAGAACCCTTGAAGCCGACGGTACCACCGGACTGCCAGGAAATTACATTACCCTGGGGATCGGAAATAGAGACAATCGTGTTATTGAATGTGCTCTTGATGTGGGCCTGGCCCACTGCAATGTTTTTACGCTCGGAGCGGCGGACGCGTGTAGTGCGAGCGTTCTTTTTCTGTGCCATTAGCTACTCCTCGCCTACTTCTTCTTGCCGCCCACCTGACGCTTCTTACCCTTACGAGTACGAGCGTTAGTGTGGGTACGCTGACCGTGGACAGGGAGGCCCTTGCGGTGACGGAGGCCGCGGTAGCAGCCAATCTCCATCAGGCGGGCAACATTCTGACGCACCTCGCGGCGAAGATCGCCCTCAGTGGTGTAATTAGCGTCAATAAAGTCACGAATCTTAGTGACTTCTTCCTCCGTGAGGTCCTTGACGCGAGTATTTACATCGATACCAGTCTCGTTGCAAATCTTAGTTGCACGAGTCTGACCAATGCCGTAAAGATAGGTGAGTCCGACCTCAACACGCTTATCGCGTGGCAGGTCGACGCCGTTAATACGGGCCAACTTGGTGCTCCTTCCTTAGCCCTGACGCTGCTTATGGCGCGGGTTCTCGCAAATCACGTAAACCTTACCGTGGCGACGGATGACTTTGCACTTGTCGCACATCTTCTTTACCGAAGGACGTACCTTCATGTGTCTTCCTTTCGGTTCTGCTGATACGAACTATATACTCGCCCAGCCGCTGGCGTGAAATACCGACTGTACTTGCGTACATATGCCCTTGCTACGTGCGCAAAGACACAGATAGCCTCATGCATGGCACAAGGCTTTTGCATTACTTACTTATAACGGTAGGTAATGCGACCCCTGGTAAGATCGTAAGGAGAAATCTCTACTACAACCTTGTCACCAGGGAGAATTCGAATGTAGTTCATTCGAATCTTACCTGAGATGGTACAAAGGATGGTCTTGCCGTTCTCTAACTCAACGTTAAACATAGCATTTGGCAGGGGTTCTAGTACCTTGCCTTCAAGCTCAATCGCGTCTTGTTTAGCCAACTTTCATCCTCTCGACACATCGACAGCGGTTATCAATAATACATAAAAATGTGCCACTCGTCTATCATTTATTTTTTCAACACAATTAGATAGCGAGAAGAACAATGTATGTGTTACTCAAGACCGCCTTGCATCTCGCACCATGGACCAACTTCATCTTCTGAAACGATAACGGGACCATCGGCAGTAATAGCAACCGTGTTCTCATAATGTGCTGATGGCAGGCCATCGTCTGTAACAACAGTCCAACCATTTTCGAGAACGGTGCAATCGTAGGTACCCATAGCAATCATAGGCTCAATTGCAATTACCATTCCCTCACGAAGAACAATGCCGTTACCTGCGCGACCATAGTTTCTAACCTCTGGGTCCTCGTGGAGATTGCGGCCAATACCATGGCCAACAAAATCGCGAATGACACCATAGCCGTTATCTTCAGCAAGCTTCTGAACTGCATGTCCTACATCGCCAAGGCGAGCACCAGGAACGGCAGCAGCAATACCTGCCTTAAGACAATCGCGAGTTACCTCACAAAGTGCCTGGGTTTTCTCGTCAACTGTTCCGCAGTAGAACGTCCAAGCGTTATCTCCTGCCCAACCGTTAACGGTAGCACCCGTGTCAATGGTCAGAATATCGCCATCTTGCAAAATGACGTTAGCTGATGGAATACCGTGAACAATCTGCTCGTTAATAGAAGAGCAAACAGATCCAGGGAATCCACCGTAGCCCTTAAAGGTAGGGGTTCCGCCGTGAAGTCTAATAAAAGCTTCAACAGCGCGGTCAATCTCGAGCGTTGAAACACCAGGTCTAATCATAGATCCAGCACGACGAAGAGCTGCCTTAGAAAGGGCACCCGACACCTTCATTGCCTCGATTTGTTCAGGTGTTTTTATCGTAATCATAGTGCGAGGAGTGTCTTTACGTCGGCGAATACCTCGTCAACAGGACGATCTCCGTTGACCTCCTTCAGAATTCCATGACCCTTGTAGTACTCGATCAAAGGAGAAGTCTGGTTCTCGTATACATCAAGACGCTTACGAATTGTCTCTGGCTTATCGTCATCACGCTGATACATCTCACCAGAGCAATTTGGGCAAGTCTCTGTACCAGCAGGTGCAGTATAACCACACTCTTTGCACGTACGGCGAGAAGAAAGACGCTCAACAATAACCTCTGGCTCAACAGCAACAAGCAGAGCTGCATCAAGCTTGAGTCCCATATTCTGAAGCTCAGAATCAAGGGTTACTGCCTGAGCAGTGTTGCGTGGGAAGCCATCAAGAATAAAACCAACCTTTGCATCGTCTGCGGAAAGGCGCTCTTTTACCAAGTCAATTACAAGCTGATCTGGAACAAGTTGACCAGCATCCATATACTCTTTAGCCTTAATGCCAAGCTCAGACTGAGCTTTAACAGCAGCACGAAGAAGGTCACCGGTTGAGATGTGAGCAAGTCCATACTCTGCAACGAGCTTCTGAGCCTGTGTACCCTTACCAGCGCCAGGTGCGCCGAGAAGAACAATGTTCATGCTTCGCCTTCCTTTCAAATAATAAAAAGGGGCCTGTTTCCAGGCCCCTTTATGCTACGTATTAAGAACTACTTAAAGAAGCCCTCATAGTTGTGCATCTTAAGGTGGGACTCAATGGAAGAGAGTGTATCCATTGCAACACCGACCATAATCAGGACGGAAGTTCCACCAAACGCCTGTATCAACGAATCGCCTGTGAACCAGAAAATAATGGTTGGGACGATTGCAAGAACTGCCATAAAGATAGCACCGGGGAGGGTGACTCTGTCAATAACGGTCTTGATATACGTTGAAGTAGCAGTACCTGGACGAACACCAGGAATAAAGCCACCCTGCTTCTTAAGCTGATCTGCTGTCTCCTCTGGATTGAACACCATTGAGGTGTAGAAGTATGCAAAGAAGACAATGAACATAACTGAGAGAACCCAGTTAACCCATCCAGAAGAAAGTGAAGTAGCAAGATTTTGAATCCACTCTACTCCTGGGAAGAACACAGCAACCTGAGCAGGAAGGTACAGGATTGCAGATGCAAAGATGATTGGCACAACGCCTGCAGTGTTTACCTTAATTGGAAGGTAAGTTGACTGACCGCCCATCATACGACGACCAACAACGCGCTTGGCATAGTTGATAGGAATACGACGCTGACCACGCTCAATGTAAACAATGAGCGGAATAATAGCGAGCATAACCACAACAGTAACAACGGTAAGAACAATGTTTCCACGAGTAGTTACTGAAGAAATAAGGGCTGTTGGAAGTCCAGCCATGATGTTTGCAAAGATGATAAGACTCATTCCGTTGCCAACACCCTGCTGGGTAATAACCTCACCGAGCCACATAATAATGATGGCACCAACTAGCATGGTAAAGACTACCAGGAAGTTTTCAAGTGCCTCAGGCACGCCCTCCATAGATGCAAAAGATACACCATAGCTCTTAAACAAGAACAGGTAACCAACTGCATTGAGCAGAGCTAAGCCAACCGTAAGATAACGCGTGTACTGCGTAATCTTACGCTGGCCGCTCTCACCATCTTTAGCAAGCTCGCCAAGAGATGGAATAACGGACTGCATCATCTGGAAGATGATCTGAGCCGTAATGTAAGGCATGATGCCCAGACTGAAAACAGACATGCGAGAAAGAGCGCCACCCGAAAATAGGTTAAGCACGGCCATTGCGCCATTCTTAGAAAGACCATTCTGATAAACAGAAAGCATCTCCTGGAATGGAGCACCGGGCACAGGAAGATACGCACCAAAACGGTACAGAAGAAGAATCAGTACCGTAAGGAGAATCTTTCCCCTTAGTTCCGGAACACGAAATGCGTTGGCGATTCCTTTACTCACTACTCGGCCTCAACCTTTCCACCGGCCGCCTCGATCTTAGCCTTTGCGGAGGCGGAAACCTTGTCGACCTTAACAGTGAGCTTCTTAGAAAGCTCGCCATCACCCAGAACCTTGACTGGGATGAAGTTGTACTTAATAACTCCCTTAGCAACCAGAGCCTCTGCGTCTACGGTCTCGCCATCTGCAAAGAGTGCATTAAGACGAGCAACGTTGACTGGAGCGTACTCAACACGGTTGTGGTTAGTGAAACCAGGAAGCTTAGGAAGACGCATAGCCAGTGGCTGCTGTCCACCCTCGAAGCCAGCACCCTTGCCGCCACCAGAGCGGGAGAGCTGACCATTCATACCGCGGCCGGCAAAAGTACCATTGCCTGAAGAATTACCGCGACCTACGCGCTTACGATTTTTGCGCGAACCCACTGCGGGGCGAAGATCATTGAGCTGCATTATTACTACCTCTAGTTCTCTTCAACCTCGACAAGGTGCTTAACCTTGAAGATCATTCCACGAATGCTTGGGTTGTCAGGCTGCTCGACGGTATCGCCGATCTTGTGGAGGCCGAGGGCCTTCACCGTAGCAGTCTGGTCCTTCTTGACGCCTGCAACAGCGCCACGGACAAGCTTAATGCTAAGGTTCTTAGCCATCGTTAGTTCTCCTTTCCGACGAACATATCGCCGACGGTTAGGCCACGACGCTCAGCTGCTTCTTCTGGGCTGGAAAGCTCCTTCAGACCCTCAGCTGCTGCCTTAATCATGTTCAGAGCATTGTCGGTACCAAGGGACTTAGAAAGTACATTGGTGATACCTGCAAGCTCGAAGAGTGGACGAATAGGACCGCCAGCAATAACACCAGTACCCTCAAATGCAGGCTTAATAAGAACAGAACCTGCACCGTAATGACCAGTGACTGCGTGTGGTACGGAACCAGTCTCGGTCAGTGGGACCTTGAACATGTTCCTCTTTGCGTCCTCGACGCCCTTCTGAATTGCCAGAGGTACCTCAGCGGAACGACCCTGGCCAATACCAACGTTACCCTTACCGTCGCCAACGACTACCAGAGCAACGAGTGACATACGGCGGCCACCCTTGACGGTCTTGGAAACGCGGTGAATATAAACGACGCGCTCCTGAAGATCCGTATCCTGCTGGCGCTTACGATCACGTGCCATTGAATCCTCCTAGAACTTCAGGCCCGCGTTGCGGGCGCCATCTGCCAAAGCTTTGACGCGGCCGTGATAGAGACGACCACCACGGTCAAAAGTGACCTCAGTGACGTTCTTCTCGGCAGCGCGCTTACCGATAAGCTCACCTACGAACTCAGCTGCCTCCTTGTTGGAGCCAACCTTGCCAGTAGAACGGAACTCTGGGTCAAGCGTAGAGGCAGAGCAGAGAGTTCTTCCAGAAGCGTCGTCAATAAGCTGTGCATAAATGTTTGCGTTTGTGCGGTGAACTGCAAGACGCGGACGCTCAGGTGTACCAAAGACCTTGGCACGTACGCGGCGCTTGCGGCGTTCAAGACCCGCCTTTTTCGCCTGCTGCTTGTTCATTCCTTCTCCTTAGAGACATGCCATCACCTGACGGGGTGATGGTCTTTTAGCCTAAAAGTAGGGTTGCTTTACTTAGCAGCCTTACCGAGCTTCCTGCGGATGTGCTCACCTTCGTAGTGAATGCCCTTGCCCTTGTAAGGCTCTGGTGGGCGCTTCATACGAATCTCAGCTGCAACCTGACCGACCTTCTCCTTAGAAATACCCTTAACGGTAACATGAGTGTTATCAGGTACCTCAAAGCTAATGCCCTCAGGTGCAACATAGAGAACTGGGTGAGAATAACCAAGGGAAAGGTCAAGATCCTTGCCCTTAAGTGCTACACGGTAACCAACGCCGGTGAGCTCAAGCTTCTTCTCGAAGCCCCCAGAGACACCAACAACCATGTTGTGAATAAGGGTACGGACAAGACCCTGCTGAGCATTGGACTCAGAGGACTCGTCAACGCGAGTAACAAGAATCTCCTCGCCCTCCTGAGCGATAGCAACCAGCTCAGAGAAAGTACGAGTCAGCTCGCCCTTAGAACCCTTAACGGTAACGGTGGTGTTATCAACTGTCACAGTGACTCCAGCAGGAATCTGGACAGGCTTCTTACCAATACGAGACACGGCTGTCTCCTTTCATTCCTGTCAGATTTACCAAACGTAAGCGATGACCTCGCCGCCAACGCCAGCCTTGCGAGCGTCGCGGTCGCACATCATGCCCTTAGAAGTGGAAACCACTGCAGTACCAAGACCACCAAGAACGCGTGGAAGCTTCTCAGCGGTGGAGTAAATGCGCAGACCAGGCTTGGAAATGCGACGGATGCCGCGGATAACCTTAGCGCGCTTCTTACCATACTTAAGGGTGATGTGAAGAGTCTTCTGAGGCTTAGTATCCTCAACGGTGTAACCCTCGACATAGCCCTCTTCGGTGATGACGCGAGCAATCTCAACGAGCACCTTGCTCGATGGCATGGATACGGAATCCTTGCCAGCTGAGTTTGCGTTACGAATACGCGTCAGCATGTCTGAAATGGGATCGGTAATTTTCATTTGATCCTTCTCCTTCGTTAATGATGAAACTGCGTGTCTGGTTCATCTACACCCGTGGCGCAGATGCCTTGACGCCAGAGCCCTGAGTCCTACCAGCTTGCCTTGCGGACACCAGGAAGCTCGCCCTTGCTCGCTAGCTCACGGAAGCACACACGGCACAGACCAAACTTGCGGTAAACGGAGTGGGGACGTCCACAACGCTGGCAACGGTTCTGTGTGCGCGTAGAGTACTTCGGCTCACGCGAGGCTTTGACGATCATCGAAGTCTTAGCCACAAATCCTCCTTCAAAATGCAACTTGGCGAACGCCAAGATGACTTCAAACAATAGTGCTGGTGACTATGTCACCCGGCATCGAAGATGCCAACAGGAATGCGCTTAATTTAAGCGCAGGTAAAAGTTAGTCCTGCTTGAATGGGAAATGGAAGGCGTCGAGAAGTGCCTTACCCTCCTCGTTGGTGTTAGCAGTGGTGACAATGGTGATGTCCATACCGCGGGTGTGGTCCATCTTGTCAAAGTCAATCTCTGGGAAGATGAGCTGCTCGGTTACGCCCATGGAGAAGTTACCACGGCCGTCGAAGCTCTTAGCAGAGATACCACGGAAGTCGCGGATACGAGGAATTGCAACTGCAATCAGACGATCCAGGAACTCCCACATACGATCGCCACGAAGGGTAACTTTAGCGCCGATTGGCATACCCTGGCGAAGCTTAAAGGTTGCGATAGACTTGCGAGCGTGTGTAACAAGTGGCTGCTGACCAGTGATGGTACGGAGGTCATTTACAGCGCCGTCAATTGCCTTAGCGTCTGTAGCTGCCTCGCCAACACCCATGTTGACAACGATCTTCTCAAACTTAGGAATCTGGTTAACGTTGGTGTAACCAAATTTCTCCTTCAGAGCATCACGCACAGATGCGTAATAAAGCTCTTTAAGGCGAGGGGTGTACTTCTCGTCTGCCATGGTTTCTCCTTAACTCTTGGGGTTTTAAGTGCGGGGATCGCCTCGCACCTCCTAGTTTGGCGAACTAGGAGCCATCTGCATCCTCGAGACATACGTGTCCCATAGAAAGACGCAATGAACAATATTAGACCTTATTGAGCAAAAATTGGGCGAGAATTTAAAGCTAGCTGATATTTTTTCGTGTCATCACACGGCTTACACACCACACCGTACTTCTTGCCCAAAAAAGAAAACCCCGCTATCTGACGATAACGGGGTTTGAAGTAGCTCTGAGATGTTTCTACAAAGCGAGAAACACGGGTAACTTAGAGCTCAGCGCCTGACTTCTTGGAGACGCGGACCTTAGTGCCGTCCTCCTTGATCAGGTAGCCAACACGGGTTGGCTTGTCGGTCTTAGGGTCGATAAGAGCAACATTGGAAGCGTCGATTGCTGCCTCTGCCTCAACGATGCCACCCTGCTGGTTAGCTGCGTTTGGCTTGACATGGCGCTTTGCAATTGCAACGCCCTCAACGACAACCTTGTTTTTCTCTGGATATACGCGAAGTACCTCGCCGCGCTTACCCTTGTCCTTACCAGTGAGGACCTCGACCTTGTCGCCCTTCTTGATCTTCATCTTAGGCATGTCGTTCCTCCTTAAAGGGTCTCAGGTGCAAGTGAGACAATCTTCATGTACTTGTGGTCGCGCAGCTCGCGAGCGACTGGTCCAAAGATACGAGTACCCTTGGGCTCACCCTCTTTGTTAACAAGAACGCATGCGTTCTGGTCAAAGCGGATGTAGCTACCGTCCTTGCGACGGGTGTCCTTAGCGGTGCGAACGATAACGCAGCGAACGATGTCGCCCTTCTTCACCGAACCACCTGGAGTTGCCTCCTGAACAGCGCCAATAATGACGTCGGCAAGGCCGGCGTAACGACGCTTGGAGCCACCAAGGACCTTGACGCACTTTACGCGCCTTGCGCCGCTGTTGTCAGCGACGTTGAGAATGGTCTCCATCTGAATCATGTGACGTTCCTCCGGAACCTAATTTCTCAGAGGTGCGCGTATTTGCGCACATGAGAAATAATGATAGATACAAAACTAGGTTGAGCTAAAAGCTGTTTCCTAGGTGCTAATTACTTAGCGCGCTCAACGATCTCTGCGAGACGCCAACGCTTGGTCTTGGAAAGAGGACGAGTCTCCATGACGCGGACGGTATCGCCCAGACCAGCCTCGTTGTTCTCATCGTGAACGTGAAGCTTCTTGCCGATGGTCATCATCTTGCCATACTTAGGGTGGTGCTTACGGTAAGTGATCTCTACCGTAATCGTCTTCTCGCCAGAGATGGAGACGACGAGTCCGGTACGAACCTTACGCGCATTTCTGCTTTCGGTCTCTGCCATAACTTATCTCCTGCGATCTAGTTCTGCTCTGCGGATGCTTCCGCAGCAATTTGACGGGTGCGCATCTCGGTCTGAACGCGAGCAATGTCACGCTTTACAGCCTTGACACGAGCGGTGTTATCCAGCTGGCTGGTTGCCATCTGGAAACGAAGATTAAAGAGCTCTGCGCGACCTTCCTCGAGTTTCTTAGCGAGGTCTGCATCGCTCATAGCCTTGATTTCGGTGTACTTCATTAGTTCTCACCGTCCTGATCGGCCTTGGAGACAATCTTGGTCTTAATTGGAAGCTTGTGCTGAGCAAGACGGAGAGCCTCACGAGCAACTTCCTCTGGTACGCCATCAATCTCGAACATGATACGACCAGGCTTAACAACTGCTACCCACTCTTCTGGGTTACCCTTACCGGAACCCATGCGAGTCTCTGCAGGCTTCTTGGTGATTGGCTTATCTGGGAAGATAGTAATCCAAACCTTACCGCCACGCTTCATCTCACGGGTGAGAGCAATACGAGCAGCCTCAATCTGGCGGTTAGTAATCCAGTGAGCCTCCTCTGCACGGATGCCCCAGGTACCAAAATGCAGCTGGGTATTACCCTTTGCCTGGCCCTTCATGGAACCGCGCTGTACCTTACGGTGCAATACACGCTTTGGAGCAAGCATTAACGGCCCCTCCTCTCATTGCGAGCACGACGAGGACGAGCAGAGCCCTCAAGAGCTGGGTTAGGTGTTGGCTGTCCAGGCATCTTCTCGCCGTAATAAATCCAAACCTTGATACCAACAGCGCCCATGGTGGTGCGACCTGTAGCGGTACCATAGCCGATTGCAGCACGAAGGGTGTGCAGAGGCACGCGACCCTCACGGTACCACTCACGGCGGCCCATCTCAGCACCGTTCAGACGACCGGAGCACTGGATACGAATACCCTTAGCGCCAGCCTTACGAGCGGACTGAACAGCCTTACGCATAGCACGACGGAAAGCGACACGCTGCTCAAGCTGCTCTGCAATGGACTGAGCAACAAGGTTTGCGTCAAGCTCAGGACGCTTAACCTCGACAACATCAACATTGACCTGACCCTTGCCGACCTTAGCAACACGCTCAAGATCTGCACGAAGTCCGTCAATCTCTGCACCCTTCTTGCCAATGACAATACCAGGACGTGCGGAGAAAATAGTTACCTTGACCTTATCGCCAGCGCGCTCGATATCAATGCGAGCAACAGCTGCCTTCTCAAGGCGCTTCTCAAGATACTTGCGGATAGCAAGATCGTTGCCGAGCTGCTCGGCGTAGTCCTTATCGGCGTACCAACGAGAACGCCAGCTCTCGGTTACACCAAGACGGAAGCCTGTAGGCTGTACTTTCTGACCCATTCCTACGCCTCCTTTCGAGGTGCAACGACAACGGTAATGTGGCTCATGCGCTTGTTAATGCGGGAAGCCGAACCCTTTGCACGAGGGCGAATACGCTTAAGCGTTGGGCCTTCGTCAACAAAAGCGGTCTTGACTACCAGGTTGTTAGCGCGGAGACCATTGTTGTTCTCGGCGTTAGCAACTGCAGAGCGCAGAACCTTAGCAACATCAGTAGCGGCAGCACGAGTCGAGAACTGAAGAACCTCAAGGGCCTTCTCGACAGACTTACCGCGGACAAGCGCGACAACTGCGCGAGCCTTACGAGGAGCAACGCGAACATACTTAGCTGTTGCGCGAACCTCAATAGAATCGGTGTTCTTAGCCATTTACTACACTCCCCCTATTTGGCCTTGTGACCGCGGAAGGTACGGGATGGGGAGAACTCGCCCAACTTGTGACCAACCATGGACTCGGTGACGTACACAGGTACATGCTTACGACCATCGTGAACAGCGATGGTGTGACCGACCATCTCAGGGAAGATGGTTGAGGAACGTGACCAAGTCTTGATAACGTCCTTCTTGCCAGCCTCGTTCATTGCAGCGACACGCGCAAGGAGGCGAGTCTCCACAAAGGGGCCTTTTTTGAGACTTCTGCTCATTTATCTACTCCTACTCGTGTCTTACTTGGACTTACGACGGCGAATGATCAGGCGGTTAGAAGCCTTCTTCGGGTCGCGGGTCTTATAACCCTTGGTTGGCTTACCCCATGGGGTGACGGAAGGACGACCAGAAGTGTGGTTCTTACCTTCACCACCGCCGTGTGGGTGGTCAACAGGGTTCATGACAGTACCACGGACGGTAGGACGGACACCTGCCCAACGGGAACGACCAGCCTTACCAACAACAATGTTGGAGTGCTCAGCGTTACCAACCTCGCCGATGGTTGCACGGCAGGTCAGAAGAACACGACGGAGCTCGGAGGAAGGCATACGCAGAACTGCATAACCGTTGTCCTTACCCATGAGCTGGACGGAAGTACCAGCAGCACGTGCCATTGCAGCACCCTTGCCAGGCTGGAACTCAACTGCGTGAACAAGAGTACCTACTGGAATCTGCTCAAGAGTGGTGCAGTTACCAGGCTTGATGTCGATGTCCTTGGTACCAGAAAGAACGGTGTCACCGACGCTCAGACCCTCTGGGCAAAGGATGTATGCCTTTGCGCCGTCTGCATAGTGCAGAAGAGCAATACGAGCGGAACGGTTAGGATCGTACTCAACAGTAGCGACCTTAGCTGGGATGTCATCCTTGCGACGCTTGAAGTCGATACGACGGTACTGGCGCTTGTGGCCACCACCCTGGTGACGGGTAGTGATGCGGCCATTGTTGTTGCGGCCAGCCTTCTTTGGCAGAGGCTCGAGAAGGGACTTCTCGGGCTTATCAGTTGTAATCTCAGCAAAGTCTGAGATTGTCTGGAAGCGCCTGCCTGCGCTTGTTGGCTTTAGATGCCTAACTGCCATAAACAGTATCCCTTTCTTCTCCGTTGGCTAGCCCGCTTAAGGGAAAGTCGAGCTAACACCGGATTACCACGGTACCGCGCGTATCTACTATGCGCGGCATACGAACCCGTACCTCAAAAGAGGCACGGGAGAAAAACCTTACTCAGCAGAGTTATTACCGAAAATCTCGATAGTCTCACCAGCAGCGAGAGTAACAATAGCCTTCTTCCACTGGCGGGTCTTACCTGCCTGCTGATAACGTACACGCTTGTTCTTTGACTTAACAGAAAGTGTGTTTACCTTGGTGACGTGTACAGAGAAGAGCTTCTCTACAGCTGCAGCAATCTCTTCTTTACCTGCGTTACGAGCAACCTCAAAAGTGTACTTGCCCTGCTCCATCAGATCGAAAGCACGCTCTGAAACGATAGGACGAATGATGACCTCATAAGGAGAGTTCATTATGCGAGCACCTCCCCAAGCTGCTTAGCGACATCAGCGGACATAACAAGTGCGCCGTTGTCGATCAGGAAACGAGTAGTAACCTCAGAAACGCCGAAGACCGAAACCTTAGGAAGGTTACGGAAAGAGAGGTAAGTGTTGACGTCGTCGTCTGGGACGATGACGGTAACGCGCTTACCCTCAATACCGAGGTTCTGAAGTGCAGCCTTTGCCTGCTTGGTGGAAGGCTGAGCAAACTCGAGAGAATCAACGAGGACAAGCTCGGAGTCTGCAACCTTGCCGGAGAGGACGGACCTCATAGCAAGCTTGACCATCTTGTTGTTAATACGACGTGCGTGGGAACGAGGGGTAGGTCCAAAGATGACGCCACCACCAGTCCACTGACCAGCACGAATAGAACCCTGGCGAGCACGACCAGTACCCTTCTGACGGTAAGGCTTAACGCCACCGCCGGATACCTCGTGACGGTTCTTTGTAGAGTGGGTACCCTGACGTGCGGATGCGTCCTGGCAGACTACAACCTGGTGCACAACAGGGATGTTTGGCTCAATGCCATAGACGTCAGAGGAGAGCTCGGCGTCGCCGACCTTCTTTCCCTCTACGTTCTTAATCTCATACTTGGACATGTTGTCTCCTTGTTAGCCTAAGTGTTTGCCTAAAGGCCCTTAGGCCATGCGGACCTGGACGAGGGCATTCTTGCCGCCAGGAACAGCACCCTTGATAAGCATGAGGTTCTGCTCAGCATCAACGCGGACAAGCTTAAGGTTCTTGACCGTAACGCGCTCTGCGCCCATGTGACCATACATGTGAAGGCCCTTACGAACGCGTGCAGGGTATGCGCACTGACCAATGGAACCTGGACGACGCTGATTACGAGAACCGTGAGTCATTGGACCGCGAGAGAAGTTCCAGCGCTTAACGGTACCCTGGAAACCCTTACCCTTAGAAGTGCCTGTTACGTCAACAGCGGTGACCTCAGAGAAGTCAGCAACTGTGACAACATCGCCGGTCTTGTGCTCAGAAGCATCCTCAACGCGGACCTCGCGGAGGTAACGCATTGGCTCGACGCCCTGTGCCTTGAAGTGACCAGCCATTGGCTTGTTGACATGCTTCTCGGAGATGTCGCCAAAGCCAATCTGTACGGCATTGTAGCCGTCCGTTTCAACAGTCTTTACCTGTGAAACGGTGCAGGGGCCAGCAAGAACGACGGTAACAGGAACGACGTTGTCGTTCTCGTCCCATACCTGGGTCATGCCCAGCTTGCGGCCGAGGATGGTATTAACCATGCTCTTTCCTAACCTTCGGTGGTCATGGGACCTTGAGAGCACATCGGGTACTCTTCCCCAGCGGACCACGTCCTGTACATACTGCCTTTAGACATAATTGTCCTGTTTGAACAGCCCGTCTACTTTACACTCATTTTTGACAAGAAACAAGCCTAAAATCTTTAAAAGATGAACGCTTTGTGAAGAACGTTTGATACCTTCTAGCTGCGAGATCTTTCTTCTCGACTATTTTGCGAGGTCAAACCGCTGATCCGGGCGTATCCATTGGCGAGAAACCCAAAGAATTTTGAAAAGTTTTTCCATAAAATTTTGCCAAAACAATCCGCGATAATAACTTTGTCAAAATCAGGCTGCCAAGATTACTTTGCCAAAAGTTTCTTCAACAATGCTTCGCAACCCTCAGTAACATCTTCATACGTCAGGTCAAAATTGCCTGAATACCATGGGTCTGCAATATCTCGAGGCCTCTCTGTCCAGTCAAGAAGCCGCGAAACCTTTCCAAGCGGATCATCCTTAAGTATGCGCTTCATGTTGCGCAGGTTATTGTGGTCCATTCCAATGAGGTAATCAAAGTACTCGTAATCTGCGCGCGTCATCTGTCGGGCACGATGATTGCCGCAACGAATTCCCTCTTGCTGTAGTTTTCTACGTGTACGAGGGTCAACAGGATTTCCAATCTCCTCTGTAGACGTTGCTACTGAATCGATGACAAACTCCTTTGCCAGACCGTTTTTCTCGACAAGGTCCTGCATGACGTATTGCGCCATAGTTGACCTGCAGATATTTCCGTGACACACAAAAAGAACCTTGGTCACGTGAGCGTTTTCTGAGTGGACGTCGTTTAGCTGGTGATGAGCGTTTATCCGAGTATCCTTCATCTCTTCTCCTGTGAGCTGTAAAGGCATTCGCTTCCCTATTCTACGGGTTTCTCGCCATATGTACCCGTTGGCACTCTGTCTTTCACGTCGACGAATCTATTTTGCCTTGCATGATCCAAAACTGATGTAATTATGTGCCATTCGGCACATAATTACATCAGTTTTGGATTGACTGGACACATAATTACCTGGGTTTTGGATCAATCGACACTGAAAAATCTAGGGAGTAGAGTCTGCGCGGACTTATGTGGTCCTTCGCACGTGGTTCGATGCCCATCCACGCAAAAACCCTCCCGCGCGAAGATGCGCAGGAGGGTTTGCAAGTTGGATTAAGCCGTATGCTTAGAGCTTGATCTCGATATCGACACCAGCTGGAAGGTCGAGACGCATAAGCGAATCAACGGTAGAAGCGCTTGGGTCGAGAATATCGATGAGACGCTTATGAGTGCGCATCTCAAACTGATCACGGGAATCCTTATCCTTGTGTGGTGAGCGAATAACGGTGTAAAGATTACGCTCAGTTGGCAGAGGGATAGGACCGGAAACACGCGCACCTGTCTTCTGTGCGGTGTCAACAATCAGCTTAGCGGACTGATCAATGACCTCGTGATCATAGCCCTTGAGGCGAATCCTGATCTTCTGGCTTGACACTTTGGGTACCTCCATACATGAGCTAGAGCTCGTGGTCGTTTACTTAGGATGCAGAGCCGCCGTTTTTGGCGACAATCTCTTCGCGTACAGCGTTAGGAACGGGCTCGTAAGAATCGAACTGCATGGTGTAGCTCGCACGGCCCTGGGTCTGGGAACGAAGGTCGGTTGCATAACCGAACATCTCACCAAGAGGCACCTTAGCGCGGATGACCTTGGCGTCCATACGATCGTCCATACCCTCAATCTTGCCACGACGGGAAGAAAGGTTGCCCATAACGTCGCCCATGTACTGCTCAGGTGTCTCAACCTCAACAGACTCAACAGGCTCGAGAAGGACTGGGTTGGACTTCTTGAGAGCATCCTTAATTGCCATAGAACCAGCAATCTTGAATGCTGCCTCAGAGGAGTCGACCTCGTGGTAAGAACCGTCAACAAGGGTGACCTTGATGTCGACTACTGGGTAACCAGCAATGACACCGTTCTCAAGAGCCTCACGAATGCCCTTATCGATAGATGGGATGTACTCCTTAGGAATAACACCACCGACGATAGCGTTGACAAACTCGTAACCCTTGCCCTCTTCCTGTGGCTCAAGGTCGATGACTGCGTGGCCATACTGACCCTTACCACCGGACTGACGGACAAACTTGCCCTCAGCGTGGCTTACTGCCTTACCAGCAGTCTCGCGGTAAGCAACCTGTGGCTTACCTACGTTGCAGTCAACCTTAAACTCACGACGGAGACGGTCAACAATAATCTCAAGGTGAAGCTCGCCCATACCAGCAATGATGGTCTGGCCGGTCTCGTGATCAGTGTGAACCTGGAAGGTTGGGTCCTCTTCAGCCAGCTTAGAAAGGCCGATGGACATCTTCTCCTGCTCAGCCTTGGTCTTAGGCTCAACAGCAACGTCAATAACAGGATCTGCGAAGCTGATGGACTCAAGGATGATTGGGTTCTTCTCGTCACAAAGGGTGTCACCTGTAGTGGTGTTCTTTAGACCAACGCATGCAACGATGTCGCCTGCGGAGCACTCTTCACGGTCAACACGATCGTTTGCATTCATCTCAAGGATGCGGCCAAAGCGCTCACGGTTGTCCTTGACGGAGTTGTAGACGTAAGAACCTGCCTCTGCCTGACCAGAGTAAACACGAATGTAGGTAAGCTTACCAACATAAGGGTCAGTCATGATCTTGAATGCAAGAGCGGAGAATGGCTCTTTAACGTCTGCGTGACGGACAGCCTCGTCACCCTTAGGAGTGACACCATCAATCTCTGGAACATCCAGAGGGCTTGGAAGGAAGTCAATAACTGCGTCAAGAAGCTCCTGAATACCCTTGTTCTTGTAAGCGGAACCAACAAAGACAGGGTTAATCTGACCAGCAAGAACACCAGCACGAAGAGCACCCTTAAGGGTCTCAACGTCAACCTCTTCACCCTCGAGAACAGCCATCATGAGCTCCTCAGAGAAATCAGAAGCTGCCTCAAGAAGCTCTTCACGCTTCTCAGCTGCAATCTCTACAAACTCTGCAGGAATCTCGTCGAGTGGCTCAGGGTAAATCATGCCCTTAGCATCCTCTTTGAAGTCCCATGCAGTGTTGGTAACAAGGTCGATAAGACCCCAGAAGTTGGACTCAGCGCCCATTGGGACCTGAGCTGCAATTGCGTTTGCGCCAAGGCGGTCACGCATAGTCTGGATTGCACGGAAGAAGTCTGCACCTACGCGGTCAAACTTGTTAATGAATGCAATACGAGGTACGCCGTACTTAGTTGCCTGACGCCAAACGGTCTCGGACTGTGGCTGAACGCCTGCAACTGCGTCGAAAACTGCAACTGCGCCGTCCAGAACACGGAGAGAACGCTCAACCTCAGCGGTAAAGTCAACGTGGCCTGGGGTATCGATAATCTGGATGACATGATCTTTCCAGAAGCAAGTAGTAGCTGCGGAAGTAATGGTTACGCCGCGCTCCTGCTCCTGAACCATCCAGTCCATGGTTGCTGCACCGTCGTGGACCTCACCAATCTTGTGGGTCTTACCGGTGTAGTAAAGAATACGCTCCGTAGTGGTGGTCTTACCAGCATCGATGTGAGCCATGATGCCGATGTTACGGAGGTCTTTAAGATTGTACTTAGTCTTAGCCATTTGTTTGCTACTCCTGAATTCCGACTAGAAGCGGTAGTGGGAGAAGGCGCGGTTGGCCTCAGCCATCTTGTACAGGTCCTCACGGCGCTTGACGGATGCACCTACGCCATTAGTTGCGTCGATGATCTCGTTTGCAAGACGCTCTGCCATGGTCTTCTCTTTACGGCTACGGCTGAAAGTGACCATCCAGCGAATAGCAAGAGTGGTTGCACGGCGGGAGTTAACCTCCATTGGGACCTGGTAAGTAGCGCCACCAACACGCTTAGGCTTAACCTCAAGTGTTGGGCGAATGTTATCCATAGCCTTCTTAAAGACAGTGAGGGCATCCTCGCCAGTCTTCTCTGCAACGATGTCAAATGCACCGTAGACAATACGCTCTGCGGTTGCTTTCTTACCGTCGAGAAGGACCTTGTTAATGAGCTGGGTTACCAGACGATTGTTGTAGACGGCGTCAGGCATAACCTCACGACGTACTGCTGCTGCGCGACGCGGCATATTAATCTCCTAAGAACTAGTTCGAGTAGTGGACGTGATTACTTAGCACGCTTAGTGCCGTAACGAGAACGGCCCTGAGCACGATTCTGAACTGCTGCGCAGTCGAATGCACCGCGAACAACCTTGTAACGAACACCAGGAAGGTCACGGACACGGCCGCCACGAACCAGAACAATGGAGTGCTCCTGGAGGTTGTGGCCCTCACCAGGAATGTAAGCGGTTACCTCAATGCCATTAACAAGACGAACACGAGCAACCTTACGGAGTGCTGAGTTAGGCTTCTTTGGCGTTGTGGTGAAAACGCGGGTGCAAACACCACGCTTCTGTGGGTTGTGCTGAAGAGCGGCGTTCTTAGACTTTGACTTAACGCTCACGCGGCCCTTACGTACGAGCTGGTTAATAGTAGGCAAGATCTTCTCCTTCTTATACCTATCTACCTGCAGTTTTACATATTCTAAAGGCGACACAGCACTGTCCCCTTGGAATTACGCAAGGAAGAACTTTACGCCGACAACAACCACATGTCAACAAGCCACTGTTCCGGGCGTATCTATACTTCATAAATTTCACACTATATAGAACAAAATAGCTTGTCTTACTATCGAAAACCTTTATTGAAAATCCGGTATTCACAATCTTAAAATCTTATAAAAGTTTATTGCACATATCTATAACTGCGTGAAAGACAACAGGAACCAGGGCATTCTTTCGAAATATTAAAAATAAAGCTGTATACAACCAACCATTTCCAATTCCAAAGGTAATATAAGACCAGAGAGGTTCAAGATTATTAACATTATTTACAAGCGGGAAGATTATATGAGATACTCCCCACAATACGTTGGCGAATAATGAACTTATAATATATGCTGATACATTAGAAATCTTCCAATATTTTAATAAACCTTCATTAAATTGTTCTGTTAGATAAACTCGGAAAAACAATTCCTCTGGAAGTCCCACTAAAAATAAATAGTGAAACCAAGCATAAATCCTATCAATATAATTTTCTTGAGAAAAAAGAACAGGAATAAATGAAATGAGTAATAAAATGGCTACATTAGTAGGTTTGAAACTTTTAGCAATAATATTACTGTAGTGTTTTATGGTTATATATACAGGATAAATTGAAATGACCATACTAAAAATTATTTTACTAATATAGCCATTTTTAAACAAATTCGCATTATATTTGTATTCTAACGATGCAATACTGATTATAAAAACCAAAATTAAATAACTATAAAGAGCTTTATTCTTGAATTGCTTTTTCTGTTTATTTTCCATCCTTACTTCACCGTTCTACATACTAATCAATCCATCCCAACTATCCTATTCGTTTAACCAATACTATTCATATCGCCAAATTAAACTTAATTTCGAAAATGATGAATAAAATTCGATAAACGTATTAACTATTTCGGTAAACGGATACGAATCAATCTATTTAACTTAGCCCAAAATAACCTCAAGCTCAAAGACAATCTTTCCGTCTTCAAACCAAAACATATCACATGAACGTGTACCCGCATCGCTTAGAAGCATAGCGGCAAGGCATGAATTATCGGCTCCTGTATACAGGCCTTCGCAGCTAAACGTTGCATTACTCCCCCTGTACGCCGAACGAATACAGTTCATATAGGCGCACTTGCCTTGAATTATCTTAGTTTGCCCAGCTTCTCGAAGTTCCCAAACAACATCCTTGGCAAGAAATGTCTCGTACGTTTCCCAATCGCGCATATTTTCCGCTTGAAAGAACTGAGCGAGAAGTTCTTCATTGTCAGAAGAAAATACCGCATCGTTGTCGAAAAGTTCCTTAGTGCTGGATACTTCAGATACATCTGAGACCAACTTCAAAACGGCGATCAATTCTTCGCCGTCCTTCTCGCCCGTCTCAACAAATCCAAACGAACGATAGAGATCCCGAGCAGCTGTATTTTCAGGCTCATAAGAAAGCCAACAATACTCTGCTCTTCCACAAGGAAAAGTGCGCATAAACTCCAACGCAAGGTTGAGTGCTTCTTTAGCGTATCCCCTGCCTTGATACTTTGTATCAATCATCAAGCGTCGGAGATCGTAGTTATTTTGAGCTATTGCTGGAGCGTCCTCCCAACTGCTGTCTGTACCAAAACCAATCATTAAAAAACCTACCGGTACATCATCTTTGTATATACCGAAGGGAAAGATCTGTCCGTTTTCTGTCTTAGAAATATAGGCTTCGATAAGACTTACATCATTGCCGGCAACATAACTTTGCTGCTCTTTGGACACCTTAAGCTTAAGAATGTCCCATATATTTCTTCCATCTATGCGCTGAAGACTTAGCATACGGTATCAATCAAAAAATTTATTGCTCGTTGAAGAACAAGACGACCAAAGGCTTCTAATGTCTTAGTGCTGATGTGCAGCGTGAGCAAGACCAACACTAATAAGCGTAATGACATGATCATCAGCAAGAGAATAAATGACGCGACGACCATCTCTTTTTGCAGTTACCAGACCACGATCACGCAGAAGGCGGAGCTGATGAGAAGTAGCAGACTGAGAAACAGAGAGAAGCTCCTGCAGTTCAGTTACGCTCTTCTCGCCCAATAGAAGAGCTCCCAAAATCTGGAAACGTGTAAAGTCAGAAAGCGCGTCATAAATTTGAGTGGCATCATAAATGATATCGTCATTAGTGAGAAACTCGTGTAGTTGTTCTTCAGAAACGCACTCGCAAATATTGTTTGTATGCTCACACTCGTGAGAATGATCAGTCATGATACTTCCTACTCTTTACAACTCAAAGCTCTGAGTACACAAAGCTTCTCGCAAAATATTGTTTGTAACGCATCTTAGTATATACCGACTACACATCATTAGATACAAATAAAAAGAGGACTCCAGCTAACAGCCGAAGTCCTCTTTTGTATCGGAGGCAATCTCCGAAAAAATTTGATGTATCAGACGAGACTACTTACTCGTCATCCCCTGCCTCAGTATCCATACGAACAACCTGATTGAGAAGATCATCCAGAGAACTAAGGTCCTCGTTAATTACATCAGGGCTAACCTCATCAGAAGAAGAACCAATGAGTGTCTCAGTGTAATCAGAGTGAGCAGATGGAGCTGCAGAGCCCAGCATCAGACCACCATCGCCTTCTGGCGAGAAGACCATGTTGAGCAGCTGAGAAAGATCCTCAGAATCTGCCTCATCCTCTTCTGGCTCAAGGATGTAGAGGAGGTTACGAGCCTCAAGACCATCGCGAAGCTCCTCGATTGCCTTTGCACCAATACCATCGATGCGAAGCAAGTCTTCCTCGGTCTTACCAATAAGATCGCCTACGGTCTCAATGCCAACCTCGCTGAACTTGTTGGTCCAACGCTGTGACACACCAAGATCATCAAAGAGGTAAAGCTTTGCGTCCTCGCTAGAAAGCGTGCGGCCATTCTTGGAGTAAACGCCACCGTTGTAGTCCTCGTTGACCCAATCAAGCTGCTTAGGAAGCTGCTCCTCGATGTCCTTGAGCTCTGCTGGTGCCCAGTCTGGAAGAGACTTAGCAAGAGAAGATGTTGGGCCATCAATCTTAGTGCCATGGTACGTAAGCTCAACATCGCTGTATGCAGAGAGACCGGTACCTGCAGGAATCTGCTTACCAACAATAACGTTGGACTTAAGGTCAAGCAGGTGGTCAACATCGCCTTCGATAGCTGCAGAGGTAAGAACACCTGCAGTACGGATAAACGATGCGCTGGAAAGCCAAGAATCAATAGAGCTTGCAACCTTCAGAGTACCAAGGATTGCTGGCTCTGCCTCTGGTGGAGTACCACCAGCAAGGGCAATGTTCTGGACAGTCTCTGCGAAAACGTAACGATCCACATACTGACCAAGCAGATACGAAGAGTCACCCGGGTTGGTAACCTGAACACGGCGAAGCATCTGACGTGCGATAACCTCGATGTGCTTATCGTTGAGTTCTACACCCTGAGAGGTATAAACATCCTTAACAGACTCAACGAAGGTGTGCATAGTGGACTCAATATCGGTGAGTCGACGGAGCATACGGAAGTTGACGAAGCCGCGGGTAATCTGATCACCAGCACGAACAACAACGCCGTCCTCAATGCCAGGCATAAAGCGGACGGATGCAGGTACACGCCACTCCTCGATGACACGGGAAGCATCATCCGCGTCAACAATACGCAGCAGGTACTCGGTAGTCTCTGGAGTGATGTGAAGAACACCAGAAACTGGAGCCAGGTCAGCCTCACGACCAAGAATCTTCTCGTTGACGTTGCCGACAACGTCGAACATACGAGCAACAGTAGGAAGACCCTGCGTAATATCGTCTGCACCTGCAACACCACCGGAGTGAATGGTACGCATAGTCAACTGGGTACCAGGCTCACCAATGGACTGAGCTGCGATAATACCAACTGCAGTACCAATATTGACGGGGCGACGGGTGGAAAGATCCCAACCGTAGCACTTCTGGCAAACGCCGTACTTAGACTTACAGGTCAGAAGCGCACGGAGCTGAACCTTAGCAAGGCCATGCTCAACAAGGCGCTCAAGATCCTGCTTGGACTCAACATAGCCACCAGCTGGGATAAGAACCTCACCAGTGTTTGGATCGCAGACATCATCAAGAGTGCAGCGACCAATTAGGTCAGTATCAACAGAAGTCTGACCAGGCTTAATCAGTGGATACGTAACTGCCTCATCAGTACCGCAGTCCTCCTCACGAACAATGACATCCTGTGCAACGTCAACAAGTCGACGAGTCAGGTAACCAGAATCGGAGGTATGAGATGCAGTATCTACCAGGCCCTTACGAGCACCGTAAGTAGAAATAAAGTACTCAAGAGGCTCAAGACCCTCACGGAAGTTTGCCTTAATTGGAAGGTCGATGGTTTCACCAGACATATCCGCCATCAGGCCTCGCATACCAGCAAGCTGGCGAAGCTGTGTCTTAGAACCACGAGCTCCAGAGTCAGCCATCATGTAAATTGGGTTGTCCTCTGCAAAGCCTGCGAGCATCTCAGAGCCAAGAAGATCGGTGCACTCGGTCCATGCGTTAACAACCTCAACGTGACGCTCTCGCTCGGAGAGGAAGCCGTCCTCGTAGTACTCGTTGATCTGATCGACGCGATCTTGTGCCTCCTGAAGAAGCTGTGACTTGTGCTCAGGAATAACAGCATCCCAAACAGAAACGGTCAGACCAGCAAGTGTTGCATAGTGGAAGCCAGTCTTCTTAATGTTGTCCAGAATTGGCTCAACATCAGCCATTGGGTAACGGTCGCAGCAATCGTTGACCAAAATACCAATATCGGACTTAACCATCTTGTAGTTGATGTATGGATAATCCTCTGGCAGGCACTGACGGTTGAAGATAATACGACCAACAGTGGTCTCAAAACGCTTAGTTCCGTCAGTAACATCCAGGTCCTCATACTGACCACGACCAGTCATAACGCGGAAAATAGCGCGATCACTATCAGCAACGTTTGCATCCTTGGTGCTTACGCGGACAACAACCTTTGCCTGAAGATCAAGGTCACGGTTAGCCTCAATTGCCAAGAGAGCATCCTCAAAGCTTGCGAAGGTAAGTGTCTTAGCATCTGCACCGGTCTTCTCGGAAGTAAGGTAGTAGACACCAAAGACCATATCCTGAGAAGGAACGGTCAAAACCTTACCAGAAGCAGGGCTTCTGAGGTTGTTGCTGGAGAGCATCAGAATGCGAGCCTCTGTCTGTGCCTGAGTAGAAAGTGGCACGTGAACAGACATCTGGTCGCCGTCGAAGTCTGCGTTGAATGGTGCGCAGACCAGTGGGTGCAGGTGGATTGCCTTACCCTCAATAAGGACTGGCTCAAATGCCTGGATAGACAGACGGTGAAGCGTAGGTGCGCGGTTGAGAAGAACAAGACGATCCTGAATAACCTCATCCAAAATGTCCCAAACAACCGGAGTACCACGGTCAATAGCACGCTTTGCGCCCTTAATGTTTTCAACCTTGCGGAGCTCAACCAAACGACGCATGACAAATGGCTTGAAGAGCTCAAGTGCCATAGCGGATGGAAGACCGCACTGGTGCAGCTTCAAGTGTGGGTCAACAACAATGACGGAACGGCCAGAATAGTCAACACGCTTACCGAGCAGGTTCTGACGGAAACGACCCTGCTTACCCTTAAGGGCCTCAGCAAGAGACTTCAGAGGACGTCCACCACGACCAGTGACTGGACGACCACGGCGACCATTGTCAAACAGAGCATCAACGGACTCCTGAAGCATGCGCTTCTCATTGTTAACAATGATAGAAGGTGCCTCAAGATCAAGCAGGCGCTTAAGACGATTGTTACGGTTAATAACACGACGATACAAATCGTTTAAGTCGGAAGCTGCAAAACGGCCACCATCAAGCTGAACCATAGGACGAAGATCAGGTGGAATAACTGGTACAACGTCAAGGATCATGTTAGCTGGATCATTACCGCCCTTAAGGAAGGCGTCAACAATCTCAAGGCGCTTAATAGCCTTCTCGCGCTTCTGCTTCTGAGCATCCTCATTGGCGATAATGGCGCGGAGCTCCTTAGCCTCTTTCTCAAGGTCAATATTGGAGAGAAGGTCGCGGACTGCCTCTGCACCCATGCCACCCTTGAAGTAGATGCCATAATAGCGCTTAAGCTCGGAGAACAGACCTTCATCGGAGATGAGCTCTCTGGTCTCAAGCTGCATGAACTTCTCGAAAGCCTCACGACGAAGTGTCTTCTCTTCCTCGTACTCTTCCTCAAGATCAGCGACGCCTGCACGAATCTCATCCTCAGACAGAGGCTCAAAATCGCCAAACTCGTCATCCTGTGGTTGGCCCTGCTCACGAAGGCGTGCAATCTGATCGTCACGCTCTGCGTCGAGCTCTTCAAGGTCTGCAGCAAGCTCCTCACGAAGATCATCTACATCAGCCTCACGTGCTTCAGTGTCAACACTGGTGATTACGTAAGATGCAAAGTAGAGGACTTTCTCGAGGTCTTTGCTCTTGATATCAAGAAGTCGTGCCAGAGGGAAGCTGGTTGGACTCTTAAAGTACCAGATGTGGCTTACAGGAGCAGCAAGCTCGATGTGACCCATGCGGTCACGACGAACCTTTGCGGTGGTTACTTCAACACCGCAGCGCTCGCAGGTAATGCCTTTGAAGCGAATGCCTTTGTACTTACCGCAGGCGCACTCCCAGTCCCTCACAGGTCCAAAGATCTTCTCGCAGAAAAGGCCGTCCTTTTCTGGCTTAAGAGTACGGTAGTTGATGGTCTCAGGCTTTTTTACCTCGCCGTAGGACCAACCGCGGATATCATCAGCAGACGCTAAAGAAATTTTAATAGCGTCAAATTCAGTGGAATCGAAATCTGCCACAGTCGCTACTCCTTATCGGTGGTCGCGTCGCCTACAAGTGCGGATGCACCCTCAGCGTCTTGGGACAGGTCGGAAGCGGTTACCTCAGTAAAGCCAAGGTCGTTGAGGATCTCAACAGCGTTCTTCTCCTCAGGATCTGTGACCTTTGCGGTATTTGCACGCTTACGATAGGAGATTGGCTCAATGTCAAGTGCCAGGGAGCGAATCTCTTTGACCAGAACCTTGAAGGACTCAGGAATTCCTGCAGTAGGAATGTTCTCGCCCTTAACAATGGACTCATAGGTCTTAACACGGCCGTTGGTATCGTCAGACTTAACGGTGAGGATCTCCTGGAGGACGTTAGCAGCACCGTATGCATACAGTGCCCAAACCTCCATCTCACCAAAGCGCTGACCGCCGAACTGAGCCTTACCACCCAGAGGCTGCTGAGTAACAAGAGAGTAAGGACCAGTTGAACGTGCGTGGATCTTATCGTCAACCATGTGGCCGAGCTTCAGGATGTAAGAAACACCAACGGTAATTGGGCTCTTGAAAGCCTCGCCGGTACGACCATCGTAGAGGGTAGTCTTACCACGCTCATTGAGCTGTGGAACAAACTCCTCACGCATGTCCTCGCCGTACTCCTTGAGAGCCTTGTTGATCATGTTGATGTTGGTGCGGCGAACAATCTCTGCAACGGACTCATCAGTAGCACCGTCAAAGAGTGGTGTTGCAACAGGAATTGGGCCCTCAACATAACGCTTAGAATCTACGTCGTCGTCATCCCAACCGTGTGCAGCGCCCCAGCCAAGGTGGCACTCAAGCAGCTGACCAACGTTCATACGGGAAGGAACGCCCAGTGGGTCGAGAATAACGTCTACTGGGGTACCATCTGCCATGTAAGGCATGTCCTCAACAGGGAGAACCTTACAAATAACACCCTTGTTACCGTGACGACCAGCGATCTTATCGCCCTGCTGGATCTTTCTGCGCTGAGCAACAAAGACGCGGACCAGGTCGTTTACTCCTGGAGGCAGGTCGTCTCCAGCCTCACGGCTGAAGCGGACAACGTCAACAACGCGGCCGTAGGAGCCGTGCGGCATCTTAAGGGAAGTATCGCGAACATCATGTGCCTTAGCACCAAAGATTGCGCGAAGCAGGCGCTCTTCTGCGGTCAGAGCAGTCTCACCCTTAGGAGTGACCTTACCAACCAGAATATCGCCAGGGCCAACCTCAGCGCCGATGCGAATGATACCGTCATCGTCGAGATTTGCGAGCATGTCCTCACCAAGGTTTGGAATCTCGCGGGTAATCTCCTCAGCACCAAGCTTGGTGTCACGAGCATCAATCTCGTGGCGGGAAATGTTAACGGAGGTCAGAAGGTCTTCCTGAACAACACGCTCGGAGACGATAATACCGTCCTCGTAGTTGTAGCCTTCCCATGGCATGTAAGCAACGGTAAGGTTTGCACCAAGTGCCAGCTCAGAGTGGTCAACAGATGGACCGTCTGCGATTGGCTGGCCCTTCTCGACCTTTTGTCCGACAGTGACGATTGGACGGTGGTTAATGCAAGTGGACTGGTTGGAGCGCTCGTACTTAGGAAGATCGTAGCGCTGAGAACCGTGCTCATCGGAGTAGATGACAACGTGAGCTGCATCAACCTCGGTGACCTCGCCGGCAAACTCTGCGCAAATAAGCTCACCAGAGTCCTGAGCTGCGCGGCCCTCCATACCAGTTCCAACAAATGGAGCGTGGGACTGAATCAGAGGCACTGCCTGACGCTGCATGTTTGCACCCATGAGGGTACGCTTTGCATCGTCGTGCTCAAGGAATGGAATGAGGTTAGCTGCGACGGAGAGAAGCTGACGTGGAGAAACATCCATGTAGTCAACGTCCTCAACAGGAACCTGTGCAGGTGCACCGAAGGAACCATCGAAGTCGCGGGTACGTGCAATAACGCGGTCTGCATCAACAATCTTGCCGTCTGCGTCAACCTCAACAAACTTCTTAGACTTAGGGTCAATTGGGGTGTTAGCAGGAGCAATAATGTGATTCTCCTCCTCGTCTGCAGTCATCCAAACAATGTCGTCAGAGACAACGCCGCCTGTGACCTTACGATAAGGAGCCTCGATAAAACCGTACTCATTTACGTGAGCGTACAGTGCCAAAGAGCCGATAAGACCAATGTTTGGTCCCTCAGGAGTCTCGATTGGGCACATACGGGAGTAGTGCGAGTTGTGAACGTCGCGGACTGCGGTAGGAACGTTGGTACGACGGCTGGAGCCGGACTTGTGTCCTGCAAGACCGCCAGGTCCCAGAGCAGAAAGACGACGCTTGTGAGTCAAACCAGCAAGTGGGTTTGCCTGGTCCATGAACTGCGAAAGCTGAGAAGAACCGAAGAACTCCTTGATTGCAGCAACAATTGGACGGATGTTGATCAGAGACTGTGGAGTAATGTCGTCTGCATCCTGAGATGCCATGCGCTCACGAACAACACGCTCCATGCGGCTCATACCAATGCGGAACTGGTTCTGGACCAGCTCACCAACGGTACGGACGCGGCGGTTGCCAAAGTGGTCAATGTCATCAAGGTGCTTAGACTCATCACCTGCATGAACAGCAAGAAGATACTGAAGAGCTGCGACGATGTCCTCTTTGGTAAGAACACGAACGTCTGCAGGAATCTCTTCCTCAAGCTTCTTGTTGATCTTGTAACGACCAACGCGAGCAAGGTCATAGCGCTGCTCGTTGAAAAAGAGGCCGTCAAGCAGAGAACGGGCAGAGTCAACAGTTGGTGGCTCGCCTGGACGCTGACGACGATAAATCTCGATAAGAGCATCCTCACGTGTGGTTGCAACGTCACGCTCAAGTGTGTTGCGAACAACATCGGAATCACCAAGGAGCGAGAGAATCTCGTCATCGGTAACAGCAATGCCAAGTGCACGGAGGAAGACGGTAGCACTCTGGCGACGCTTGCGGTCAATGGAGACGACCAGGTGGCCGCGCTTATCAACCTCAAACTCAAGCCATGCACCACGTGCAGGGATGAACTGAGACTTGTGGACCAGAACACCGTTGTCCATCTCTGACGAGAAGTACACGCCAGGCGAACGAACGAGCTGTGAAACCACAACGCGCTCAGAACCGTTGATGATGAAGGTACCGCGCTCAGTCATCAGTGGGAAATCACCCATGAAGACAAGCTGCTCCTTCATCTCACCAGTCTCTTTGTTGACAAAACGGACGTCAACAAAAAGAGGTGCTTGATATGAAATGTCTTTTGCACGACACTCGGCCATTGAATTGGCAGGGTCGCCGAACTGATGGTCACCAAAGGTGACCTGCATGGTTCCAGCGCTGTTCTCAATTGGCGAGAACTCAGCGAAGGACTCTGCAAGGCCCTCTCCCATAAAGCGCTCAAATGATTCCTTCTGTACAGAAATCAGATTTGGCAGCTCCATAGCTGCGGGAATCTTACTGAACGTCCTGCGTCCAGTATGCGCCTGAGGCGTGGTGAGGGAAGTCTTTTTAGCGGTAGACACCAGGTTGTCCTCCTTCAAAAGGGTGGAAGGTGGCAATTGTCGCAACCTAGTAATTTAGTCAAGATTTTAATGCGCGTCAACAGAAAAACACTTGATTTTTTAAGACGTTTTGACTATATTATCGCGTTTATGTTTTTCAACTGCACAAACGTTATGTTGCAGGTAAATCCTTAACTAACTCGTCTTTTCTAGTTATGAAGATTTTGTGGAGAAGGTCCACGGAGGCAGAAATCGTTTTCGGTGAGCGGCGCTCCCCCGCCACGTCGCTTCGCATGGCGCTCCGAACGCACCGATTTCTCGCCAAGCGCGCCTGACTAGCAATGTGCGCCTGAAATGTGCAAAGAATCTGTATTTGAGATACAGATTCTTTGATGAAATCAGGCAAATCCACAGTTTCTTTTATATTTTTAGGCAAAAGTTACAGATTCTTTGAAGAAATCAGGCGCATAAAGAACTAGGACAACTCACGCAGGATGCTAGAGCAATCACGCTGGATTCATGAGCCTGAAATGCACACTAAGTCTGAGAAAAAGTACTCAGATAAGGCGAGAAAAACAGGCAAATTGCTCAGACTTGATTCACTTTTCAGGCTGCAGCAAAAGCGCCCAAGCTTGATACGATTTTCGAGCGCGCGGGTTCCTCGCCAGGCAAACAAAAAAGAGGTCAGACCGAAGTCTGACCTCTCCAGTAAGCTATTTAGGATGGACTTACTTAAGGGTGACGGTAGCGCCAGCCTCCTCGAGCTGAGCCTTAGCAGCCTCAGCGTCCTCCTTCTTAGCGCCCTCGAGGACAGCCTTAGGAGCACCCTCGACGACCTCCTTTGCCTCCTTAAGGCCAAGGTTGGTAAGAGCACGGACAACCTTGATGACGCCGATCTTGTTGTCGCCGAAGCCCTCGAGAACAACGTCAAAGTTGGTCTTCTCCTCTGCCTCCTCAGCAGCGCCACCAGCTGCAGGAGCAGCAGCGACAGCTACAGGAGCAGCAGCGGAAACGCCAAAGACGTCCTCAAGCTCGTGAACAAGCTCAGAAAGCTCGAGTGCTGGCATCTCTTTAAGGGCCTCAATGATCTCATCTTTAGTGACAGCCATGTCAATTCTCCTTTTTAAACGATGCAGCCTTTGTACTGCATCTGGGCAAAAGCCCGGCTTGTATGTGTGCGTTTAAGTGCGTCTACACTCTCACGCGGTTTGCGCCAATGCGCGGGTACAACAAAACGTTGCTTATGCAGCGTTCTTCTGATCTGCGACTGCAGAAAGAGCGGTTGCGAGTCCACGAGCTGGACCAGCGCAAACCTGTGCAATACCGGTAAGTGGGCTTGCAACAACGAAGACAAGCTTGGCGATGAGCTCCTCGCGAGAAGGAAGATCTGCGTAAGCCTTTGCCTCGTCAGCAGTAAGTGCCTGACCATCAGCGATGCCACCAATGAACTCAACTTTCTTGAGCTTCTTGGCCTGATCCTTGATGACCTTAGCGGCCTCGACAGGATCGTTCTCATAGAACACGTATGCACAGGTACCAGCGAGCATCTCGTCAATCTCTGGCATACCAGCGTTCTTAAGAGCAATCTTGACGATGTTGTTCTTATAGACCTTCATGTGAGCACCTGCTGCGGTAAGTGCGCGGCGAAGCTCCTGAGTCTCCTTTACGGAGAGACCACGATAGTCGATAACAAACAGGCCCTTGGAGTTTTCGAGAGAAGCGGAAACCTTCTCGAGCAAATCAAGTTTAGACTGAGCTGGCATGTAGTACACCTCCTTTATCATGTCTCGAGCACGAGCGCCAACAGGTGCGGCCCTCACATGAAAAGACCCCACTTTGGCAACCAAAGCGGGGTCTGGATGTACTAATCTCAAGACCACCTCGGCAGGCGGGAATTCCCATTAAGCCTTGGATTCAAGGCGCCGGCTGTCTTTGGCAGCGAACGTGCAACTACAAGACGTCTGTCTTGCGTTGGATATTGTGCAGCAAAAAACTATCCAAGTCAAGGTTGAGTGCACAATTTCTTTCTCTTCACAAAAATTTGACGAGAAGAACGGATAAGCTGCTACGCACACCTCAGCCGCATGCACGCTGTAAACCGAGTTCACGCATACGCCGCATGCACGCTTCAAGAAAAATCCGGTACCTGCAAGCAGATACCGGATTAAACGTGCTAGGTACTTCTAAGCGTTTAGCTTAGTCCTCCATGAGGTTACGAACCTTGGTTGGATCAACCTTGATGCCAGGGCCCATAGTAGAGGAAATAGCAACGGTCTTGACGTACTTACCCTTTGCGCTGGATGGCTTGACGCGGATGATCTCGGAAATCAGTGCGCCATAGTTCTCAACAAGCTGCTGGACCTCAAAAGAAGCCTTGCCGATTGCAACGTGGCAGATACCAAAACGGTCTGCACGATACTCAACACGACCAGCCTTGAGCTCGTTAACCATCTTTGCAACATCCATGGTAACGGTACCGAGCTTAGGGTTAGGCATAAGGCCACGAGGACCAAGAACACGACCAAGACGACCAACCTTGCCCATCATCTGAGGGGTTGCGATTGCTGCGTCAAAGTCAAGCATGCCCTTCTCGACCTCTGCGATGAGCTCGTCGCCACCGACGATGTCAGCGCCAGCTGCCTCAGCCTCGCGGGCCTTCTCGCCCTCTGCGAAGACTGCAACGCGAACGGACTTACCAGTGCCGTGAGGCAGAGAGATGGAGCCGCGAACGTTCTGGTCAGCCTTACGAGTATCGACACCAAGACGAATTGCTACCTCAATGGTCTCGTCAAACTTAGCAGTTGCAAGCTCCTTAGAAAGGGTTACTGCCTCTTTTGGGCTGTAGAGGTTTGCACCGTCTACCTTGGCAACTGCATTCTTGTAGTTCTTTCCGTGCTTAGGCATTATGTACCTCCTGTGGTTAGCGGGCGTCTGCCCTCCCACTCCTGCATCTTCCGTCCATAGTTACGCTCTCTTGGTGAGAAACCCAACTACGTGCACTAACGTCGGATGCTCTGACAAAAACAACCGTCAGCCACGCAAATGGCTGACGGGAGTAAACACTACTCGGCGATGGTTACACCCATGGAACGAGCGGTACCAGCGACGATCTTCTTTGCAGCCTCAATGTCGTTTGCGTTGAGGTCAGGCATCTTGATCTCAGCAATCTTGGTGAGCTGCTCCTGGGAGAGCTGGCCAACCTTATCGCGCTGAGGAACACCAGAACCACCCTTGAGATGAAGCTCCTTCTTGATGAGCTGAGCTGCAGGAGGAGTCTTGGTTACGAAGTCAAAGGAACGATCCTCGTAAACAGAAATCTCGACTGGGATGATGTCGCCAGCCTTGTCCTGAGTTGCAGCGTTGAATGCCTGGCAGAACTGCATAATGTTGACCTGTGCAGCACCCAGAGCTGGTCCTACTGGAGGAGCTGGGTTTGCCTGGCCTGCAGGAATCTGCAGCTTAATAAAGTTAACAACCTTCTTTGCGGGCATGTTAAGCCTCCTGTTTGAATACGTTTGAGTCTATTCTCGCGCACTCCCGAGAAGCAATCCACAAGGGACGAGAAGTGCGGGATAAGCCGTTAGTTACTAGTCTATCAGGGAAATCTGATCCATGGTGAGCTCAACTGGAGTCTCGCGACCAAAGATGGTGAGCATAACCTTGATCTTGCCGGACTCTGCGTTGACCTCAGAAACAGTTCCGTCAAAGTCAGCGAGAGGACCAGAAAGAACGTGAATTGCCTGACCGACCTCAATATTGGTTGCTGTACGCTTAGGTACAGGGCTACCCGTCTTCATACCGCCACGACGCATGATCTTATCGAACTCATCACGACGCAGAGGAACTGGCTTGCCGTCAATACCAACAAAACCAGTTACGCCTGGGGTGTTACGAACAACAGCCCAAGTATTGTCATCCAGCTCCATGCGAACAAGAACGTAACCTGGGAAAACCTTGGACTCTTTGGTCTCGCGCTTACCGCCGTCCTTGACCTCAATAACTTCCTCAGTAGGAATCTGAATATCAACAACAGCACGCTCAAGGCCATAGGTCTCAATACGGTGCTCAAGGTCAGTCTTTACCTTGTTCTCATAACCTGAATAGGTGTGAACTACATACCAGCGCTTAGCCATTGATTATCCCCTCAGTCCAGTAAAGGCGACGAGACCAGCAACAATGCCAGTATCAACCAGCCAAGTTACCAAGCCAAAGAAAATGATTGTTGCAATTACGGCTACAGAGAAACCAGCAAGCTCAGAGCTTGAAGGCCACACAACGCGGTGCATTTCTGTACGAACGCCTGCAAAATAAGCACCCAGGCGGCCAAAGAAGCCAGGGTTAGCGTTACGCTGAATGGACTTCTCCTGCTTCTTTGCCTCAGCCTTAGTGGCCTTAGTAGAAGCTTCAGGAGTAGCTTCAGCCTGAAGGGCCTCACGCTGGGCGCGCTCTTCTGCGCGAGCCTTACGTGCGCTCCTCTTATTGCGCTCCTTATTTGCCATCCTACGCTCCCTTGGATGTTATACCTACATACAAACCGGCCAACCCTTATGGGAAGGCCGGTGAAGTTATCTGGCAGGCCAGGAAGGACTCGAACCCTCAACAAACGGTTTTGGAGACCGCCGCTCTACCATTGGAGCTACTGGCCTAGAACGAACCCACCTAGCCTAGCGGGTCTCGCGATGTACCGTGTGCTTGTGGCACCATGGGCAGTACTTCTTCAACTCCATACGATCTGGGTTGTTGGACTTATTCTTGTCCGAAGTGTAATTACGACGCTTGCACTCAGTGCAGGCGAGAGTAACGAGTGTACGCATTGATCCTCCTGAACACGGTCACGAGATGTATTCTCGAAATGTGACGCGGTTGCTTAGGTTAGCACCCACTACCCAGAGATGTCAATACTTTTCTCTAATTACTCTAGGCGTTCACATATTTTTTCTCGACAAAAAACCCGGCGCGCAAAAAGCACGCCGGGCAAGTTAGCAACTTTAAAAGAAGTTACTCGATGACGGTGGAAACACGGCCATCGCCGACGGTGTGGCCACCCTCGCGGATAGCGAACTTCAGACCCTGCTCAAGAGCGATTGGGTGAATGAGCTCGCAGCCAACGGTGATGTGGTCACCAGGCATAGCCATCTCTACCTTGCCACCGTTTGCATCGGTGAGCTCGTAGATGTCGCCGGTTACGTCAGTTGTACGGAAGTAGAACTGTGGACGGTAACCAGAGAAGAATGGGGTGTGACGGCCGCCCTCTTCCTTAGTAAGAACGTAAACCTCACCGGTGAACTTCTTGTGTGGAGTAACTGTACCAGGCTTGCAGAGAACCTGACCGCGCTCGATGTCCTCGCGCTTAACACCACGAAGAAGAATACCAACGTTGTCGCCAGCCTCGCAGAAGTCCATGGTCTTACGGAACATCTCAATGCCGGTAGCAACAGAGTTCTGAGTTGGCTTAATACCAACGATCTCGACTGGATCGTTGAGCTTGAGCTCACCACGCTCAACACGGCCAGTAGCAACAGTACCACGACCAGAAATGGTCATGACGTCCTCGATTGCCATCAGGAATGGCTTCTCGTTGTCACGAGCTGGTGTTGGGATGTAGGAGTCAACGGTGTGCATGAGCTCACGGATGGACTCAACCCACTTCTCCTCGCCGTTAAGAGCGCCAAGAGCGGAACCACGGATGATTGGAAGGTCATCGCCTGGGAAGTCGTACTCGGAGAGAAGATCACGGGTCTCCATCTCGACGAGGTCGATGAGCTCGTCATCGTCGACCATGTCGCACTTGTTCAGGAAGACGACGATGTAAGGAACGCCGACCTGACGTGCAAGAAGAATGTGCTCACGAGTCTGAGCCATAGGACCGTCGGTTGCAGCAATAACGAGGATTGCGCCGTCCATCTGAGCTGCACCAGAAATCATGTTCT
>CALKTD010000022.1 GCA_937997345.1 uncultured Atopobium sp. | reverse complement strand
CGTAATGTATACGTCTTTTTGGCAGAATATCCGACTTAGGTGTGTTTTGAACTGCCTCCTATTTTTTGTGTCTAAGAAATGGGAGGCAGTTCAAAGCCGCGTGAAAACGCGGCTTTGTTTCTTTGTGTGATGTCGATATGAGCTGCAACCGGTTAAACAGTGCAGCGCTTCAGTGGTGGTGTCTGTGTCTGGCCTAGTATCCCTGCTTAGAAGCTGGAATCTTTGCGTTAGCAATGGTGCCCAAAAATGTCTGGGCATCGCGACAAGCCATAAGTTCCTCGGGGAAGTCAATCTCTTCCAGCTGCTTGATAACAGAATGCGCATCAGCAATGCGGGTTGCAATGTGAGCATCTGAGCCAAAAGAAATCTTGCATCCAAGCTCAGCGCAGGTCTCTGCAATCACACGACAACGCTCAATAGCAACCTCACGCTGGCCTTCGTCGTGTGTAGCCTCGTTCATCTCGATGAGCTTACCGCGATCGCGACACTCTCTGACAAGCGCTGGAACATCAAAATCTAAACCGCTGCGACCAAGGTGGCCAAGAATTAAAACATGTGGATTATCCAGTGCATTTACATACATTTGGGTAATTTGCTTCTGCGAGGCACCGGCAGCCCACTGCTTGCTATGGATACTAGCAACCGCATAATCGCAGGTACCTAGGATGTGCTCGCCAAGAATATGAGGCTGACGGAGTTTATCGCCATTAATGCCCTGATCAAACGTAATGTCGTAGGCAAACAGGTTACCCTCAAGGTCAACAATATCCACCTCAGCACCGTGGAGCAGCCTTACGCCGTACCAGGTTTCTGGCCAAATGGCGGTGTTCATAAAGAACTGAAAGTTTTTGAGAGTCTGCTGGTCATACAGCATGGACGAGAAGTGGTCGGTGATTCCAAGCAGTTCATAGCCGCGCTCAGAAGCCGCACGAGCGTTCTCCTCAACGGTTGAATAGGCATGTCTCGAGTACAAGCTGTGAGTATGAACGTCGCAAGTAATACGCATGACGTGCTCCTTTGAATCTCAATCGACAACTCTAGTTAATCACGGCTACCGCATTCAAGCAACCCTGGCGAAAGAAGACCGGTCTTCTCGCCATGTGCTTAAATTACAGCTCAATGCTCAGCTCAACGGGGCAGTGGTCGCTGCCGTAGACCTCGCTCAAGATTGATGCGCTTTTGACCTGTTCAGCAATACGGTCGGAGACCAGGAAGTAGTCGATGCGCCAGCCCGCGTTGTTCTTGCGTGCGTTGAAGCGATAGCTCCACCAGCTGTATGTGCCGGTCATGTCCGGATGACGATACCTAAATGTATCGGTAAAACCCGCGTCCAAAAGCTTGGTAAAGCTCTCGCGTTCCTCGTCCGAGAAACCTGCGTTTTGCCTGTTAGACGATGGATTCTTGAGGTCAATCTCGTTGTGCGCAACGTTAAAATCACCGCAGGTAATCACTGGTTTTTGCTCAGATAGCTCAGCCAAGAAATCACGATAGTGCTGATCCCACTCAAGACGCTCATCCAGACGCGCAAGCTGGTCTTTTGAGTTTGGCGTGTACACGCACACAAACCAGAACTTCTCAAACTCCAGCGCGCACACGCGACCTTCGTCGTCAGCAACAGGGCATCCAATCTGGCGAATCACCTGCAAAGGGGTTTCTCGCGAGAAAACCGCTGTGCCCGAATAGCCTTTTCTGTCTGCGTAGTTCCAGGTTTGAACATAGCCGGGAAGATCAAGCTCCACCTGTCCTTCTTGGAGCTTAGTTTCTTGAAGAGCAAATACATCAGCGTTTATGGTTTCAAAAATTTCTGTGAACGAAGGCTCTTTCTTGATCACGGCACGCAGACCGTTAACGTTCCAGGAAATCAGCTTGTACTCTCGAGTTTGGCTCATAACTCCTCTTTCATACTGTAACCTGGTGGTTTAGGTCGCAGCGGATTCGTATTATAGCAGCCGCGAGTGATGCACGTTCCACGCTCCAGTTACGGCGCCAAGCGGTGCGTTTGCGGCAATAAACTTTCAATAAAACCATGGTATACGACCAGCAGCCGTCAATACCGCTACAATAGAAACATTCATAGCTGGCAAGGAGGATTCATGCTTCGTCAAAGCTACAACACCTGGCAATGTGGAACTCACACTATCTCGTTGGCACGTCCTAGGATCATGGGCGTTCTCAATGTCACTCCAGATTCGTTTTCTGATGGCGGAAAAAACTTTAATCCAGAGGCTGCAATTGCGCGCGGTCTACAGATGCTGGATGAAGGCGCTGACATCATTGACGTTGGGGGAGAGTCTACTCGTCCAGGTTACACGCCTGTTCTGCCTACAGAGGAGGCTGAGCGCGTAGTGCCTGTGGTGCGTGCACTGGTAGCTGCTGGCGCAATTGTTTCCATTGACACGCGTCACGCCGAGGTAGCAAAGATGTGTGTCCGCCTTGGAGCATCTATCATCAACGACGTTTCTGGATTCACTGATCCAGAAATGGTTGTGGTAGCTGCGGAGTCTGACTGCGGCTGCATTGTGATGCACTGGAATAAGAACGGCCTTGGAGCTCGTGTTGAGCGCAAGCAGGTTCAGCTGGATGACATGCGTCCTTCTCGCCCTACAGGCAGCGCGGCTGCCAGAGCTGCGGCTACAGGAGCTGAGACACGCACGTTGAGTTCTCAGCGTCGTTTTACTTTGCCTGAAGAGGCGCCTATCATGCGCCAGATTATGGGCTTTTTGGGTGACCAAGCTCGCGGTTTGATGCGCGCTGGCGTTTCCAAGGACCGTATCTGCATTGACCCAGGTCCAGGTTTTGACAAGTTTGCTGATGAGGACGTTGTTATTCAGCGTGCTACTCGATCGATGGTTTCTATGGGATATCCGCTGCTCTGCGCCGTGTCAAGAAAGCGTTTTGTCGGCGCTGTTTCTGGTGTAACTGAGGCTACCCAGCGTGATGCAGCTACGCATGCAATTTGCATTGCCGCAATTACCAACGGTACCCGTATCCTGCGCGTTCACGATGTTGCTGGAACCGCTCAGGCTATCAACGCTTACTGGGCTATGACTGAGCGCGACCCTCGTCAGGGATTTGTGGCGCTTGGCTCCAACGTAGGCGACCGTGTGGGTTATCTGGCCCGTGCTACGCAGCTCATCGACGAGATCCCGCTGACCTGCGTTGTTTCTCTCAGCCACGCCTACGAAACCGAGCCTGCATACGGCATTGCTACGCCCGTGGTAAATGCTGTTGCCGAGATTAGAACTGAGCTTCATCCACTTGTACTGATGGACAAACTACTTGAGGTGGAGAATGCTCTCAACCGCACGCGCAAGAAGGGCGAGGAGGGCCATGGACCTCGCACCATTGACTGCGACCTTCTGTGGGTTGAGGGCGAACAGCACGCAGGCAAACACCTTACTCTGCCTCATCCACGTATGGGTGAGCGCGATTATGTGCTTGTTCCTATGGAGGATCTGATGCATGACCCTGTGCGCTTCTTCTCGCACGGTGGCGTAGAGATTACCCCTCCTGACCAGCGTGTTGGTCACGTTACCGAGGACTTGGGAGCCATTACGTGGGAGTAGCACAAAAAGCTTTGGAGATGGCACGCGGCGGTGCGCAAACGGGCGAGTTTGTGTATCGTGTCTCTGATGCGCAGAAATGCTCTACATCTGGCCAGGATGAGTGCTGCGAGTTGGCTTTTGATTCACCATCAGCACCAGCGCGTCCATCATCTGGCGAGAAACTCTTTGAGGTTGCAACCGTTGTGCGCCTTGGCGTCTCGATGCCCTATGTGCCAGCGGTTCCATACGTTGTAGCGCTGGGGCTCTGTCAGTTCTTGTGTGCAAAAGATGAGAGTTTTGGTATCCGTTGGCCTTACGATATCTTCTATAAAGACCAGGTAGTTGCCTCAATCAAGGCTACTGCTGGCTATCAAGAGGGCATGTTTGCTGTGGTAAGCGTCGCAGCAGACCCCAAGTCACTTTGTTCAGCGTTTGGCGTTGCAGACAACACAGAACTTCTCGCTAATAAGGTCTCTGAACTGGTGGTTCAGAGCGTAAGTGCGTGGGAAGAGCAGGTTAATCGTGCACGGAGCTTTGCGGGACCAATTGCGCTGATCCTGAGCGATTACTTTGATATGGTTCCTCTGCTTGGACAACAGGTCAACAAGGTATACCCCAGCGGTAACGTTGCGCTGACCGCACGATTTGGCGGCATTGACGTGTGGGGTCATGCCATCCTTGTTGATAAGGACGGTAAAGAAATTCTTGTGAGCGAGGAAGAAGCTTCTGTAGTTCCAGCGGTTTAACTGCTGGTTTAACTGTTGTAACGTGGCTGCGGCTTCAGCTACTCGGCGGCTTGAGTGGACTGCTTCCAGATAAGATAAATGCCACGCATAGTAAGCTGCGGATCAACCACGTCAAAGACATCCGTTGCTTCGCTAACGGTGTTTGCCAGGCCACCCGTTGCAATAACAGTTGCGCCCTCAATACCAGGCTCTTTGAGCGTTCTGGCAACCAGACCCTCTGCCTGAGCGGCGGCGCCTACTACAATACCTGCCTGAACAGCGCTTTCTGTAGTGTTACCCAAGACGGTCTCGGGAGCCTTGATAGGAATGCTAGAGAGCTTAGCTGCGCGCGCAAACAGAGCGTTTGCAGAGATCATAATACCTGGTGAAATAGCACCTCCGCGGAATACGCCGTCCTTATCAACAACGTCCAAATTGGTTGCGGTGCCAAAATCAACCACAATAACCGGATAGCCATAGCGCTCAGTTGCGGCAACGGAATTTGCTACGCGGTCGGCACCCACAAGCTCGGGGTGGGGGATATTGAAGCGAATCTTATCCGTGGAAAGCGCGTTAATGCGGGTTAGAGGCTTGTTAAGCAGTAACTCAAAGCAGCGCTGCCAAGCACGTGTGATAACAGGAACTACGCACGAGAGTCCACCTGCCTCAACGTCGTCTAGGCTCAGTCCATCTTTCTGGAAGAACGTGAAGAGGCGGCCGTGCAGAATGTCGGAGGTGTCGCTTTGATTGGTAGGCATTCTCCAGCCGCGCACCATAGTGCCTTCGCTGTCAAATAAACCAATGGCAGTTTGCGTGTTACCTACATCAATCGATAAAAACATTATGCCTCCAGAGGCTGTGAACTAGCTTTTATGTTGTATTGGATTTTAGCCTATTGAACGCATTTCTAAAGTTGTCGTGAGTAAGAAAAAAGTTGTCGCGAACAAGAATTATCTGCACAAAATATGAATTTCTCGCCAACTGGTTCTGGCAACAAAAGTGTTGTTCTGCTATACTTTTTCAGCTTATTGTCTTGATTGAGCACGTGCTCATAAAGACGCCCCTGCTCTGGTCGGAAACCAGGGCCGATGTAAGGAGTCCTGCATGAAGCAAGGTATTCATCCAGAGTACGTAGAGTGCACCGTTCGCTGCACCTGCGGAAACACCTGGACCACACACGCAACTGTTCCAGAGATGCGTCTTGACCTCTGCGACAAGTGCCACCCATTCTATACGGGTCAGCAGAAGCTTGTCGATACTGGTGGACGTGTCCAGCGCTTCGCCGACAAGTTCGGTGGCGCAGCAAACGCTGCTCTCGAGGCCGCTAAGGCTGCCAAGGAGGCAAAGGCTGCTAAGGCTGCTGAGCAGGAGGCTGCTCGTAAGACTGCTGCTGAGGCTAAGGCTGCTGAGAAGGCAAAGCGTGCTGCTGAGTTCGCAAAGAACGCACCAGCTGCAGAGCCAGAGCCAGAGGCTGAGGCTGAGGCCGAGGCACCTGCAACCGAAGAAGCAGCAGAGTAGCAGGTATTTGCTCGCGCAAAGATTGCAGAGTACAGAATCGGGGTAGCTTCGGCTGCCCCGTTTTTGTTTGGCGAGAAACCCTCTCAACTCAGAGGGTATACTTGAAAGTGAAAAATCTGCCGTCGGAGGACGAATGGAATCACTGTATACAAAGTATCGCCCGCAAACGTTTGAGCAGGTAGTTGGCCAGAAGCATGTGGTTGGCACCCTTGAGCGAGCGGTTTTGGAGCAAAAGCTCAGCCACGCATACCTGTTCTGCGGACCCCGCGGCACAGGTAAGACCACTATGGCTCGTTTGCTGGCAAAAGCCATTCTCTGTCACGAGGCGCCTGGTCATCTGCCCGACGGCACTTGTGAGGACTGTCAGTTGATTGCTGCTGGTCAGCATCCAGACGTCTTTGAGATTGACGCTGCCTCTAACACCGGTGTTGATAACGTGCGAGAAGAGATTATTTCTCGCGCTAGTTACGCTCCCGTGCGCGGCAAGGGTAAGGTTTACATCATCGACGAGGTGCACATGCTTACCTCGGCGGCATTTAACGCCCTGCTCAAGACGTTGGAGGAGCCTCCTTCACACGTGACATTTATCATGTGTACCACCGATCCTCAGAAAATTCTTGCAACCATTCTGTCTCGCGTGCAGCGTTTTGACTTCCGCTCCATTGCCGCTGACGAGATGGCAGAACATCTGGTCAACGTCTGCAAAAATGAGGGCTTTACCTACGAAGACGCAGCTATTGACCTTATTGTTCGTCATGCGCGCGGTGGCATGCGTGACGCCCTTTCCTCTCTTGAGCAGCTCTCCGTTTATGGCGGCGGCGTTATTTCTGAGCAGACGGTTCGCGACGTTTTGGGTCAGTCTTCTGGCTCTCTGATTAACAATGCTGCGATGGCACTGGCTCAGCGAGACATTTCTTCGCTCTTTACCACGGTAAACACGCTGTTTGAAGGTGGCAAGGACCTGCTGCAGTTCACACGCGAGCTTGCTATTCACGTAAGAGATCTCTACATTGCTGCAGCTGTAGGCGTTGATTCTCCAGCTCTGGCAAATTCCACCGCATCAACTGAGCAGCTTACCAAAGAGGCTCAGGCATTTGGTTCGGTTGATAGGCTCTCCAGGGTTCTGACCGTTCTGGGCGACGCTGCAAATCAGATGCGTACTGCCATGAATCAGCGACTTGTCCTGGAGGTTGCGTTTACCAAGCTAGCGCGCCCTAACACGGAGCTCACGTTGGAAGCGTTGGCAGATAGGGTGGCTGTTCTTGAGCAGCAGTTAGCAAATGGTGCCGTTGTGGCTCCAGTTAGCGAGAAACCCGCAGCTCCCGAGCCTGCTTCAGTGCCTGTAGTGGCTCCTGTACCAGCTTCAGCTCCGGTACCCTCATCACAGGCAGCTCCCGCTCCAGTTGCAACTCCAGAGCCAGCTCCTGTAGCTGCACCTGCGCCAGCTCCGCGACCGGCACCTGCGCCACAACATGCGCCTGCGCCTGCTCCAAAGGAAGTTGACCAGGCAGACGCACTTCTCGTCAGACAGTGGAAAGAAGTCGGCAAGGTTTGTGCCTCAAAAAATGCCGCTCATGCAGCACTGCTGGTCAGCTCAACGCTCGAGTCCGATGATGGCTCTGAGCTAGTAGTTACGCTGCCCAAGGGATCATCGTTTGCCATGAGGATGCTCAGTGCACCAGCAGTTTCCGAGTTTGTAAAAGAGTGTGTTGCCCAGGTCATGGGTCCACGCCGCATCAAATATGTTGAGTCAAGCCTCGCTGCAACGGCAATCTCTCGAGAAAAACGCGCAGCTCAGGCGCCGGCTTCAGCACCCGCTCCTGCAATTCCAGTGGCTCCTGCTGCGCCCGTTGCACCAGCCCCTGAGCCAGTTGTGCAGATCGCTTCTGCAGCTGTTCCTGCTCAGATATCTGCGCCAACACCAGCACCTGCAGCCCCTGTAGCTCCAGCACCTGCAGCTCCCGTTGCACCAGCGCCAGAGGTGTCATATCCAATGCCTTGGGATGAGCCTACGTCTGGCGGAACTCCCGTTGAGGTTCCTGACTACGATCAGGTTCCTTATAGTGATGACGATGTAGCTGCGGTTTTGGATGATTCTGCTGAAAACATCGCTTCAGCTCCAGTCGCGCCTACGCCCGCACCCGCGGCTCCAGTTGCACCTGTACCTGTTGCAGCACCCGCGCCGCAACCTGCGCCTGAGCCCGAACCAATTCCAGCTCCAAAGCCTGCTCCAGTACCAGCTTCACCAGAGGACATCGCTGCTCGTTCAGCACTTCCACCAGAGCTCAATAGCGTGGCGGATATGCTTGAGAAAGTGTTTGGACCTGCGGTTTCTTTGTCGGTAGAGAAGAAGTCGGATGCAGGTTCCGCTTCGGACACGGCAGCACTTTCGGACGCAGATAGCCCTTCGGATGCTGAGGCTCCCGCAGATCCTGCAAGCAACTAGTACTTCTCGCGATATGACGCTTTGGTGCATGGCTTCTCATGCGCCAGCGCAAAAAGCGCAACTTGTCTAAAATAGATACGACGATAGGAGAACATATGGCACGTGGTGGATTTAACATGGGCGGCATGAACCGCAATCAGATGATGGCTCAGGCTCGTAAGATGCAGGAGCAGCTGCTGGAGGCTCAGCAGAAGGCTTCTCTTATGCAGGCAACCGCAAGTGCTGGTGGCGGCGCTGTTAAGGTAACCGCATCCGGCGACCTGCGCCTAACTAATATCACCATTGATCCTGAGGCAATTGATCCCGAGGATATCGAGATGCTCCAGGACATGATTCTGGCAGCCGTAAACGATGCTCTTGAGTCTGCAGAGTCTCAGGCATCTGCCCAGATGAGCGCAGTAACTGGCGGACTGAATATCCCAGGACTGTTCTAATCCATGGCGTTTGATACCACAAATGATGGTCGCGCACTGCAGCGCTTGCTTGACGAGTTGGGTCGCCTACCAGGCATTGGCCCAAAGTCCGCTCAACGCATTGCTTACCATCTTCTAGAGGTTGATTCCGAGGAGGCTCGCCGTTTGGCGCAGGCCATCTTGGAGCTTAAGCAGCAGGTGCATTTTTGCCCTATCTGCTTCAACTATGCAACGCGTGACGAATGCGACATCTGCCTGGATTCTTCCAGAGATTGCAGCAAAATCTGCGTAGTTTCTGAGCCTAAGGATGTCTCAGCAATCGAGCGTACCGGTGCGTTTCACGGCCTCTACCACGTTCTGGGCGGCGTAATCTCGCCCATGGATAAGATTGGTCCCGAGCAACTCCACGTGCGCGAGCTGCTGTCCCGTTTGGCTGACGGCACCGTTACCGAGGTTGTTCTGGCAACCAATCCGGACGTTGAGGGAGAAACAACTGCAACGTACCTCTCCAGAACTATCAATCCTCTTGGCGTAACAGTTACTCGACTGGCAAGTGGACTTCCTGTAGGCGGAGATCTTGAGTACGCAGATGAGGTAACATTGGGACGTGCAATTGAAGCGCGTCGGGAGGTTTAAGCATGGCAAACCACATGAGAACAAGTTCATCTGGCGAGAAGACCCCTGAGGCTTCATCGGTTGACATGAAGAACATTTCAACACTTCGTGCAGGTCAGGGCGCACAAATTCCTCAGAGCCCACGACAGGCAGACAATGCGCCTGAACCTCCAAATAGAAAATCAGTCATCATACTGGTGGTCGCAGCTATTGTTGTGCTTACCGCTCTGTTTTTTATTGTGCGCTGTGCCACAAGCACTAAGAATGAATCTACAAATCAGCAGCCAAAGCAGACTCAGTCTGCCTATGCTGACGAGAAACAGCAGGATGAGCAGGCAGTTGACGGCTCAGTTACCTTCCACGGAATGAAGTACTCCCTGGAGAAGCAAAGCGACGGTAAAACTGCTGTTGTTCGCACGAGTGACTCGGGGACTAAGAGCGTTCTGTTTGAGGTTGAGGGAACTCCTACCAGCCTGATTCTTTTTAACGACACTATTTTGGTGCCAGAGAATCGCGAGTCTGGCTGGGATGTTGTGGCATGCGCCCTGGTAGACGGCTCGCTTCCAACCCTTATTGCCGATAAGGACGGCAAGGCAGTTGGAGGAAACGGAACTATCACCGTAGCTACACTTGACGGAACTACACTTAAGGTAACCGATTCCACCGGAAATACCACAAGCGTTGCGCTTCAGTAGAACTTTCGTAAGGAAGTTGTGGATTTCTGGTGAGCGTTCACTTGTCTGACCTGCTGTTATTCTCCCCAAGTGGTTTTTCACAACAAAATTTTCAAATTCGTTGGAAATAACGCTAGACAAGAATAAAAGTTCCCTGTATTATTTCAATTCGCAACAAGGCGTCCGGGGTATTAGCTCAGCTGGTTAGAGCGCCGGCCTGTCACGTCGGAGGTCGCGGGTTCGAGCCCCGCATATCCCGCCATTGCATGTTCAAGCCCTCTTCGGAGGGCTTTTTCATTACCAAAAAAGTCCAGCATAAAAGATTTAAATTACATCTTTAATTTATTGAAACCAAGTCAGAAAATAGAGCATTGTGTGATATCTTTACATCAGAATGTGTCTAAGTGCTTCTGCTGCAGAAACATTTAAAAGCAGAGGTAAAGTGAGGTGAATTGTGCGGAATCGGAATACTTTGGATGCGCTGTCGCAACGTGATAGTGTAAGTTCCATATCCGCAGAATCTTCCAACACGGAACACACTTCAGATTTGATCAAGAAAATTGCTGTTTTTGATTTTGACGGAACCGTCATTTCTGGACAGTCAGGACTCTTGTTCTCAACGTATTTGCTCCGCCGCCACTTGTCCTCAATTTCACGCACGCTCAAGCTTGTGTGGTGGGGAGCTCGCTACAAGCTACACCTTCCTCAAAGGCAGGAAGAGGCTCGTGAGCTGGTTGTTGGCGCACTTACGCAGTATAGCGTTGAGTTTGCAAATGCCGTTATGCACGATTTTCATCGCGAGGTAATTGAGGGGATGTATCGCCCTCAGGCGCTGGAAGAGGTGCGTCGTCGGCAGGCAGAGGGTTGCTGTGTGCTGTTGGTTTCAGCAACGTTTGAACCTATCGCGGAATTGGCCGCAGAGAAGCTGGGAGTGGACGCGTTTCTCGCCACAAAGATGCAGGTGGGAGCAGACGAGCACTATACCAGCAAGGTTAACGGTCCTGTGATTGAGGGCGCTCAGAAGCTGGTCTCGGCAACTGAGTGGTGTAACCAGCGCTTTGGCGAGGGCAACTGGGAGATTGCGTACGCGTACGGCGACCACTATTCGGACGCAACGCTTTTGTCGGCAGCCCAAACGCCGTGCGCCGTTTGCCCTGGTCCAACGCTTGCCAGACTTGCAAACAAACGCGGCTGGGCAATTGTGAATTGGTAGCAAAGATTGAACTGGTAGTAACGATTTGCTTAGCAAGAATGATTAACCTGGTCAAAAGCCAGACACGTAAGTAAAGCAGTCCCTCGCGTGGACAACAAGAGGGGGTACTTGGAGAACCAATGGAAATTTCACGTAAAACTGATTACGCAATCCGCATACTTTCTTCGCTGGTGAGATGCCCTAAGAAGCTCCTTTCTGTTCGCGACGCTGCAGATGAGAATGACATTCCATACTCCTTTGCCCGCTCAATTCAGCACGACCTGGTCATCGCAGGCGTAATTGTCAGCACCCGCGGCGCTCATGGCGGCATGATGCTTGCCATAGATCCTTCTGAGGTAAGTGTCCTGGACATTGTTGAGGCAGTTCAGGGACCTGTTTTTATTTCTAGCTGTGAGTGGGCAGGTCCTAATAATGAGCCATGCTCTCGCCGTAATTCCTGCTACTTTGGACCCCTTTGGTGTAGTGCCGAGAAAACCTTGCGTAATTTCTTTGCTTCGGTCACGCTGCAACAAGTTGTTGTAGAGGGCCTTATGCCAGAGATGGTTGGTGAGTTCCAGCTGGTAAAGAACGAGAATGCCCAGCGTAACGAGCAGATTATCCAGAATGCCGCCGCAGCTATTGAGGCTGAGATTACTGCTGGCACATTTGATAACCTGCTTGATGGCGAGGTTATTTCTGCCGAGAAAAAGCCTTACGAGTTCAATATTGGTCGATAAGAAAATCTTACATACAAAAATGAGTGGCGAAGTGGAACCCGCATCAGAACTCACGCCGGAACTGCGTGCATTTGTCGAGTTCGTAGCCAAGAAGGGTCGCGAATTGTATCGCGATTTGCCTTGGCGTCGCACGTATGACCCGTATGCCATTTGGATTTCTGAGGTTATGCTTCAGCAGACGCAGGTCAGCCGCGTAGATGGCCGCTGGCAGAGGTGGCTGGAGCGCTTTCCAACGGTTGACGCGCTGGCCGCCGCAGCGCCTTCGGATGTGCTTGAAGAATGGCAAGGCCTGGGCTATAACCGTCGCGCTTTGTCCGTACATCGAGCTGCTCAGGCAATTTCTGAGGCCGGCGGCGTCTTTCCACAAGATCCAAAGAAGTTGGTAAAGCTTCCAGGCATTGGTCCCGCAACTGCAGCGGGTATTTGTGCGTTCGCGTTCAACCTGCACGGTGTTTACCTGGAGACTAACGTGCGCACGGTCTTCCTGCACGAGCTGTATCCGCAGGCAGAGGGCGTGCCAGACTCCGAGCTTGTCCCGCTGGTAGAGCTAACGTGCCCTGCGAGTGTTGCAGACGCCGCGAACGCCGACGGCGCAGCGAACGCCGACGCCGATAGCGCTGCGAACGATGCCACAGCGGCGCTCACGCCACGTAGCTGGTACTACGCCCTTCTCGACTATGGTGCGTACCTGAAGAAAACCATTCCGAACCCTTCGCGAAGGTCCAAAAGCCACGTCAAGCAGTCGCGCTTTGAGGGATCTCATCGACAGAAGCGGGCCGAGCTCTTGCGCGTCCTTCTCGCCCATAAAGACGATGGTGGAGCGGAGTTTGATATGCTTCACCAGGAGCTTTGTCAGATTGAGGTCAACGCGGGGCGAGAAACCCTTGATGAGCAGGTTACCCTTGGCTTACTTGAAGAACTTGCGAAGGAAGGCTTTTGTCAGAAAAATGATGAATACTGGCTACCCTAAATGGTTATAATTCATAGTGCTGACGAAGGGGTCAGTATATGAGCATAAATGCTAATGATTATCATTTGCATTTGTTTGCTAAAGGTAACACAGCGCTACCCAGGCGCTTAACATGCGTTGACGTGCCACTCGTTAACGCGGGAGAGGAGAAAAAATGGCAGTAGAGTTTGAGAATTCTCAGACAAAGAAGAACCTCGAGGCAGCTTTCGCTGGTGAGTCCCAGGCTACCAACAAGTACAGCTACTATGCTTCCCAGGCTGCAAAAGAGGGTTATCAGCAGATTTCCAACATTTTCACCGAGACTTCTGGCAACGAGAAAGTTCACGCTAAGCTTTGGTTCAAGTATCTCCACGGTGGCAAGGTTCCAGAGACTGCAGAGAACCTCAAGGACGCGGCTGCTGGCGAGAACTACGAGTGGACTACCATGTACGCTGACTTCGCTAAGGTAGCTGAGGAAGAGGGCTTCGCAGAGATCGCTGCTAAGTTCCGTCTTGTCGGTAACATCGAGAAGACTCACGAGGAGCGCTATCAGAAGCTTCTTGAGCGCGTTGAGTCCGGTGAGGTCTTTGAGCGCGAGGGTGTTAAGGTTTGGAAGTGCCTCAAGTGCGGTCACCTGCATGTTGGCGCATCTGCACCAAAGGTCTGCCCAGTCTGCGGTCACCCACAGGCATACTTCGAGGAGCAGTCCCTCAACTACTAAGTTGCAGGTGCTCTGAGCTGTGAAGCTGCAGGCGCGTAAGCGCGTAAGCGCGCGGCCGAACGGAGCTGCGCGAGCGAACAAAGCTGCAGCTCAAACTTCTAGTGCGTTAAAAATGTGCCCGCCAGCAGGTCATCGGCTTGCTGGCGGGGATTTTTGTGTGGATGTTGCAGGGAGATTGGGTTTCTCGCCATTTGCTCGGTGCGCGCCTGATTTCTGCAAAGAATCTGTAACTTTTGCCTGAAAACATCAAAGAAACTGTGGATTTTGCCTGATTTCATCAAAGAATCTGTGTCCCAAACACAGATTCTTTGCACTTTTCAGGCTCAAAGGAACAGAACATTCGCGGGACAGCACACAAAGAGCTCGGCCTGTCGAGAAGACCGAGCTCTTGCGAGTCGTACTTGGCCTGCGCTCCAACCAGCGCCCTGATCGGGGCTCTGACCTGCGCTTCAACTAGCGCTCCAACCAGCATCCCGCCTGACTCGCACCCCGGCTAGCGTTCTGACCAGCGCCCCAACCGGCACGTGCTGGCAGTCGTATCGCTGGCGTGCGCTTACTTTTTCTTCAGGGCGTTCAGGATACTGAGAGCAATATGGTAGAGGAGCGCGGAGACTGGCCAGATAATCCAGGAGCTTTTCCAGTCCTTGGTGATAAAGCTGTAGCCCACGTAAAGCAAGGCAATTGCGCCAAAGTATGCCTTTGCGATTGACCTGTACTTCAATGATGTGGATTCATAGTCCTTCTTGCTGCTTTTCTCGTCATGTGAGAAATCGCCTTCCTGCAGAAGAACCCTATAGCCATCCCTGAGGATTCCCGAGTAAACCAGCAGGTAAACGCCAAGGGAAACTAGAATTGCTGCCGCAAGGAAGCCAACGGCAAAGGTGAGTCCAGCTCCAAAGTACGAAGCAATCAGGAAGGGGATGGCGCTCAGAATAGTGAGGCAGACGCCAGCCGCCTGCTGCATGTAGCGCAGCGATTCGGTGGATTCGGCGCGCCTGCGGACGGCAGCCTCAACGCCGTATTGAAGCTCGAGAGTAGCCTCTTTGAACTGTTTAAACTTTGCAAGCTTCATGTCCTGGAGAATCAGTAGCCCAACTCCGGCCGCAATAAAGAGCATCATAAGGCACACGCCTGCAATGCCCAGTGCATCTGGAGAAATGCGTGTCGGATCAAAATTGGGTGCATCTTCACTGTATGTTGCAAGCGAAACAAGCAACGCTGGCCCCAAGATAAAGAGGGTAATTGCAAACGAAGTGGGGCGAGAAGTTCGTGCGACTGCATCCAGGTACTCGGTAGCTGTTTCAAGCGATACGCTGAGCTTTGGCGCTACATTTTTGCTGGTAGATACGTTGTCGCCTGAGGAGGTACCCGTGGCCGCGCTGGCAGCGGCGCCCAAGATGTCGTCAGATGCGGTTGTGTCAGCGTTGTCCGTGGTAGTTGCGGCGGCAGTAGCTACGGCAGTAGCAGGCAGCTCCTCGAGCTCGTCTTTGAGCAGGTAGTCTGTGGAAACGCCAAAGAGCTCGCTCATGGACATAATCTTCTGAATGTCAGGCATGGAAGCCATAGACTCCCATTTAGAAACTGACTGTCTTGAAACGCCAAGTTGTTGTGCAAGCTCTTCCTGTGACCAACCATTACGCTTTCTGAGACTCATGATTTTCTCGCTCAGTAACATGGTTGTTCCTTTCTGTTGGTGATATGGTGGGATTCACATGTGATGGCTATTACTCTAAAAATTGCCTCGATTGCACACCACCAAGTTGAGTTGGAAATTTGTCAACTCTTGGTTGCGTAATAGTTTACCTGGAGAAATGTTATCAAACTTTTGGAAAATGATTCTAAAGGTCATTTAAATTTTTGTGCGTTCACGGAATATGTCGAGTAGATGTGACATTTGTTCAATATGTATATGATTTTATCTGCTCACGGAGAAACTAAATAATCCATATCAGAAAAAAATGCGCTAAAAATTTTGTGCTTTTTGCCATCTACCTGGGAGTATAAGTTTTAGCGCAAAAGTCACATGAAGAATTTAAAAGTCTGTATCGCTTCGTCTGCTCTTGTAGCTGCACTGGCACTTGCTCCAGCATCTGCGCTGGCAGAGGGCACAACACCTGCTTCTACAAGCACCACTGGTGTTACTGCTATAGCTGCAACACCAACTAGAGAGCAGCTCATGGATCCAACGGTTAATCCAAATCCAACCCCTGATCCAGAGCTAGCTCCAGCACCAGAACCAGAGTCTGCCCCAAGCTCCTGCACCAACGCCAGCGAAGAAGTCCGTGCTTCCTGCAACTGGTATCGCAGATGTTGTAGTCCCAGCTTCTGTTCTTGCAGTAAGCGGTCTTGGCTTTGTTACTGCTTCTCGTAAGGTCTGCAAGTAAGGCAAGGGGCGCAGCAAGCGCGCGGTTCCACACGCGGCTTCTTGCTGCGGCTTCGTTTGCGACGCCGACTGCGATGCCAGCTGTGGCACCGATTGCAGCGACAACACCTTCGGGTTTCTCGCCAAAGTATATAAAGTTATGCAAAAGCGCCTGATATTCAGGCGCTTTTTTTGTGTAGAAAACCGGTTGGGCGTCCGAGCAGAAATTGGGTACACTCTGAATAACAAAGTTCGGAGGTTGTTATGGACGATCAGCAGCAAAAACTCTCGCAGAACGCCGGCGCACGCCAGGAGCCCGCGCACCCATCTTCAACTGCGCTTGTGCTTGAAGGCGGAAGCTATCGAGGAATTTTTACCGCTGGAATTCTTGATGTGCTTCGCGAGAAGGGCGTCACCAACTTTGAGAGCGTTTGGGGAGTTTCTGCGGGCGCTATCAATGCCGTAAGCTTCAGGTCCAAGCAGATGGGTCGCGCCATGCGCATTATGCTGGCCTTTAGGGACGATCCTCGATTCCTTTCGCTCCGCTCGCTGATTACTACCGGCGACATTGCGGGCGCGGATTTCATGTTCGACGAGATCCAAAACCATTTGGACCCCTGCGATAACGAGGCGTTTAACCAAAATCCCATGCAGATGTACGTGGTGGCGTCCGACGTTACGTTTGGTACGTCAGCGTATCTGCACGTAAAAAAGTTCCCGGAAGACGTGACCATGGTCCGAGCGTCCGCGTCGATGCCAACGGTTTCTCGTATGGTTGAGCTGGACGGACATCGTTATCTGGACGGCGGAACTACCGATTCCATTCCGTTTGCAGCCGCGCTTGGTCTGCCCGACGGTAAAGCGGAGCACGCGGTTGACATTCCCGACCGTAAGCCGGCAAAGAAAGCGCTGGTTATTATCACGCAGGATAGGGACTTCGTAAAAACCGACGTTAACGAGCAGATTGCCATTCGCTCGCAGCTCTACTCCGCGTATCCATACTTTGAAGCCGCATTGGCTTCTCGCGCTGAGCGCTACATGGATCAGCGCAAACAGCTCTTTGAGCTGGAAAAAGAGGGAAGAGTACTGGTGCTTCTGCCTCCCGAACCAGTTGAAGTTAAAGTTAACGAGAAGTCCGGTGAAGCTTTGCTATCTCTGTACCTGACAGGTCGTCAAGTTGCACTTGAACGCCTTGAAGAGATTAAAAGTTTTATCGAGTAGAACGAGGGCAGCAGGCGCTCGCGTGGCCTGTGGTGATACGCGTGACCTGCGGTGATGAGCGCGGATTCGTGCGGATCCGCGCTGTAGTTTTTTCAGGGTCGATTGATCCAAAACCTGGGTAATTATGTGCCCGACTGATCCAAAAATGGGGTAATTATGTGCCGAAAGGCACATAATTAGGTGGGTTTTGGATCAAAATCGGGTTTCTCAACACATAATTAGTGTGCTTTTGGATTAATCGAGGTCCAAAAATCTACAAACGTATGACCTGAACACGAAACGAAAATCAATCTGAAGAGAGTTTGTTTTGAAGACACCAATGAATAAGTTTTTAAAAGTAATGTTTGCGCTGCTTATCGTTGCGATGACTGGTGCGGCGATTCTGCAAATTGTCGCTCCCGAGTATATGGGAAGCAATGCCGCCTATGGCATTTCGACTGGATGGCAGCGAGAGATTGGTTTTTGGAATCTCGCGGTGCTCATCATTTTGGTCACCACGTGTTTCCACTACGATTGGGTCTATCTACGTGCGATTTTACTCGCGCTAATTCTAGGCGGTATCGGAATTGGAACCAATCATTTCATCCATTTTTTGAGCGCTCACGAGTCGGTAAATTTGGTTGGCGCTATCGAGAATTACGTTCTTGCAGTTGGTTGGATGATCGGTTGGAAGCTCGAATGTAATCGAAGAAAAACTGCGGCCGCTGCTGAGTAGCTGCGGAAAGACCGTGCACGTTTTCGCATGACGGCGCTCCGAGCGCGACATTGCGAGCGAGACATTATGCGCGCCTGATTTCTTCAAAGAATCTGTAATTTTTGCCTAAAAATGTAAAAGAAACTGTGGATTTGCCTGATTTTGTCAAAGAATCTGTATCTAAAATACAGGTTCTTTGCACTTTTTAGGCGGGCACGTTGTTATGGCGCATCTGGCGAGAAACCCGGTGCGCCCGCGCACTCGCGTCCCGCGCTCCGTGCGCTCGCACGTTAGCGCAGGCGCGTGAGCTGCACTTTCTCGATAAGCGAATCCACAACCGAGCGCTCCGCCGCCTGAGTTCCGCTCTCCATGACGTTTGCGGCGCCCGTGGCCATGGCCAGTCGTAGTGCATCTTCTGTCGAGAGACCCTGTGCATCTGCAAAGGCAAACGCCGCCACAACGGAGTCACCGGCACCGACAGTGCTTCCTACCTGGACTTTTACTGGACCTGCATACCAAACCTCATCGGCCGTGGCGTAGACAGCGCCGTTGCCACCCATGGAAACGCAGACCGTGTCGATTCCACCAGCAACAATTTTGGAGGCAGCAGTGGCAATCGCGTCTACGTCGGCAAGCTCACGGCCAAGCATGGCGGAAAGCTCGTGGTCGTTTGGCTTGGTGAAGTACGGCTTCTGTTCAAGGCCAGCTGAGAGCGCTGTGCCGTCGGCATCCAGGTACACCTTCAGTCCGGCGTCGCGCAAAGCACGAGTCCAGCGGCCATACGTATCAGCGGCAGCTCCGCGGGGGAGGCTACCAGAAAGAACCACAATGTCGCCAGCGGAAGTCTTAGCGATCACGTCAGCAAGTGCCTGGTCAAGCACGGTATCGGTGACCTCGGGACCGGGCTCGTTGATGTCGGTGTTGGTGCCACCCTCGGAGTCAACAACCTTGAGGTTGGTGCGCGTCTCGCCGGGAACAGAAATTGCCTGAACCTTGATGTTATTCTCGCCAAGCGCGTCAGCAATCCACTTGCCGGTTTGACCTGCAAGAACGGCAATGGCGGTAGACTCTCCGCCCAGCTTAGCAATGACCTTGGAGACGTTGATGCCCTTGCCGCCCGCGTCCTGCCTGAGCCACGTGATGCGATTCACCTGGTCAACGGCAAAATTTGGTACCTGGACGGTCTTGTCCAGAGCGGGGTTGAGCGTGACAGTGTAGATGCAGGGCATAGTTGCTCCTCGGTTTTGGCGTCGCCAAAATGACGGCGCTTGAACGGCGCTAGCAAGCGGCGCAAGTTATCTACGCTGATAATACTTCAGTTTCGGCAAAAAAGTAACGCGGACAGTGTTGTTACGCGCATATCCGCGGTCTTTTCTGGCGAGAAACTCGGTGCACCCGCAGCTTGCTTTGGGCCTGCGACGCCGGCACACTCGCAGCTCGCCCTGGACCTGCACGGCTCGGCGCGCCGTCAGCGCTTACTTGCTGTCAGCGCTCTTGAGCTGTTCAACAAAGGCGTCGACGTCTGCAACAGGTACTACGCCATCTTCTTAAGCCAGGTTTTAAGCTGGCCGCCCAGCAACGCAAAGTTTCGGTGCAAACGTGCGACAAAATCTGTGTCACGCACCGATTCCTCCTGACGTTGTAGCTTTGACCTTGGTGTAAACATACGAGCACGCCCGCACTTCTCGCCCTATAAAATAAAAAGTCGAAACAAAATGCATCGCACAGCAGGCCAAGTGGTTGTTCTTGTGCTGTGGACGGCTTTGCAATGTGGAGAAACCCGTCAAATTTGAACGAATTGTTGCATTCGTGAAGCAACAAAAATTCCCGCGTACAACTGCTAAAGAGTGGAGTATACTTTTAAGGCTTTTCCACAGAGCCCCGTAATCTCTGACAAGAAAAAGCATCGATGACCCGTCCAGGGGTTATCAACTCGTAATTCGTAGGAGGAGTCAAGTGAAGAAGTCGACTCAGTTCGCCAAGGCTGGCGAAGTCGAGCGCAAGTGGGTGCTCATCGACGCTGAGGGCGCAACGCTCGGTCGTCTGGCTACAAAGGCTGCCATGATTCTTCGTGGCAAGAACAAGCCGCAGTACACCCCAAACGCTGATACTGGTGACTTTGTTGTCATCATCAATGCAGACAAGGTTGTCCTTACTGGTGTTAAGGCTGACCACAAGGAGTATTGGCGTCACTCCGGCTACCTTGGTGGCTTGAAGATCACTTCCTTCAAGGAAGAGATGGAGAAGTACCCAGAGCGTGTTGTTGAGCACGCAGTCAAGGGCATGCTTCCTAAGACCACTCTTGGTCGCAAGCAGGGTATGAAGCTTAAGGTTTACGCCGGCGCTGAGCACCCACATGCTGCACAGAATCCCGTCAAGATTGAGCTGGAGGGCTAAACGATGGCAGATAACACCGCTGTTTACACCGGCACCGGCCGTCGTAAAGAGGCCGTCGCTCGTGTTCGTCTTTTTCCTGGAACTGGTAAGGTTACCGTTAACGGCCGCGAGGCAGTCCAGTATTTTGGTCGCCAGCAGCTCGTAGACAACGCAACCGCACCTCTCCGCATTACTGATACTCTTGGTCGTTTTGACGTCCTCGCAAACTGCGATGGCGGCGGCATCAACGGCCAGTCCGGCGCTCTTCGCCTGGGCATTGCTCGCGCTCTTCTTGAGGCTGGCGAGTATCGTGATGACCTTAAGAAGGCCGGCTACCTCACCCGCGATTCTCGTGCGGTCGAGCGTAAGAAGTACGGTCTGAAGAAGGCTCGTAAGCGTCCTCAGTTCTCCAAGCGCTAAGGCCGCTGGACCCAAAAAAGTCCTCACAAAGAGACCTGTTGTATATCGGCAGGTCTCTTTTTTGTATACTTTTAAATGGTTGCATTTTGCATATGTGCACAACCACTTCAGTCCGCACGTTCTTCTCGTCATCTGGCGAGAAGCCCCACCTGTCGAGTAGTTCGCTGGCGCTTCGCGCGCAAGTTGCTCTCCACCCGACAACACTACATTCGCAGCTAGGAGACGCTTATGAAGTACTTTGGAACCGACGGCTTTAGAGGCCGCGCAAACGAGGGTCTGAACGTCGATCACGCATACAAAATTGGCCGCTTCATTGGCTGGTATTACGGAGCTAAGCAGGCTCGCAAGGCTCGCATCATTATTGGTAAGGATACCCGCAGGTCAAGCTATATGTTTGAGTCCGCACTTGTCTCGGGCTTGGTTGCTTCCGGCGCTGATGCGTACATGCTGCATGTTATTCCTACTCCTGGCGTCAGCTACGAGGTAGTAGACGGTGCCTTTGACTGCGGCGTTATGATTACTGCGTCTCACAATCCCTTTACCGATAACGGCATCAAGTTGGTCAACAAAGACGGCTACAAGATGGATGAGGATGTCCTTGAGCAGGTAGAGGCCTATATTGACGGCAAGTTTGACGTTCCTCTGGCAACCGGTGACGGCATTGGCCGCACGGTTGATTACATGCAGGGCCGCAACCGCTACATCTCAAGTCTTATTGCTAGCTGCGGCTTTAGTCTGCAGGGTCTGAAGATTGGTCTGGATTGCGCAAACGGCGCAGCTTCTAGTGTTGCTCGCCCTGTCTTTGACGCCCTGGGCGCCGAGACGCATGTTATCAACAACGCTCCAAACGGCCTCAACATCAATGTTGATTGCGGTTCTACCCACATTGACCAGCTGCAGCGTTTTGTCGTCCAGAATGGCCTTGACGTGGGCTTTGCCTACGATGGTGACGCTGACCGCTGCCTGGCAGTTGACGAGCGCGGCCACGTGGTTGATGGAGACCTGATCCTCTACGTCTGCGGCACCTACCTTAACAAGTATGGTCGCCTAGCTAAGCAGACCGTAGTTACTACTGTCATGAGTAACTTTGGCTTGTTCAAGGCATTTGACGACGCTGGCCTTTCTTACGAGAAAACCAGCGTAGGCGATAAGTATGTCTACGCTTGCATGAACGAAAACGAATACAGTCTGGGCGGCGAGCAGAGCGGCCACATCATCTTTGGGGACCTTGCTAAGACCGGCGACGGCATCTTGACCAGCCTCCGTATTATGGAGGTCTTACGAGCAGAGCGCGAGAAACTCTCTGAGCTGACTCGTCCCGTTACACTATATCCACAGCAGTTGGTTAACGTTCGCGTCACTGACAAAGAGGCCGCTATGCAGTCTCCTAAGGTTAACGATGCAGTTGCAGCTGCCGAGAAGTTCCTTGAGGGCAATGGTCGCGTGTTGGTCCGCGCTTCCGGAACAGAGCCTCTGGTGCGCGTTCTTGCAGAAGCTCCAACTGATGAGCTCTGCCAGCAGGCAAACCAGATTGTGCTCGACGCACTTGAGGAGTATAGGCTCAGCGCTTAAGCGCAGATAGATCCAGGGGATACGATGGCACTGGCAGGAATAGGTGTAGATATGCTTGAGATTGCCCGCATGCAGCAGGCAATTGAGAGGCGCCCTCACTTTATTCGCCGTATGTTCACTGATGCCGAGCGTGCGTATTGTGAGCGCACTGCTCGCCCTGCGGAGCACTATGCTGCTCGCTTTGCGGCAAGAGAAGCCGTGCTCAAAGCCTTAGGAACGGGTTTCTCGTCTGGTATTGGTTTTCAGGATGTTTCTGTTGAGAGAGACCAGCTGGGCAGGCCACAGGCTCGTCTGGCTGGCAAGGCTGCACAGGTTGCGGCTGAGCAGGGCGTGCAGGAGATTGCGCTTTCTATCTCGTACACCAGAGATATTGCGGTAGCCAATGCAGTGGCGGTGACCAATGCCGTAAAACCCAAGGTAGATCAAAAGGAAGATGCTGCCCAAGAGCTGGCACGTTCGTTCAAAGAAGCTCGTTCTGTGTTGGATGAGCTTGAGCGCGTGCAAGAACCTATAATTGAGACAACCTTTGACGATGTTGTTAAATCCGAGGAGTAAGTTATGCAGCCGGTACTAAATGTTGAGGACATCAAGCGCGTAGAGATTGCGCTGACACGCGTGGGCGTGAGCGTTTCCGAGCTCATGCACCGTGCAGGTTACGCTGCTGCTCAAGAGGCCCTTGGCATGGGAGGGGACATCTCTAACGTTGTCATCCTCGTAGGTCTTGGCAATAACGGTGGAGATGGCTGGGTGGCAGCAGAAGCGCTGCGCTCTAGAAACTGCAACGTTAAGGTGGTCACTCCGCTTGAGCCTGATCAAATTTCCGGCGATCTTGCACGTCAGATGGCGCAGCGCGCCGTTCGTGCGGGAGTCTCCGTACTTGTTGGTCCTTCTCGCCAGGAGCTTATTGACTTGCTGGCAACGGCTGATGTGGTGCTTGACTGCATGTTGGGCACCGGCTTCCACGGCAAGGTTCGCGCTCCGTTTGATATTTGGATTGAGTGCCTCAATCAGTCCGGTGCTCGCGTGCTTTCCGTTGACGTTCCAAGTGGCCTTTCTGCACAGAAGGGCCAGGTAGAAAGCGCGTGTGTTGTTGCTGACGTCACCGTTACCATGATTGCACTGAAGCCCGGTCTGATTGCTGATGCTGGTCGAGACGTCTGCGGTTCTATTGTTGTGGCTCCTTTGGCCGAGCAGACAGAGCGTTTGGTTGTTGAGGCAGATCCTGTTGCCTGGCGTGTTGACCTGGAAGATTATCTTCCCTGTGTTCCCGCGCAGCTCAATAACTGCGATAAGTACTCTCGTGGCTCCGTGTTGGTGGTTGGCGGCTCTAGCCGCTTCCCTGGAGCTGTTGTCTTTGCTGCCAAGGCTGCTGCTCGCGCGGGTGCTGGCTACGTTACGCTGGCTGTTCCTGAGGCAATTGTCAGCTGCGTTCAGATGATGTTGCCAGAGGTTCCCGTTATTGGCCTCCCGTGCGACGCTGAGGGCGTGTTTACCGAGGAAGCAGCTCCACTGGTGCTGCAACTTGCCGCCATGCGTACGGTTACGTTGGTTGGCCCTGGCATGCGCGTTTCTGGCGGAACCGTCAAGGTTACCTCTGCACTGCTTGATTCTGAGTTGCTCGTTATTGTTGACGCCGATGCGCTCAACTGCATTGCTCGCCTCACCAATAACAACCTCCCAGATTTCCCTGAGCTCACACGTCGTACCGCTCCGCTCATCATGACTCCACATCGTCGAGAGCTTGGTCGCCTGGTCAACCAAGTTGACAATCCACCCGCAAGCCTGGTGGCTCAGCTGGAGGCCGCTCGCAAGATTCTCTGGGCAGATGGTGGCTCTGAGCTGGTCATTGTTGCCAAGGGTACCGCTACTGGTTGCGTAGGCGTACAGAAAGCTGTGCTGCCAAAGCCTGGTCCCGTTACGCTGGCAACCGCTGGCTCTGGCGATGTTCTTGCTGGTACTATTGCTGGCCGCTTAGCTCAGGTTGCTGGTCAAGTTGATGATCTGCCAACCTTCTGCTCGCTTGCCTGTGAGGTTCACGCATATGCAGGTCAGCTAGCTGCCGAGAAGTTCGGTGTACGCGGAGCTATGGCGGGCGATATCTGCGATGTTATTGGCCTTGCTTCTGACGCACTTGAAGAGCAGATTGCATTTCCTATGGAAGACTTTGAAGAAGCTGCGGAGTAGGTGAGCCTGATGTCGGCATATCCCCAGGATAGATGGGCTTGGATAGAGATCGATCTTTCTGCCGTCCGTCACAACGTAAAGGCGTTTAAGGCCCAGCTTAACCGCGGTGTCAAGATGATGTGTGTGGTTAAGGCCGACGCCTATGGACACGGTGCTGCTCAGTGCGCTAAAGCCATGCAATCCGTGGGCGCCGATCAGTTTGCCGTTGCAACGGTTGACGAGGGAGTGGAGCTGCGTTGCGCGGGCATCGATAACCCCATCCTGGTTCTTTCCGAGCCTCCGGTCACTTCTATTCCAGACCTCGTTCGTTTTGACATTATGCCTTCCGTCTACACGGTTGACTTTGCGCTTGCGTATGGCGAGGCTTCCGCTGCAGCTAACAAGGTTGGTCGCTATCACCTGGCCATTGATACTGGAATGACTCGCATTGGCGTTAGGCGAGAAGATTTACTTGAGGTGCGCGGCGCTATTGATTTTCACAGGGGTCTTGAATGCGCTGGTACGTTTACGCATTTTGCTACGGCCGACGTGCTCGACAACTGGGACTTTGACCTGCAGGTTAATCGCTTTATTGAAGCTGTTACAACGCTCAAAAACGCAGGCTATGAGCTGGGCTTGGTTCACGCTGATAACACCCCTGGCACGGTTCTGCACAAAGACATTCAGTTTGATATGGTTCGCGTGGGCATTGGCCTGTACGGACTTCATCCAAGCAAGCTCACCATTCCCCGCATTGACCTGCAGCCCGTTATGAGCGTGCGCGGTCGCGTGACACGCGTAGTCTATCCAGCTGTTGGCGATGGTGTTGGCTATGGTATGACGTGGCGCGTTCCTCGCAATAACATCCAGGTAGCTACCGTGCCTATTGGTTACGCCGATGGTCTTGCACGCAGTCTTTCTAACCGCATGAATGTTTTGACGCGCGGAGATCGTGTCCGCCAGGTAGGCAATATCTGCATGGACCAGTTCATGATTGCTGTTGATACCGCAGGTACCCATGCCAACAAGCCTGCGCACGAGATTCGCTATGGCGACGTGGTTACCCTTATCGGCAAAGACGGCGATCAAGAAATTACCGCAGATGAGATGGCTGACCTGCGCGAGACTATCAATTACGAGGTAGTTTGCAACTTTGGTGCGCGCCTCGATAAGGTGTACATCTAATGGCAGCTACTCCTGCTTCTCCTAAAAATGCTGTAGGAAGAAAGCGCATGTCAAATGTAGAATATACGAAAATCGTATATTCTAAACAAGCAGGTAAAACGCTTGATGAGATTCGTGAGAAGATAGCTGATTGCAAGAAGTGTCCGCTTTGGGAAACACGCACCAATATTGTGTTTGGTGGCCCAAACCCCACAGCTCGCGTTATGATTGTGGGAGAAGCTCCTGGTAAAAATGAGGATCTAAGCGGTCAACCTTTCGTAGGCGTATCGGGCAAAAAGCTCGACGCGCTGTTAGAAGAGGTTGGCCTTTCTCGCCAGGATGTTTTTATCTCTAATGTGGTCAAATGTCGACCACCTTCAAACAGAAATCCTAAGGTAGCTGAGGTAGAGGAGTGCTCCCCGTACCTTCGTGACCAGATTCGTGCTATTAAGCCAGACGTTATTGTCTGCCTGGGAAATTTTGCAACGCAGTTTGTCATGCACACCGATAAGGGTGTGACGGAGCTGCGCGGCAAGTTTTACCAGATAGGCGCCTTTAGCGTACTGCCTACTATGCATCCCGCATCAACTATTTATCGCAAGGAGTGGGCGCAGTTCCTCAAAGATGACCTGCGACTTCTTGCTGATTGGCTTAAGAAACATCCTCGGGGAGGTTCTTGTGATTAATCCTTCTGCCAGCGCTGACATTGGCACAAATAACACCATTGCAAACAACCTGCCAGAAAAAACTGCAGCTGGTACGTTTGTCTCCACTACCACTGAACAGACCATTGCTCTTGGTCAGGTTCTAGGTAAACTCCTGCAGGCAGGAGATGTTCTAGTGCTCACAGGAGACTTGGGCGCGGGAAAGACGCAACTCACTAAGGGTATTGCTGCAGGCATGGGTGTTACTGATGACGTAACCAGCCCAACCTTTACTATCGAGATGGTTTATGAGGGTACAACTATGCCGCTCTATCACTTTGATTTGTATCGTTTGAGCAATCCTGACCAGCTCGAAGATACCGGCCTCTATGACGCGCTTGAGTCCGATGGGCCAACTATCATTGAGTGGGGAGAGCAATTTGCAGAGCAAATTGGCGAGAGAACTCTTGATGTGTATGTTTCTAGGTTATCAGAGGAAGAGTTAGTTTCCGATGACGCTGAGCCTCGTCGTGAGATTCGATTTATCTCGCAAAATGTTCGTGGAGAAGAAATTATCCAGTCGCTTTAATTTTTAACTGCGATAAAAGATTTTAATTAGTAATAAAGCATTCTTAGAAGTAGAAGTTCTAGATGCCGTTTACGGTAATAATGCGTCAGCTTCCAATCAACAAGAGAGCTAATTTAAGAAATTTCCTGTAACATATTTGATAATGGATGTTTAAATTTTAAGATGAACTTTCACTAATGAACTAGATGTCTACATTGATGAGCTGAGTACTTACGTATAAAACATTTACGTGTTAAGTGTGGAATACAGAGACGCCACCTGTACAATAGGTGGCGTCTATTCTTTTTACCGACTGCTCTTGTAGAGCTCAAGAAAGAAGCGTGATTAATCATGCAGAAGGCTTTGATTTCGATTGACTACACCTACGATTTTGTAGCAGATGACGGAAAGCTGACAGCAGGCAAGCCAGCTCAGGCTATTTCAGATGCTATTTATGAGGCTACAAAGTGCGCTTTTGATCGTGGCGATTATATTTTCTTTGCTATTGATGCTCACGATCCAGAGGATAACTTCCATCCAGAGACTAAGCTTTTCCCACCTCACAATATTATTGGAACAAGTGGTAGAGACCTGTTTGGCCCTCTAAATGATTTCTATCAGCAGCACAAAGATGATAGCCATGTGTTCTGGATAGACAAACGTCACTACTCGTCCTTCTCGGGAACTGATCTTGATATTCGTCTGAGGGAGCGCGGCATTAACACGGTTATCCTAACCGGCGTTCTTACCGACATCTGCGTGCTGCACACGGCAGTGGACGCTTACAACCTGGGTTATCACATTGAGGTTGTTGAGCCAGCGGTTGCATCGCTGACGCTAGAAAACCATCAATTTGCTCTTTCGCACTTCAAGTACACGCTTGGTGCAACATTGGTTGACGCAGAGCTTAATGAGATTGAGGGCGCATAATGACGCCAGAACAACGAGCAGTTAAATGGTTTGAGAAAGTGTCCGAGGCAGATGACCTTTCATTTGACCAGAGACTTGCTATTTGCAAAAAGACTGGAAATACCATGGCATTTGTCTTTGTTGTTCTATTTTCGCTTGAGTTGATACTTGCGTATGTGCTTACCGACGGCTCATTTGTATTCACTATGACTGATATTTTAAACAGCATACTATCAAGACCTGGTAGAAGAGTTACGGCCCAGGGAGTGGCTGTCGCGGGTATTCTTGTGGTTGCGCCACTATTGGTCATTCCTGTAGCTGTCGCGTTTTTTACTCGTTCCATTGTTTTTAATCAAGAAATTAAGAAGTGCTTAAGTAAGTAGTTAAGTAAATTAGTTAAAGCATTTATAAGACCCAAGAATAAAACTTGGGTCTTTTTTTGTTACCTCTGGCTAACTTATCTGATAAGATACGGATGTTCAATGGGCAAAACTGTTGTGGCTCAATTGGAGGGTTCACATAAACAGTTAGATTGGGGGAAGCTCTATGTACGTTAAGCATGCGCCAAGTAGGCTCCGTGCTCAGTTTGCTGTTGTGATGGCAATTGCTGCTTGCTTGTTTTTCTCGCCATTTACAACAAAGGCTTATGCAGATGGAACGTTTGAGATTACTGACTGGCTCTCGGGCTATGGTTCTAGTAGTTTGCAATACATCTACAGCAACAACAAGGCTGCAATGGATGCTGCATCCACATGGTCTTTCTCTGGTTCAAGAGTGACTATTGGCGCCAGTAGCGGTTCTTCTATTCAGGACTTCACTGTTCCTACTACCGTAACAAATATTACTAGTACCTATCAGAGCACCTACTTGGGCAATGGTACTCGTGTTCAGGTTTACGCTGGTCTGAATCCTAAGGGTTCTCGCATTATTTTCCCAACTGGCTTTAACGGAACCGTCTCAAATATGAAGTTTGAGGGCGAGGTTATTGTTGAGGCTGGTGCAAACGTAACCTTTGATAATGTTACGTTCTATAACGGTCTTGATAACAGAGGTACTTCAACTGTTAAGAACTCCACGGTTGTTCAGATTGATCTTACTACCACCAATGGCGGTGATTTGACTATCGAAAATACCAGGTTCCAGAATTCCAACAATACCGCTGGCGTAGTGCTTCCTTCTAATAAGATCGCTCCTGCAAAGGTTGGCGAGGCCTACAACGAGCCAATCACCATTCCTTGGGCTGCATCTACTATGGGTTACGACACCTTTACCGTAGACAATCTGCCTGCTGGTCTTACGCTTAGTCCAATGGAGAATGATGCAACTGCTCGTAGAAGCACTGCAACTATTTCTGGTACTCCAACTGCTGCAAGCAATGGTTATACGCGCATCACCATCAAGAATGGCACTCTGTATGACTTTACTATTCCTATGAAGATGAGCGTTCAGAAGGGCACCGTTTCTGTTCCAGCCGCAACCAACTATACCTATAACGGTCATCTGCGAAGAGGCTTTGATGCCACCGCTAACCCACAGGTAGTTGTTAGTGGCCAGGTTTCAGCAACTTATCCTGGTACGTATGAAGTTGAACTTGATCTGGCTGACCCTATGAACTACACCTGGGAAGACGGCACCACTGCCACTAAGGATGCAACTTGGACAATCAATAAGGCTCAGCTTGTTGTGACCTATGCTGGCGAGACTGTTGAGAAGGGCGTTGCTCCTCAGCTTACGCTTACTGTTACCGGTTTTGTAAACGGTGAGACTGCTGATACTGCTCGCAACTACACCGCTCCTACCCTCAGCGCAACTGACCTGAGCGTTGGTGCACACGAGCTGACTCCTGCAGGCGGCTCAGCTGACGACTATGAGTTCATCTACGTTTCTGGAACTCTTACCGTGACCGATACTGCAAGCGACCCATCTACAAGCAATCCATCTAACAGCAGCTCTAACAACGGTACAAGCAGCTCTCAGAAGAAGCACAAGTCGCACAAGAAGGGAGTGCTGCCAGATACCTCTGACGCTTCCGTTGTTCTGTCTTCTGTCAGTATGATTGCTGCTGCAGGCGCAATGGCTGCCGGTATTCGTCTTCGTAAGCGTGCATAGTCGCTCAGACGCAGCACCCTTTGTAATCGTTTGAACTAGAACAGCCTCTCCTGTATGGGGGAGGCTGTTCATATGCGAGTGATTATGATTCTGCAGCATGTTAGCGTCGGCTTTTAGGCCTGGCGCACAAAATAGCGCAGCTTTGGTAGGTTC